>DFDK01000073.1 GCA_002367695.1 Acidimicrobium sp. UBA3029 | reverse complement strand
CGCATTTGGGATGGCACCAGTGAAATTCAGCGCCACATCATTTCGCGCGGTCTCTTGCGCGAGTTTGGTGGCTGACACATGCCACAAGCGCACACTGCTCTCGCGCGCATGCTCAATCCACAGAGCATCGCAGTCATCGGTGGCAACCCTGCCGCTGCGGTGGTGAGGCAATGTCAAAAACTTGGTTTTACTGGCGAAATTTGGCCAGTACATCCGACCCGCAAAGAAATGCATGGCATTACGTGTTTTGCTTCAGTCGATGACTTACCTGGCGTGCCGGACGCAGCATTTGTTGCCGTCAACCGCCACCTCACTTTAGACGCCGTGCAACAACTGAGCAAGATGGGCGCTGGCGGTGCAGTGTGCTACGCATCGGGTTTCTCTGAGACCGGCGATACTGACCTACAACAACAACTTGTCCTTACTGCTGGCGACATGCCACTGCTTGGGCCAAACTGCTACGGCTTCATTAATACGCTAGATGGCGTTGCACTGTGGCCCGACGAGCACGGATGCGTATCGGTTGACCGTGGCGTTGGCATGATCTCTCAAAGCGGCAACGTGGGAATCAACCTCACGATGCAACAACGTAATTTACGTATGGCATACATGGTCACTGTTGGCAACCAAGCAGGTGGCGGTGTGGAAGATGTGCTCGAGGCATTTATTCACGACGAGCGCGTGACCGCAATAGGTATGTTCATTGAAGCAATTCGTGACGCACCTCGCTTTGCCACACTTGCCCAAGAGGCATTCTCGCGCAATAAGCGCATAGTCGCATTGCAAACCGGCAAGTCTGAAGCTGGTGCACTGATTGCAGCATCGCACACCGCATCGCTCGCTGGCAATCGTCAGGCTTATGCAGCATTCTTTAATCGTTGTGGCGTAGCAACTGTAGAAACACCAACAGAACTTCTCGAGACTCTCAAGTTGCTCGACAATGGTGGGCCACTCTCGGGTTACCGCATTGCTTCGTTATCATGCTCGGGCGGAGAGGCTTCGCTTGTTGCCGATCTGTCTGAATCAACCAATTTGGTCTTCGAGCCGTTCACAGACGAGCAACGTGAGCGCATCGAAGCAACACTGACCGAACTCGTTTCTGTAGGTAATCCTTTTGATTACCACACGTTTATGTGGGGCGATAAAGAAGCCATGACTCGCACGTTTTCAGAAACGATGCGTGGCGAACATGATGCAACAATTTTATTACTCGATGCACCGCCACGCCCCGATCAAGATGCGAGCAGTTGGGTTGTGGCGGCCGAAGCATTTGCTGCAGCAAGCAACATCACTAAGCGTCGCGGCATCATCGTTGCCACAATTCCAGAATGTTTTTCAGAATCGATGCGCAACTCGATCACCGCACTCGGCATGACTCCAGCACAAGGCTTGCGCGAGACACTCGTGGCGCTTGACCGTTGTGCGTGGCTTGGACAACATGTACCACAGAATGCGCCTGCAAACGTGAGAGCACCTGGCGAAACAGTAATTGTTGATGAGGCAAATGCAAAGGAGCGCTTAAGCACCTGGAACATTGCAGTGCCACAAGGCGCTCGCTGCACTCGCGAAACCGTTGTCGCCACTGCAGTAAGAATTGGTTACCCCATCACCCTCAAGGGCCTGGGGCTTGCCCACAAAAGTGAGTCTGGTGCAGTGGCTGTTGGTCTGCAAAGCGCCGAACAACTGGAGGCATCAATTGCCTCTATGCCTGCAAGCATCACCGATTTTTTGGTGGAACAAACCGTCATTGGCATTGTTGCCGAAGTGCTGGTGAGTATTCGACGCACTGCCCCGCTTGGTTGGATGATCACGCTCGGAGCAGGTGGAATACTCACCGAATTGTGGCGTGACACGCAGTGTTTGCTCGCGCCAGCGACTAACGCCGACATTCGTGCTGCTTTACAACAGCTTCGTATCGCGCCAATTCTCAATGGCTATAGAGGCAAGCCTGCTGCCAATATCGAAGCCCTTGTCGACGTAGTGACTGCACTGCAACAAGCTGTCGTAGGCTCTTCGGTTGTGGAAGTCGAACTCAATCCGGTACTCGCCACCGCAACTTCCGCGATTGCAGTCGACGCGCTGCTCATTGAAGAAACCAAATAGCGAAACGAGAATGTGATGCCGATTACAACGAGCACGTCAACCACTCCTGCAGGCACTGGCTCAATTCTCGAGATCATTCTTGACCGCCCTAAGGCAAACACCATTGATGCAGCGACGAGCCGAGAACTGAGTGAAATTTTCTCGGCTTTCAACTCTGATTCAACACATCGTGTGGCCATTTTTACTGCTGCAGGCGAAAAGTTTTTCTCTGCTGGATGGGACTTAAACGCGGCTGCTGACGGCGAAGCATTTGACTCCGACTACGGAGTGGGTGGTTTTGGCGGCTTCCCCGAGTTGCCCAATCGCAACAAGCCGATCATTGCGGCCGTCAATGGCATGGCCGTAGGTGGCGGTTTCGAGATTGCAATGTCTGCAGACTTCATCGTTGCTGCAGACCACGCACAATTCTTTTTGCCCGAAACTCGCGTAGGTGTGTTGCCCGACGCAGGCGCTGTGCGATTACCACGCCTCATGCCCCGCCAACTTTCTAACGAAATCATCTTTGGGGGCCGCAGGCTTTCTGCTGTTGAAGCAGAGTCATGGGGCATCGTTAATCGTGTCGTACCACTCGCCGATCTGATGACAAGTGCGCGTCAGTTGGCTGCCGAAATTTGTTTGTCTGCCCCGCTCAGCGTGGCTGCGGTACTCGAACTCAATCGCACACTTGAAAATGTTGACATTCAAGAGGCAATGAAACAGATGCGAGTAAATGTGGCCTACCGAAAAGCAGTTGATTCGCAGGATGCGGTTGAGGGCCCGGCGTCATTTGCCGAAAAACGGCCACCCAAGTGGCAAGGCAAATAACTACTGCATCATTTGTCGTCGCGACACCGCGTGCTGCAATATTTTACTTCAGCCCAATTTTTAGCCCACTTTTTGCGCCATTCAAACGGCAGACCACAGCGCACACAAATTTTGGGTGCAAAACCATTCTTGATCTTCGCTTGGCGTGTCATACGTTATGAAAGAACTACAACGCTCTGCGCTACTTCTTCTTTAACTGACGCATCACGCATTCGTCGAGCACATCGAGTAGCTCAAATGCTCGAGAGTCGCTGTTTTCGGTCTGAAACTCGCGCATTGCATACGAAAAACTGGTGTTCATACTTGGCCATGCTCCGTGCGTAGACCCGCCTGCCCCTGTGTGGCCAAACGCATCAGGAGCCATTCCGAGTCGCGAAGGGTTTGGGTTGATCTCAAAACCAATACCAAAACGCAATTGTCGTCCTGAGAGTGCGTCGTTGCCTACTGAGCGCTCGCGCCTTGCTATCTCGATTATCTCGGGTTGCAGCAGGCGCACACCGTCAAGTTCACCACCACTCACCAGCATTGCGTACAAGCGACTCATTGCATATGCGCTTGCTACTCCTCCACCACCAGGCAACTCGATCTTCGCAAAATCCGCAGATTCAGAAAGTTCAACTGGAGTCATGCCGTATACATGCAACAATCGTGGGTCGATAGCGGAGCCTGGCAAAAGCGCTGTGTAGTTGTAATTTTTCGCTCGAGTGGTCTTTGCGATGCGAGGCAATACATCATCCGCTGCACCAATATGCAAGTCGAGTTGCAACGGTTGTGCAATCTCATCACGCACAAATTTGCCGATCGATCTTCCATCTACGCGTCTCACCAATTCACTTGCTATCCAACCAAATGTGAGTGCGTGATATGTGGGTGATCCAACCGGCACAAACGGATGCTGCTGCGCAACCATTTGAGCCATCAGAATTGGGTCAGAAATTTCCTGTGCAGTGATCTTGCGCTCGATACCTGGCACGCCAGCCATGTGTGCCAATGCATCACCAATAAGTACTTGCCCTTTGCCTCCTGCAGCAAACTCGGGCCAGATTGACTCAATCGGTGCTTCGAGGTTGAGTAGACCGCGTTCGACACACATCAGCACCGCGACGGTACAGATGCCCTTTGTGCCAGATGCGATTACGCACACCGTGTCGTCACTCCACGGCGCGCCATCAGATTTTACGCCGCCCCACAAATCGACAACTTGCGTACCGTTTACCGTTGCAGCAAATGATGCACCAGCCAATTCGTCTTTGTGATACTTGCTAAACACTTTTGCAACACTCTCAAAACCCGGTGAAACTAAGAGCTCGCGACTCACCGCATCGACCTTTCAATGCTCGGTGTCGCCATGATCAGCGATTTTGTGTATGCCTGTTGCGGATTGCCGATCACTGATTCTGCAGGACCTACTTCAACGATTCTTCCTTCCGACATCACCGCCACTTCATCAGCAATGCTGCGCACGAGTGGAAGATTGTGCGTGACAAACAACATTGCTAAGCCCAATTGCTTACGGAGATCACCAAGCAAATCAATAATGGCGGCCTGTACCAAAACGTCTAGCGCGCTCGTCACCTCGTCACACACTAAGACCACTGGATTGCTTACCAGTGCACGTGCAATCGCAACACGCTGTCGCTCGCCGCCCGAAAGCTGATCTGGATACTTACCCGCATATGAACCAGGGAGGTTTACCTTTTCGAGCACGTCGAGAACTGCCTTGCGTGACTCAGACTTGGAAGTACCGATGATTGCCAATGGACGGGAAATCGATTCACCAATGGTGCGCCGTGGATTCAACGAACCATAGGGATTCTGAAAAATGTATTGGATACCTTGGCGAGCTCCAGATGTTCTACGTCGTGCTGTTTTTTGTAATTCTGCGCCATTGAACGACATAGACCCAGTCCATTCGCGGTGCAATCCGCCAATCGCACGCGAGACGGTAGTTTTGCCCGACCCAGATTCGCCCACAAGTGCGAGGCACTCGCCTCTTCGGATTGAGAGAGAAACATTGTGAACGACCACTTTTCCGGAATAGCCAGCACTCACGTCTTGTAGAACAACAACCGAAGCACCAGATTCAATTGTTTGGGATGCACGGGGCTTGACCACTACAACATTTGGCAACTTTCCGATCTTGATACATCTCGTCACGTGCCCTGTTGCAACAGAAACTTCGGCAGGAAATACACTGCGACAAGCATCGTCGGCTGATTCGCAACGCAATGCAAATGAGCATCCAGTAGGCCGCTTGCCGGGAGAGGGGGCGCGACCAGCGAGCCCAACTATTTCTTTTTTCCCTTCAATATCGGGAGCAGCAATCACGAGATGCTTGGTGTACGGATGCGCAGCGTTTGTGAATATGTCCTTGACAGATCCGCACTCGACGATTCGACCCGCATACATCACTGCCACGTCGTCGGCAAGGTCTGCAACAACGGCCAAGTCGTGGGTGATATACAACGCCGCTACTCCATGATCTCGCGTTAATTGTCGAATGGTTTTGAGCACGTGCTCCTGCGTTGAAACATCGAGACCAGTCGTTGGTTCATCAAGCACAATGACCGAAGGGCGGCAGGCAAAAGCCATGGCCAGACCTACGCGCTGCTGCTGACCACCCGAAAGTTGATGTGGGTAACGGAGAAGATATTCGTCATCAGTGGGAAGCAACACCTCTTCCATCATCTGCTTCAATCGAACCTTGCGAGACTCAACTGATCCGCCAAAATCATGGACTTCAAGAGCCTCCATCAGCTGTACGCCAATACGTAGAGCTGGATTCAGAGACGATGCAGGATCTTGCGGCACATACGACACCAATTCACCGCGAATTTTTCGCTTTGCATCGTCGTCTAAACCGAGCACCTCGGTGTCTGCGCACTCGACTCGTCCGTGAGCAATGGTTACCCCGCGCCGCGAATGACCGAGAACCGCGAGACCAACTGTTGTCTTGCCGGATCCCGACTCACCAACAAGCGCCAAAACTTTGCCCGGCTCGATTGAAATTCGTACTTCATCAACGATGTCATCGCCAGTGGCCGACACGTTTAGGCGAAGATCAGTGACTCGGAGTCCCTTAGTCATTACGGCCCCGGTCAATACCTGCGGAAACACGGGAGAATGCATCGCCAATGAGCCCTGTACCTATTGTCAACAATGCGATCGCAATAACAGGAAGTATGACGCCCCACGGTTGCAAAATAATTGCACTGCTATTTTCTTGCACCATCGTTCCCCAATTGGCACCTGTGGGATCCGAGGTGAAACCGAGGAATGCTAATGACGCAATCCCTCCGATGGAGTAGGTGAAACGTAAATTGGTCTCTACCAGCAAAGTTGAGGTCGTGTTGGGAAGAATCTCACGGAAAACAATCCGCAAGCGTGATTCACCAATTGCCGTTGCCGCCGAAACGAAATCTCGCTCCACAACGGCCACCGCCGCACCGTAGATAATTCGACCGACTCGCGGAACCGTAGAAACTACTGTCGCCAAAATGATCAGGAAACTGCTGCTTCCAAGCATTGAAACAAGCAGCAAAGCCCACAAAATGCCAGGAAATGCGATGACTATGTCGAACGTTCGCATGATGAACGAATTCAGTGCACCCTTTACGTACGCCGCCACAACACCGAGCATTGCCCCCATCAGCACACCGATGATCGTTGACATTGCGCCAAGAAACAAGATTGACCTGCCACCTAGCAAAAACCTTGACCATACGTCTTGTCCGAGAAAATCGGTGCCAAAAAAAGTACCTGGAACTTCGACAGTATTGGGCATGTCGACAAATTCGGTTGCAGTGAAGGGTGCAAAAAATGGACCGACCAGAGCGAGCGCAACAACGACAAGCGTGATCGCAAAACCGATTTTGGCACGATGCATTTTCCAAGCCGAGGCAAGGAAGTTTGTTTTCTTGGAAACTTCTTCAGCCATAGTGCTCATTTGAGAGTCGTCCGCAATCGAGGGGTTACAAGCACAGTCGCGACATCGGCAATGAGATTTGTCAGAACGTACACGCTGCCAATCAGCAGCGAGAGAAACTGAATAACAGGAAGATCTCGGACACGAATGGCATCGGTTAATGCACTTCCTACACCCGGATAATTAAAAAGTCGTTCGACAATGACGGCACCGCCAACGAGATACGCAATATTGAGCGCACTTACCTGGAACACTGGCCCTAGCGCATTAGGAAATGCGTGTCGCAACAGCACATTTCTTTCAGAGACACCCTTCAACCGCGCCATCTCGATGTAATCACTTTCAAGCACCTCGACCATTGATGCCCGCATAGTCCGCGAGACATATGGAATGCAACCAAGCACGAGAGTCGTAATTGGCAACACGACGCCCATCGGGTCGGACCAAGGTGCGGCCCCCTCATCCAGGAACACAACTGCAGGGAACCACTGAAACACCGTCGTTGCAAAAATCACAATTAGGCCCGTGCCCATTACAAATTCGGGTAGCGCAGCAAATACCAGCGTGGCAAACGAACTACTTGAGTCAAACAACGAGTCTCGCTTGAGAGCCATATAGCCGCCAAGGAGCAACGAGATCGGAATGGACACGATCGTTCCGATCAACATAATAAAAAGTGAATTTCCGAATCGTGGTCCAAGGTACGTGCTTACCGACATTTGCGTAGTGAATGACGTTCCAAAATCTCCACGAACGACATCGGTAAGCCACCCAAAATACTGGGAAAGCAGAGGTCTATCTAGACCCAAAATCGCTCGCAAAGCTTCCAAGTTCTCCGGAGTTGCATCGCGACCGAGGATGGTTTTTGCAGGGTCTGCTGGCAAACCTTGCGTAACAAAAAAAATTGCCGCAGAAATTGCGATGAGAGCGCCTAGCCCGAAGGCTAGGCGTCTCAACACAAACTTAAAAATACTCATTCAGCTTTGTCTATAAATTTCAGTCAACGACTGCAAGTCGGCAATTACGCCAACCACACTCGCTTAAAGTGCATGCCGAACGTGTCTAGATTCAATGATGCTGGCCTTTGTTCGAGACCCTGCACCTTCGTGGAGTGTGCGTCAATCACGTTCAAGAAGAAAGGAACGATGTACCCACCATTCACGTTGTGATAGGCCTGCATCTTCTTGACCAACGCACGACGCTTCGCAGGATTTCGCTCTGCAAGAGCTTGTTCGTACCATTTGCGGTAAGGGTTGTTAGAGCCCTTTGGCGCGAGGTGCGTCTCGTCATAGACGTCGAGCATCTGGCCGGCCTGAACCAAATATGGCTTTGGATTCCAGTACGTGGTGTACGCGCCGACGTTCTTTGCCATGTATTTGGTATCCCAATAGTCGGAAGGAATTCCAACTTCAACCTTGGCAACTCCGCCTGACAGCGAGTTGACCTGCTCGGCAAACGACTTCGCCACTTCGGGGAAGTTGTCGCTTCCCGTCCAGAGGGTGAATTTGAGTGGATTTGACTTGGAGTACCCAGCAGCTTTCAACAATGCAAGTGCACGGGGCACGTCTTGCTTAGCGACGTAACCATTTGCGTTGTAATTGGCATCGAGTGGGCTGAAGTCGTCATTTGCTACGGTTCCACGTCCGCTGAGCGCCTGTTTAATGATCTTTTTGCGATCAATAATCATGCGCAGAGCCTGTCGAACGCGCTTGTCGTTAAATGGTGCTTCGTCAATCGGTAGAACAATCGGAGCGATCTTTCCTGCCGATGTTTCAATGACCTTCATTTTCTTGTTTTTCTTCACCACTGGAACAAGAGCCGCTGGAACGCCTACAGCCGCATGGATCTGACCAGCCAACAATGCGTTGACAAGGGCATCAGTGCTACTGAAGTTGATCACCCGAACACCATCAAGATACGGCTTGCCAGAATCCCAATAGTTGGCATGGCGCACATGCGTGCTCTCGACACCAGGAGTAAAGCTCTTCAGCTTGAAAGGCCCAGTTCCAACTTGTGGGCCATTACGTGTATAACCGACAGGAACGATGGTGTTTGCGTACTGCGATATCGAGGTGAGCCAATCAGCGTTTGGTTGCAACAGATTCATCTCAAATGTGTTCGCATCAATCTTTTTCAATCCGGCTGGGCTGAGGTATTGGCCCAAACCTTTTGTACCTGGCAATTTTGGGTCAACCAGGCGCTGCCATGAGAAAATAACATCGTTCATGTTCATTGTCTTGCCGTTATGGAATTCGATACCCTTTTTCATCTTGATGACATATTTGGAGAGGCTTTTCACTTCGACCGATTCTGCAAGACCGTGTTCGGTTGATGGCTGAAACTTGTTGTCGAAGTTCATCAAACCCTCCCAGCCAATGTTCAATCTAAGTACGTCGGCGAGTTTGAATAGGTATTGTGCATCAATGATGTCGTCAGTGCCACCAACGATGCCTACCTTGAGCGTGCCGCCCTTTTTTGGGGCCATCGGGGCTGCGTAAGCGCCGACAGAACTAAAACCAGCAAGACCAAGTCCTGCTGCTAACGCACCAGCTCCCTTTACAAAATTTCTACGTGAGACATCAATAATAAAATCATCATGCTCTTCCATTTGAAATTTCCCCTTTTTAATTAAGCGAAATTCTTTCCGCTCTCGCCACGGTTGACAAGTGGGGAAACCCTAGGTCCATCCAGAGACAATGTCAAATGCCCCTATTCCACAGTTGGGACGACCATAAATGACTCTTAGCGGCGGCGGCGAGCGTCTCTGGTGGATGTGTCTGCAATCGTTGGCACCGAATTGGTAAGGGGGCCAATCTTGGCAATGATTTCTCCGGTTGTGGGCGCTGCACCAGACACATGAGTGTCGAGAGCATTTCGCATCGCAACTAAATGCTCGGGCGACGTGCCGCAGCAACCACCCACAATGCGCACCCCTGCGTCAACCGCCATTCCAGCGTAAGTATGCATCAACTCTGGAGTTCCTGAATACTTAATGGTCACGCCCTCAAACTTTGGTATGCCACAGTTGCCCTTTGCAACAACTGGAGTGACAAAACCCTTCATTTCGGAAACTGAAACCAACATGTCGGATGCGCCAACACCACAATTTGCGCCGATCGCAAGCGGCTGAGGGTCGAGTCCTACAAAAATTTGTTCGAGCGCACTCGGCATTATGCCCATCATCGTGCGACCAGCCGTATCAAACGACATCGTTGCTACATACGGCATCCCAACCTTGATCGCCGCCATTGCTGCTGCACGCACTTCTTCGGGGGCCGACATAGTTTCTATCCACGCCACGTCTGCCCCACCATCTTTGAGGCCCTGAATTTGTTCGGCAAATGTGTCAATCGCTTCGGCTTCAGTGAGTGCACCGAGCGGTTCAAATAACTCGCCTGTTGGACCAACTGAACCTGCAACGATCACGGGACGGCCAGCACCATCGGCGACTTTGCGCGCCAACCCTGCTGCAGCACTTGCCAGTTCATGCACACGAGCCTGGGCATTGTGCAATTTGAGTCGATGGCGATTGCAACCAAAGGTATTGGTAAGGATGATGTCGGCTCCAGCATCAACAAATTGTTGGTGCAATGAGATCACGCGGTCTGGATGATCAGTGATCCAAAACTCTGGTGGTTCACCAGCCGTTAGGCCCATCTCAAAGTAGTTTGTTCCTGTTGCGCCGTCGGCCAACAGCACTTTTCCCGTCGCCAGCAACTTCTCTAATGAATACACACAACTAACTTAGCCCATCACGTTTCCGGCAGTGACGCCTTGAGTGCGCAGTCTCGAAAATGCCGACAAGTTGATCGCATT
>DFDK01000037.1:37542-43977 GCA_002367695.1 Acidimicrobium sp. UBA3029 | reverse complement strand
TGATGCAACCACCGTTCGATCATCTGCTTGATCACCTGATTGATCAACAACAAATTGCGACAAGCGTCCAGTCGATGCATCGCCCAATCGCGCACGGATACGCATGCCGTTTTCTTCGTTTGCTGTTGACACCACTTCTCCTTCTCGATGCACCGAAGCCACGATGTCTCCGCGGTCGTAGGGAATGAGCAATTCCACCACCACCGAAATGGCCCGCATGCGATCTCCGACAGTACGCAATAAATCGTCTATTCCAGTGCCAGTAACGGCAGAGATCGCAACTGAGCCTGGATGGCTTGCAACTAACTGTGCTGCCACATCTGACGCCATGTCGGCTTTATTGAATACGAGCAACTCAGGTACTTCACCAGCGCCGATATCGGTGAGCACTTCGCGCACTGCCAAGATCTGCCCTGCAGGGTCGACTGCCGTCGAGTCGACGACGTGAATCAATAAGTCGCCAAGCACAGCAACTTCAAGCGTGCTCTTAAACGATTCGACTAAACCGTGCGGAAGTCGACGCACGAAACCGACTGTGTCACTTACGAGCACTGGCTCACCACCCGGAAGCGCAAGTCGACGTGTTGTTGGATCGAGCGTTGCAAACAATCGGTTTTCAACAAGCACACCTGCATCGGTGAGGTGATTGAGCAACGTTGACTTACCTGCGTTGGTATATCCAACAATCGCAACCGCACCAAGCCCACTACGCGAGCGACCCTTTGCCTGCTCGCGGCGATTGTTTGCAAGGTCGACTAAGTCGCGAGAAAGTTTTGCGATTTTGTCTTGAATACGACGACGATCGACTTCAAGTTTTGTTTCACCAGGGCCACGGCTGCCAATGCCAGCACCCTGTTGCGACATGGCCTCGGATATTCCACGACGCAATCGCGGAAGCTTGTAGCGCAACAAAGCCAACTCGACTTGGGCTTTACCTTCGAGCGTGTGCGCATTTTGCGCAAAGATGTCGAGGATCACTGCGGTGCGGTCGATAGCGGTGCGACCCAACAACTTTTCAAGGTTGTATTGCTGGCCAGGCGTAAGTTCGTTATCAAACACGACGGTGTCAGAGTCGACAGCCAAACAGAGTTCTTTCAGTTCTTGTGCTTTACCTTTACCAATAAAATAGGTTGAGTCTGGCGCGTCACGACGCTGCGTCATGCGCGCAACTTCAACTGCGCCTGCTGTGTCGATGAGTTGAGCCAGCTCGTCAAGGCTCTCTTCGGTTTCACTTTCATCATGACCATCAAAAATTACGCCCACCAACACAATGCGTTCGCGAATTGTGCGATCGATCAGCGTGCGCCCGAGCGCCTGCTGGTATGGGTTACTCACAACGAAATCTCGACAACATGCTTTGACATAAATTGCGCAGGCCCAATGAGCGTCACACTGCCCGATTTTGGTTCGTTGACACGAACCTTCACATCGCCGCCATCCATGTGCACAATCACTTCGCTCGCGCTTTTAGGTACAAGACCCCACTGCACTGCAGCCCACGCGCTCGCGCAAGCACCTGTGCCGCATGCCTGGGTGATGCCAGCTCCGCGCTCGTGCACGCGCATCGTGATGGCATTCACTTCTGGACCAGGCTCAATGATTTCCAGATTGATTTGAGGAACTTTTTCGCCCAACTCTTTGAGCGGCACGATCGCAACGTCTTCCACACCAACCACCGAGTGAGGATTGCCGACCGAGATGTGCATGACTGGTCGCATCGGGTCGCACTCAAGAGTCGCCCAGCCCGTTGGCTCTAGAAGTGTGCCGATTGGACCCATATCAACGCTCGCATCGACTGTTTGGGAATCATTAGCTTGTGGCGTCACCACAACACGTCGCTCACCCGCATCGGTATCTACTGAATAGATAGCTTCTGTTTTCAAATCGTCTGCCATATGTGCAGCTTGCGCCAAGCAACGAATGCCATTGCCGCTCATTTCGGCGAGCGAGCCATCAGAGTTATACAAGCGCATCGTCAGTGTGTTTGCCTCTGTGTGTCCAAGCAGTAACAAACCGTCGGCGCCAATACCAGTCTTGCGGTTGCACCAATTACGAGCCATGTTTGGCCAATCAATCTCTGCAACCTGAGCGTTGCTGAGCGCACTCGCCTCGCGCCGATCGAGCACCAAAAAGTCATTTCCTAAACCATTGTGTTTGGTAACAGAGACTTTGATTGAGGAATTTTGACTCGACATGCTCACTACGTTCTAGCGCAAGTGCTCGGCCAAGATAGGAGCAATTTCAGTTATAGGATTTTTTTCAATATGCACCCAACGGATGCGGGGGTCACGGCGAAACCAACGTTCTTGGCGCACCGCAAATTGACGGGTATGGGTGACGATATCGCCAACCGCTTGATCGAGCGTGCACTTACCGTCGAGATGTCGGTTGAGCTCTGCGTAGCCAAGTGCTTGACGTGCTGTTTGCGACATTGCACCGTCTTTTCGTAATTGTGCAACCTCTTCCAAAAAACCTCGTTGCAACATCGCTTTCACTCGCGACTCGACTCGCTTAACGAGCACGTCGCGCGGCCAGAGCAAACCAATCTGCACCACACCATTGTCGGGGTATGCGCCAGTGCCTGGTGCATTGTCGCTGAAAGGTTTGCCACTACCGATGCACACTTCAAGTGCGCGCTCGATACGTCGGCGATTACTGCGCTCGATATTTTTTGCCGCCACGGGGTCGAGTGCCTTGAGATGAGAATAGAGTGCCGCAACGTCTGGCTCGCGTTGCAGTTCGGCACGCACTGCAGGCCATTCACCAGGGAAACTCAACTCGTCAATGAGTGATGTGAGATACAAGCCTGTACCGGCAACCACCAAGACGTTGGCACCCAGTTCGTGCACTTTGGCCACTGCGGCACGAGCATCCTTTTGATAATCAGACACTGTGAAGCGTGCGCTCGGCTCGACCAAGTCAATGCAATGGTGATTTACAAGTTGTTGATCGTCTGTAGTCGGCTTAGCAGTGCCAATATCCATCCGTTTGTACACCTGCATTGCATCGCACACCACGATGTGGGTATTGCCATTGACTTGCGCAGCAGCCATTGCTGCATCAGATTTGCCACTGGCCGTAGGGCCAAGTATCACGATTGGTTTCACAGAGCCTGCACCGATAGACGCACCTTGTGAGTTGGCTCTGCGCCAACCTCAATTAATTGACCTGACAAGTGAAAACGGGCAGCAGAGGTGATCTCGACCGTTGCGTATGTGCCGGCACGCAATGCGTCTGCTGACTTGAAGTGCACCAACTTATTTTGGCGAGTGCGGCCCGTAAACGCGTCGGCGTCTCGCTTATTTCGCCCTTCCACAATCACTTCCTCGATGCGGCCAATGCGTGCCTCATGTTTGATGATGGCCGAATGATCGAGCACTACCTTCATGCGGTCGTACCTGCTTGACATGACCTCGGGAGCAATGAAGTGCTCTGCCATCTTTGCTGCTTCAGTGCCTTCACGTGGGGAAAAGATAAACAGATACGCCGAATCAAATTGCGCCTCGGCTGCAACTTCAAGCGACTGCACAAAATCTGCTTCGGTCTCACCAGGAAATCCAACAATGATGTCTGTAGTTACCGCGGCATCAGTAATCAGTGAACGTGCTTGCGCGATCTTCTCTAAATACTTCTGTGCGGTGTAACCACGATGCATGAGAGTCAATACACGGTCAGAGCCTGACTGCAACGGATAATGCAAGTGCTCGCACACAGCAGGTGTCTCGGCCATTGCCATGAGTGTCTCAAGATTCATGTCTTTGGGGTGCGGGCTCACGTAACGCACCCGTCGTATGCCGTCAACTGCGCCAACGGCACGCAGCAATTCGGCAAATTGTGGACGCAATTTGATCTCTGTATCGCCAGCACGACGAGCGTCAAGCGAAAGATCGCGACCATAACTGTTGACATTTTGACCGAGCAGAGAGATTTCTGTGACACCATCGCGTGCTAGCGCTGCGACCTCGTCAACGATGTCGCTAAATGGTCGGCTGATTTCTTTGCCACGCACACTGGGCACGATGCAATAGGTGCAGGTGTTGTCACAACCGATCTGAATAGTCACCCAGGCGTTGTAGGAACGCTCTCGGCGGACCGGCAACGCGCTTGGAAATAGCGCGTGGTCGTCGATCACTGCTTCATCAAAGATCTCGGTGATACCACCGCGCATCGATGCGTGCTCAAGCAAGTCAATCGCGCGATGAACGTTGTGTGTACCCATTACTACGTCGACATATGGTGCGCGCTTACGCACCTGATCTTTGTCTTTTTGAGCCAAGCAACCCGCCACCATGATCTGGCGCTCGCGACCCAACTCAATGCCCTTTTCTTTCCAAGGCTTGAGCCAACCAAGACTGCCGTACAACTTTTCATCGGCGTTCTCACGAATACAGCAGGTATTGAGAACTACGAGATCTGCGTCGTCTTCACTCTCAGCTCGTTCCATACCGTCTTGCTCGAGCAACCCAGAGATGCGCTCGGAGTCATGAGCATTCATCTGGCACCCAAAGGTGCGCACAACATATTTACGAGTCACAGGTCTCTAAGTTTACCGCCACACATTTTGTGAATATGGCGAAATGGCAGCCCTGTCGGCGAATGTGTAGGGACACTCGCCGACAGGAAACCTTGTAATTGACTAGTCGAGATCGATTGGCTCGTCGTCTTTTTCGGTGAAGGCAGGTGCGTCGGCGTCTACGCCAATGCCAGCCTGCTGGCGCACACGATCGGCCATCTGAACCATGATTTCTGGATTTTCGAGCAGGAAATTTTTGGCATTTTCGCGACCCTGACCCATTTGTTCGCCGTCGTAGGTGAACCATGCGCCAGACTTTTTGGCAATGCCCATTTCGACTGCCATGTCGAGCACAGCGCCTTCACGGCTAATGCCCTTACCGTACATGATGTCGAATTCGGCTTGACGGAATGGTGGAGCAACCTTGTTCTTGACAACCTTGACGCGTGTGCGTGATCCAACGATCTCGACGCCATCTTTGATTGATTCGATGCGACGAATGTCGAGACGAACCGACGAATAGAACTTGAGCGCACGACCACCTGTAGTTGTTTCTGGTGAACCGAACATCACGCCAATCTTTTCACGCAACTGGTTGATGAAGATCAAAATCGTGTCGGACTTGTTGAGGTTTGCAGTGAGCTTGCGCAATGCCTGGCTCATCAGACGAGCCTGCAAACCCATGTGGCTGTCGCCCATCTCGCCTTCGATTTCTGCGCGTGGTGTAAGTGCAGCTACCGAGTCGATCACGATGACATCGAGCGAGCCGGAGCGAACCAACATGTCGACGATCTCGAGCGCTTGCTCACCAGTGTCTGGCTGAGAGATCAGGAGGTTGTCGATATCGACTCCAATTGCACTTGCGTACACGGGGTCCATCGCGTGTTCAGCATCGACATAGGCGCAGATGCCGCCATTGCGTTGGGCTTCGGCCACCACGTGCATTGCAAGCGTTGACTTACCCGATGACTCAGGGCCGAAGATTTCAACGACACGACCGCGCGGCAAACCGCCGACGCCAAGTGCGATGTCGAGTGGAAGTGCGCCGGTAGGAATCGATGCGATTTTCATGGAATCTTTTTCGCCCATGCGCATGATCGAGCCCTTGCCGAACTGCTTGTCGATCTGACCAAGAGCCATGTCAAGTGCCTTCATGCGGTCACTCACTGATTCGTTGGAATTGTTTTTTACTTCGTGGTGCTTGCTTTCTTTGCTAGCCATGATGGGCCTTCCTGTCTTTCTATTTGTGTGTGTAGTAGTGATGTTGACTTCTGGGCTGACTTGGCACCCTAAAGATGGGGTGTTGCGGGGTTTGATTAATATGTGGAGATGAGTTTCCCGTTTGGGATGTCTTGACCTTACACACGAACAGGTGTTCGGTCAAGCATTCTCAAAGCCTTACTGGGTTTGGGTTTGAGTGTTCGGTCTCAACCGAACTAGTGGTTTGGAAACTACGCGTGCGCGGCAGCGTCGGCGAGTTCGGTCTCGTCGGGCGGATTCATTGTGAGATCAACAGCCAACCACACGGTGTAGCTCGTTGGGTATCCACCGATGCCGACGAGAAGCGCAACTCCAACAGTTGCAATCAACATCGGCCAAATCGGAATATCTGGATATGTGAGTACCACTCCTGCGCCCATAACGCTCAACAGTGATCCGCCCGTCATGATGATATTCATCGCAGCTGCACCGAGCTGAAATCCTTCGAGATTGCGCTGCCAAAAAAATCCACACGTTTTGCAGCGGTCTGAATGTTTAAACCACCCGTTAAAAAATGCGCCCTTGCCACCGCACAATGCGCACCGACGAACTACGCCTCGCGCAAGTTTGCGCACAAGGCCAGTCGTGACGATAGTCATGCACTAGTCACGCACTAGTCACGCGAGAAGTTCGTCAACGAATTCTTGAAACACATCGGCGTA
>DFDK01000037.1:35885-37284 GCA_002367695.1 Acidimicrobium sp. UBA3029 | reverse complement strand
AGGCCGGGTGGCAACATCACGCCACGATTGATGCCGTGAATCCACTGCGCAAATGCGAGATCGAAATCGGTTGCTTTATAATCGCGATAGTTGCGAATTTGTTCTGGTGCCCACGTGACACAACCTTTTGCACCGAACTGCACCACGTGTGCAGGAAGTGATGCTTCGGTAATGATGCCCTCGACAGCGTTAACGAGCATCGAGTTGCGAGCAATAGTGATTTGTGTCATTTCGGGCGTACAGATATCTCGCAAGACAGCCAATGCTGCTGCCATACACAACGGGTTACCGTTGTATGTACCGAGGTGTACAACTTTTCCTTCGGTAATCAAGTCCATATATTCCTGTTTGCCACCAAAAGCACCAAGTGGCAATCCGCCACCAATTGATTTGGCGAGTGCAACTAAGTCTGGTTGCACTCCAATAAAACCAGATGCTCCACCCCAGCCAGCAGTAATGCCTGTCTTCACTTCATCGAACACAAGCAGCGTGCCGTAGCGCTGCGTGATCTCGCGAACTTGTTTTAGATAGCCATCTTGTGGCAGACAGATCCCGATATTTTCCATTACTGGCTCAACAATGAAACACGCAACTTCGCGCGAAGAGAGTGCTCGCTCGAGTGCGGCAGCATCGTTGTATGGGATGACAATCGTGTTTTTAACAACAGACGATGAAATACCCGCAGATGCCGGCACTGAATTTGGTGCATCGGCTGAGCCGGCAAGATGTAGCGGCGGCTTCATCGAAACCATCACTTCATCGTGGTGTCCGTGGTATCCGCCCTCTACCTTGACGATCTTTTCGCGACCGGTGGCAGCGCGAGCAACACGAATGGCATCCATGGTCGATTCGGTACCCGAGTTGGTAAATCTCCACATTGGAAGGCCATAGCGAGCAGCCAGCAATTCGGCTACTTCGGCGTTGGCCTCGCATGGGTTGACAAACAATGTGCCATTTATGAGCTGTGCATCAATGGCCTTCATAACTTCAGGATGACGATGCCCAACAAATAATGCACCAAAACCCATGTCGTAGTCGGTGTATTGATTGCCATCGAGATCAAACATCTTGGGGCCATCTGCCGAACTAATGACTAACGGGTATGGGTCATAGGCCTGAAAGCTGGAGGGAACTCCGAGCGGCAACACTTTGCGTGCGCGGGCGTTGGCTTTTTGTGATCCAGCCGTTCGCTCGGCATACGTGGCCAATTCTCGTGTGGTTATCTCTTTGGCTTTACTGGCCAAAGAAGCTCGCAGCGTGGAATCCATCGCTGACATAGTTATCAACTCCAATAATTTTGTCATCTACAGCCTACACTGATTTTGTCATGGTGGGCGTAGCTCAGTTGGTTAGAGCGCCAGGTTGTGGTCCTGGAGGCCGGGGGTTCGAGACCCCTCGT
>DFDK01000037.1:33463-35573 GCA_002367695.1 Acidimicrobium sp. UBA3029 | reverse complement strand
GCCCCTCTAGCTCAGTTGGTTAGAGCAACGGACTCTTAATCCGCAGGTCCTCGGTTCGAATCCGAGGGGGGGCACTTATTTTGTCGTACCAGTTCGACTAAACGAGCTCACCACTTCAACGTGTGGCGTGTTTGGAAACAAGTCGAGGACCGTGACCCCTTCGCATGTGTAGCCCGCATCGAGCAACAACCGAATATCGCGAGCTCCAGCAACTGCGTCGCAACTGACCAACACGATGCGCTTGGCCTCGGTGGCAACCACGGCATTTACACCCATTGCACCAAGTCCGTTGCGCGCAGGGTCTGCAATTACGAGTCCGGCGTCTTGCACACGCCACTGTTCGACTGCAATCTGTTCGATCGACACATCGTGGTCATGCAAATTACTGCGGGCATCGGAACAAGCTGACGGATTGGATTCAACGAGCACTACAGGTGTGTCGGTGTCGACAAGAGTTGCAGTAAAGAGTCCAACGCCACCGTAAGCATCAATAATCGGTCCATATTCGCCCGATAATGCTGCATCGCCAGCTGCATCGTTAACAGCAGATACGAGCAATTCGGCTGCAACTTGAGACGCCTGAAAGAACGAGGCCATTGAAACCTGCAATGAAACACCCTGCACAACTTCGTGCAGCATCGCTTTGCGGCCTACAACTACATGCGATGGCAAACCAGTAACAGTTGCACCATGCACATCTTCGCCGTCTTCGTCGTGCAACCAGATACCAACTTCGCCAGTCGCAACACCGCAGCGCAATGTTGCTTCGGTTGCACCAGTGATACGCACATCAGCAATAAAATCGTTGAGCAACGAATGCGCAACAAGGCAAGTTGGTGTATCGATCACATCGTGTGAACCACCGCGACGAAAACCGAGTCGACCGTCTGGGGTGACGGCCATGCGCAATGTTGTACGCGAGGCTGTTGGAGGCACACAGCCACCTGCAGTGACTTCGAGCGTTTCGATCTTGCCATTGCGTCGCAATGCCTCGCGCACGATCTCGACTTTGGCGTTCATGTGCTCGGCAGTTGCAAGGTGCTGCCACGAGCAACCGCCACAACCGCGGGCCACATGCTCACATGGTGGAGCTACCCGATGGGGCGATGCGGTGACTACATGCTGCACAGATGCTCGTGCAAAATCTTTTTTTGACTGTGTGATCGCAATGTCAACGACCTCACCCGGCAGTGCGCCAGGCACAAACACCACTCGCCCATCATCGAGCCGACCAAGCGCATCGCCACCTGCAACTAAGCGCTCGATTGTGACTTGCTGATGCGGTGTTTGTTGCGTATTCATTGCAACTCATGCTACGACCCAAATGCAAGCCAACTAGGATGACTTACGTGACGTTGCCAATACAGATCGCACCATCCGTACTTCCCGTTGACTTCTCAAAACTCGGCGAGGCAATAGTGGCCCTCGACGAAGCGGGCGTCGACCTCATTCAATGGGACGTGATGGACGGACAATTTGTACCGAACCTCACGTTTGGTCCAGACATCATTGCCTCAACGCGATCGCTCACAAAATTGCCATTTGAAGCCCACCTCATGGTGCTTACACCAGACGTAATGGCCAAGCGTTATGTAGAAGCTGGATGCCAACGCCTCATCGTGCACGCAGAAGCCTGTACACACCTGCACCGCACACTTGGCAATATCCGCGAACTTGGTGCAACTGCCGCTGTTGCGCTCAACCCTGCAACGCCGGCGAGCGTAGTTGCCGATGTGCTCGACCTTGTCGACATGGTGTTGGTCATGACTGTCAACCCAGGCTTCGGTGGCCAGAGTTATATCGCGACTATGGAACCAAAGATTGCCGAAGTACGCGCGATGATTCGCAAAGCTGGATTAGAAGACGTGGTCAATGTTGAAGTTGACGGCGGCATTGGCCCGAAAACAATTGCTGGAGCAGCAGCGGCTGGCGCAAATGTTTTGATTGCAGGTAGCGCATTGTTTAAAGAACCAAAGGGTCTTAAACACGCGGTGACCGAATTGCGCGCGGCAGCAACGGCTGCCTTCAAAAACTAATCGCGTTTTTTTCGCGGCGCAGCGCCTGGCTTTGTTCGCTGACTACTTGCTCGACGACGACGTATTCCCTTGGA
>DFDK01000037.1:25239-33170 GCA_002367695.1 Acidimicrobium sp. UBA3029 | reverse complement strand
GCAATTGCGATCAGAATTGAAAGCACAATCAACAACTTGTTATCGAGTAGTGGACCAAGAACGCCCGTGTCGATGCTCGTGCCGTTTTCAAACAATGTACGTACTGGATCTTCGAGATTTGGACATGCGCCGGTTGCACCGTCGATACCCACCACCGCGTCTCCACCAAATAGCGGTGCATTTTCGCGAACCTTAGAAACAAGCAATGGAGAAAATGGATCACTCGCCGCACCAACGATATAGCGAGTACCTTCTTCGAGAAACTTTGTGTCCTGTCCGTAGCGCACTTCTACGTTGTCATTATTGATGTAGCCGCTTGCAGTACCCGCCCGCACCTGAATAACTCGGAAGGTTGCAGTCGTGTCATCAATTGACAACAACTCACCCACAAATACCATCTGTGGCGCCATGGGTATCACACAACCTGCAGGAATTGATGTTGTAGCAGAAGAGTTGATGGGCAACGTCGTTTCTACAACTCCACTGAAATCACCCTGCTCGTCGGGCACTGAGTCGCTGGTATTAATAACTACTGGCGCAGTCGTGTCAATAGGTGGCGCGGGAGGAACGGTTGCACCAACAGAAGATATTGGCGCAAACAGAACGCCAGCCAACACAATGGCAGCCGAAGCCAAAACCATTCGTGTTCGCACGAACGTAATTCTACTTGTTTGAATTATCTTGATGAGCGCCTCGACCTAGCGGCCAGTAAAGCGTGGTTCTCGCTTTTCAATAAACGCAGTCATGGCTTCGACCGTGTCTTTGGTGCCGAAGTTGACCGCCTGTGCGGCACCCTCGTCATCGAGCGCCTCTTCAAGCGTGATATTGGTTGAGTTATTGAGCAGTCGCTTTGTTTGCGCCAATGCAATCGGCGGACCGGCAGCAAGACGTGTTGCCCAGTCATGCACAAATGCATCGAGTTGTGCATCTGCAATCACTCGATTGACAAGACCAATTCGTTCGGCCTCGGCAGCGCCAATGATGTCGGCGAAAAACGCGAGTTCTTTTGCACGATGCAAACCAACCCTGCGCGGCAACACCCATGAACCGCCAAAGTCGAGCGACAAACCGCGCTTGGCAAATATCTCAGAAAATCGAGCATTGTCTGAAGCAACAACCAGGTCGCAAATAAGCGCCATGTTGCACCCTGCGCCTACTGCAACACCGCGAACCTTGGCAATAGTGGGCTGCGGAATACGCGCGAGTGCATTGCACACATCGGCAATGTGGCGCATCGACGCAAGCCTGCTTTGATTGACTGGCGGATCGGGAGTGCCCTCAGAGTTTCCACCACCCAAATCGGCACCACTACAGAAAGCTTCGCCGGCACCCGTGAGCACCATCGCGCGATCTTGCTCGTTATTGCCGACCTCGCGAAACACAGCAAGCAACTCAGCCCACATGGTTGCATTGGCCGCGTTCTTCTTGGACGGACGATTCATGGTCACTGTGACAATGCCACTGTCTCGTGTCACAAGAAGTGTCTCAAATTTGCTTGGTGCGCCCGAAATCCCCATGACATAGACGATACTGAACGGATGGGATTTAATCCGAATCGCAAACACGTCAAGCGCACGAGTGACTACCTCATTGTTGGGTCCGCGCTACTTGCAGTGGTGCTACTTGTGGCGTGGGCATTTGCCGGATAACCCCAACATGGCACCAAAAACAAAGCGCACGAAAAAGCCCGGAATCTGGGATGGCCTGTACGGCGAAATTCAGGTCAAACGAGTGCAGCCCTATGAGGCACTCAAGGCATATGTCTGCCCAGGATGCAATCGTGGTATTCCCGAAAAGATGGGACATTACGTATGTGTGCCAGCAGAGGCAACCGATTTGCGTCGTCACTGGCACCGCGCCTGTTGGGACAGACGCTCCAAAGTTGCTTCGTAGCTACTAGCTAGAAAATATCCTCAAGCATTTCGAGCTGCGTACCGAGTACGCACGCGACATCAAAGCGCACTGCGCGCACCACATTCACCAACGATGCAATCGGATCGTTAGATTCACGCATTGAGGCGCGAAAATCGGCAGTTGCGCGGCGCACTTTAAGTTGCTTTGCTGGCGTTACCGCTTCGGCTGGAGTGCCAAAAGCATTGCTCGCTCGCGCCTTCACTTCGCACACCACAAGCACACCGTCTTTACGCGCAACAACATCGAGCTCTCCGCGCTTACTTCGCCAGTTGCGCGCAACAATTACATAACCATGTTGCTCATACCACCGAGACACCAAATCTTCCGCCCACTTGCCTCGCGCAACACGCGCAGCAGCAGTCGCCTTTAGAGATCGATTGGTGGCAGCTCTTCGATGTTGAGGTCTTTGAAACTCAACACTCTCACGCGCGGTACGAATCGGCTCGTGCGGTACATGTCCCATACCCATGCGTCACTCAACACCACTTCCATCAATGGACGAGGCCCTTCGGACATCACCTTGACATCAACATTGTTGGCCAAATAAAAACGGCGATCTGTTTCGACGGCATATTTAAACATGCCAACAACGGCCTGATACTCCTGTGCGAGCTGCAGTTCGCGCTCGGCCTCGAAGTTTTCGAGATCGTCTGTGTTCAATGTGTATTCGAGAGTGTCGAATGTGACGATTACTGGTCGTCGCGCTTTTCGCGAACCTTGGCAGCCTTACCGGTGCGCTCGCGCAAGTAGTTGAGCTTGGCACGGCGAACGTCGCCACGCTTCAGAATCTCGAGCTTGGCAACCGATGGACTGTGCACTGGAAACGTGCGCTCTACTCCTACGCCGTAGGACAACTTGCGAACCGTGTACGACTCGGCGATGCCAGAGCCAGTGATTTTTGTGACGTTGCCCTGAAACATCTGAATGCGCTCTTTGCCGCCTTCAACAACGCGTACGTGCACTTTCACTTCATCGCCAGGACCCATCTTTGGAATGTCGGTGCGCTTGAACTGATTGTCGACGATGTCGGTGGTCTTCATGGGAATGTCCTGTTCAGATAGTGAACTTAGAAGGATACGGGCTTGGCGGGAACTCTTCCAACAAGCGTTGCTCGTCTTTCGTGATTCCTCCGCGTAATTCCACCAAATCGGGGCGCTTTGCCAGGGTTCGATGGAGGGCCTGAGCGCGTCTCCAACGCTCGATTTGAGCGTGATTACCGTTGCGCAGCACCTCTGGCACTTGCCAGCCCCGAAAGGAAGCAGGGCGCGTGTAATGCGGCTCTTCAAGCAAACCCGACGCCCCAAAACTCTCCGTCACCGGCGACATCGCGTTGCCCATGACTCCAGGCAGTAATCGTGTCACTGCTTCGATAATGAGACACGCCCCCACTTCGCCACCAGCGAGCACAACATCGCCCACCGATACTTCTTCGTCAACCAAGTGTTCGCGAATCCGGTGATCGACACCTTCGTATCGGCCGCACAACAGACTGAAGCCTTCGAGGCTCGCAAGTTTGTTTGCAAATGATTGGTCAAATGGTTTACCGCCCGGCGACAACAACAGAAGCGGACGTGGTGCACCAGATTTTTCGAACGATTCAAATACTGGTTCGGCGCGCAGCACCATGCCGGCGCCTCCGCCAAACGGTGCGTCGTCTACCGAATGATGAACGTCGGTTGTGTGTTCGCGCAAGTCATGGGACCGTACATCGACCAATTTTTCATTGCGTGCTCGACCGAGCAAACTCTCTGAGCAGAAGTTGTCGACCAACTGTGGGAACAGCGTGAATACGTCAATTCGCATGTTTGCGTCTCATGACTCTTCCCCAAGATCAAACAAACCTTCTGGAGGATCAATGGTGATGCAACCATCAACGTTGGAAACGATGAATGGTGTCGGAACGAGCGCGCCAGATTCGAGTTCCATAATTGGGTGAGCCGGGTTATCGATCACTGCAACGCACACGCCGTAATTGTTTCCTTGTGTATCGACAACTGTTGACCCAACCATCTGATGTACCCACACCACCGATGGATCATCAATTGGATAGCCGTACACATCAGAGTTTGTGAGACGCTCGGCAATATTGCGATCATCCAAATCTTTAAATGTCATCAACCAACGCTCAGCCTGAGCTTTTGATTTGGAGATTTCATACCACTTGCCGGCAACCCAGAGTTTGGATCCGACGGCAACACGTTTGGAATGACTATTGAAAATATCGACATACATTTCGCCACGAACTCCGTGGGGTCGCCCTAAGCGACCTACATGCAACAGGCCTGTAGGTGGCTGCTGATCAGTCGTCGACGAAGTCGACATCGACATTCACGCCATCGCGTGTTGCGGCTGCACGAACAACCGTGCGAATGCTCATTGCAGTGCGGCCACGACGACCAATGACACGACCAAGGTCGCCTTCACCAACGCGAACTTCAAGAACAATTTTGTCTCCGTCAGTTACACCCTCGACGCGAACTGCATCTGGGTTGTCAACAATTGAGCGCACGACATGGTCGAGCACAGCAGTTGCTACTGGAGCAGGAATAAGATTTGCCGAGTCAGTCACGGTAGATACAGATGACCGAATTATTTAGCGGTCTTGGCAGGCTTTGTAGCCATGAACTCTGCCCATGCACCAGAAATTTCGAATAACTTCTTGACACGCTCGCTTGGCAATGCACCTTGCTTGAGCCACTTGAGGGCCTTTGCGTTGTCAACTGTCAGAGCGGATGGCTCGGACTGTGGGTGATAGTTGCCAACGATTTCGAGGAAGCGACCATCGCGGGCAGAACGGGTATCGGCAGCAACGATGCGATAATGCGGTTGCTTGGTTTTGCCCACTCGGGTGAGGCGAAGCTTTACTGACATGACCTGCAGGCTATCGGGGCGGAAGGCGTGAGCCCAACGCCGCAGCCAAATCGATATCGCCCGACGATGCACCTCCCGGGGCTCCTCCGAACATCGCGCCAAGTCCACCTAGCCCACCTCGACCACTTCCCTTGCCACTTCCTTTGCCTTTTCCGCCGCCACTTCCGCCGCCCATGCGCTTCATCATCTTTTGCATTTCGGAGAACTGCTTAACGAGTTTGTTTACATCCGAGACCTGGGTACCAGAACCCTTCGCAATTCGGGTGCGCCTAGAGCCGTTGATGATCTCGGGTTTGCGGCGCTCTTCGGCAGTCATCGAACGAATAATTGCTTCGGTCACCTTGACCATGTCGTCTGAGATCTGCGCGTCTTTTGCTTCTTTTGGCAAACCCGGCAGCATGCCCATCACACTCGACAACGACCCCATCTTCTTCAGTTGTTGCAACTGATCCAAGAAATCGTCGAGCGTAAAATCGCCGTCCATCAACTTGGCGGCAGTTGCCTCTGCTTGATCTTTTTCAAATACTTTTTCGGCTTGCTCGATCAGTGTGAGCACATCGCCCATGCCAAGAATTCGACTAGCCATGCGATCCGGATGGAACTGTTCAAACGCATCGATCTTTTCGCCTGTTGCAGCGAACGCGATTGGCTTGCCGATTACTTCTTTTACCGACAGTGCAGCACCACCACGCGCATCACCGTCCAGCTTTGACAAAATAACGCCAGAGATCGCCAGTGTTTCGTCAAATGCTTTTGCGACTGTGACCGCATCTTGACCGGTCATTGCATCGACTACCAAGAATGTGTAGTGAGGCGAGACAACTTTAGAGATGTCTGCGACTTGTTGCATCATCTCGGTGTCTATTGCCAAGCGTCCGGCCGTGTCGACGATCAAAACATCGCGACCAAGGCGCTGTGCTTCTGCCAAACCAGCAGCGGCGGTAGCAACTGGATCACCAGCGATTGAAAAAACTGGCACACCAATTTGTGCACCAAGTACCCGCAACTGCTCAACCGCTGCAGGGCGTTGCAAGTCGGCACCAACCAATAGTGGGTTGCGACCCTGCGACCTAAACCATGCCGCCAACTTGGCTGCGCTGGTCGTTTTACCAGAGCCCTGCAAACCAGCCATGAGCACGACCGTTGGCGGGTGCGATGCGTATGTAATTTTTAATGTCTCGCCACCAAGCATCGCAATGAGTTCGGCATTGACGATCTTGATGATTTGTTGGCCAGGATCGAGCGCTTCGGAAACTTGAGTGCCAACAGCCTGCACACGGATGCGCTCGATCACGTTGCGAACAACGCCAACATTGACGTCGGCTTCGAGAAGTGCAGTACGGATCTCGCTCATCACCTCATCGACATCGTCCGGCGTAAGCCTGCCCTTGCCGCGTAGTCGTTTAAATACGCCGCCTAAACGATCGGAGAGATTGTCAAACATAAGTTCGGGAAAGGCTACTCAAAGAGCGCATCAATAAATTCGGTTGGATTAAACAGAACTAAGTCATCAATGGTTTCGCCAAGACCCACAAGCTTGACTGGTATGCCCAATTCGGTTTCGATTGCAAAAACTATGCCGCCCTTTGCAGACCCATCGAGTTTGGTCAGCACGACACCAGTCACCTGCGTTGCATCGGTAAATTGCCGGGCTTGTTGCAAACCATTTTGACCAGTCGTCGCATCGATCACCAGCAGTACTTCTGTCACTTTGCCAGCACCCTTTTCGGCTACTCGACGAACCTTGCGCAACTCCTCCATCAGATTGGTATTGCTCTGCAACCTTCCCGCGGTGTCGGCAAGCACCAAGTCGATATTGCGCGAGTGCGCGCTTTGCACTCCATCAAAAATTACCGACGAAGGATCTCCGCCTTCTGCACCTCGCACGATCTGTGCACCAGAACGCTCGGCCCATGTTGACAACTGCTCGCCAGCCGCAGCACGAAACGTGTCGCCGGCAGCCATCAACACTGTGCGACCCAACGCAATCTGTTGAGCGGCAATTTTGCCAAGACTTGTTGTTTTGCCTGCACCGTTGACACCAACCATCAACCAAATATTTGGACCACCAATATTTGCTTCAAAATTAAGATCGCGACTTGTGCCGATCAATTGCGATGACATGTTATTGCGCAGCGCATCGATGAGCTGCGTTGGCGTTGTAATCTCTTTTGCTTTGACACGTGCCTGCAGCGCACCCAACAAACTTTGAGCAACTCGCACACCAACGTCGGCTCGCAATAAGGCTTCTTCGAGCTCTATCCAGGTTGCGTCGTTGATGTCGCCACGACCAAGCACAGAGCCGACAGCGCCGCTCAGAGAACTACGAGCCTTTGCCAACCGGTCGCGCACCGAAAGCGGCGGCGCTATTTGCACAGCAGCATCTAATACAACTGCGTCCACTACTGCTGTATCTAGCACTGGCGCAATTGGTGTCTTTTCAGTAACTGCACGCTGAATTTTTGGTACCGCCCGTGCCTTGCGGCGACTTACCGCCACGACAGAGATACCAAACACCAAACCGGCAATTGCCAGTAGCAAAAAAATCATCGAGAGCGAAGAATTATTCATCGATCTCTCACGCTATGCGCAAAAACCGATTACGAAGCAGCCACAGCAGCGCGCTCAACAATGATTCGCGATGAGCCACCTGACTGCATTGTTACGCCGAGCAAACAGTCTCCTGCCTCCATCGTGCGCTTTTGGTGACTCACGATGAGCAACTGAGCCTCTTGACGGAATTCGTGAATAAGGCTCAAGAACCTATGCAAGTTCACGTCATCCAATGCTGCCTCAACTTCGTCCATCACATAAAACGGCGAAGGGCGGCTGCGGAATACTGCAAACAAAAATGCAAGTGCAGTGAGCGAGCGCTCACCGCCCGAAAGCAATGAGAGTTTCTTGACATTCTTGCCACTTGGCTTGGCCTCAACTTCGATGCCAGTGTTGAGCAAATCATCTGGCGAAGTGAGCAATAGCTTGCCATGACCACCAGGAAACAGCATCGAAAAGAGTTTTTCGAAGTTGTCACGAACGTCGGCAAATGCCGAGGCAAACGTTGACTGAATTTCCATATCGACCTGCTTGATCACTTTGATCAACTCGCGACGAGTGTTCTTCACATCTTCCAATTGCTCTTCCAAGAA
>DFDK01000037.1:21453-24958 GCA_002367695.1 Acidimicrobium sp. UBA3029 | reverse complement strand
CCCATCAGGCGCAGCTCCCGCTCGAGCTCGCGCACGCGAGCGATTGGAGTAGTGCCTTCTGGCAATTCTGGCTGCGGAGTATCAATTGCAGCTTGCGGTTCAACAGAGTGATCTCGGCGTAGAGCTTCGATCGTGGCCTCGAGACGCATACGCACTTCGGCTTCTTCAACCTCTACGCGACGATTGCGCTCGCGACGTTCCTCGAGCAGTTGCTCATTGGATGTGCGGTCTTTGCGAGCCTCGTCTAAGCGCTGCGAGATCGCGCGCACTTCATCACTTTGACGACGACGAATCTCTTGCAACTCTGCCTGACGCGCATCCAGTGTTGCCGAATGTTTTTCGACCAGTGCACTGAGTCGTACAAGCGCATTGAGGCCAACTTCAATTTTGTTACGACGTTCCGCTGCGGCATTGCGAGCTTCGACGTCGGCGTTGAGTCTGGCTTCAACATCTCCGAGGCGTGATTGCAAGAACTGACGACGCTCTTGTAAACCAGCCGACTTCACTTCGAGATCGTTGCGGAGTACCGACAACAAACCCTGCAGTTCGGCTTGCACCGAGCGCAACGAGTCGTATGCAAAAGACAAGCGCGCATTTGTTTCTGTAGCGGTTGAGCGATGACGCTCGAGCAAGGTAAGTGCTGTTGCGTGAGTATCACGTGCTTGTGCCATACGCGTACGTGCAGTTGCCAAATCAGATTCTGCTCGCCCAAGTGCTTCCTTGGCGCGCTCGGCACGACGGTGCGCTTCTTCAAGCGCCGATGCGGTGACATTGCTTGTACCAACCCGCATACCGGAGGACGCAAATCGGTCGCCGTCTCCGGTAATCACTACGGCTTCAGGATGTGCAAGCGCCGCTTCGACTGCATCAGCCCACGACTGAACGAATACCACCCGCGACAGCAACACATCGAGTAGGCGATTTACTTGCGTTTCATGCGCTCCAGGCTTGGCGCGTACATGCGATCGCAAGCTTGTGCCGTTATTGATCAATGGCGTACTTGGCACTGTTGTAATGGCATTTAGTGCCAGCACCGCACCAACCGCGCCGGTTTGGCGCAACTCCTGCAGTGCTCGGCGTGCCGCGTCAACGTTTTGAGCCACTACTGCCGATAGCGCATCACCGAGTGCAACCTGCACCGCAACACGGCGTTCGGAATCGATGTCGATCATGCCGCTCAATGCGCCAAGCGTTCCCTCAATATCGCGCAATGCTGCAGCACTTGTGCCGTTGGCATCAAGCGTGAGTTGCAATGACTCTGCACGCGATGCCGAAGTTGAAGCATCTGATTGCGCTGTCGAAAATAATGACATCGCACTATCAACCGCAGACTCGGCAGCAACACGCGCAGCATCCGCGTCTACAAGGCGCTGAGCTAATTCAGTTTCATTGCGCGCATCAGTAGCAACGATGTTGCGTAGTCGATCGATGTCTTCGTTGAGTCCGCGAACACGTGCCGACAACTCGGCAACTTTTTGCGAAGCAACTTGTGCCTCTTCAAGTGTGCTGCCCTGATCTGTAGTGCCAGAGGCACTGACAGCTTTTACCGCTGCAATTTGCTCTGCCACCTTCGCCAAGTCGCTGCGCAGGTTTGCGGCATCGGCCTCGAGGGTTGCGATGACACCAGAGTCCATCAATTGGCCACGGTCACGCTCGACTGAACGACGTCGCTCCACCAACACTGCAACCAGACCACGGGCCCGACCGCGCAATTGCTCGATACGTACCAGTTCGTCGTTGACCCCTGAGTCACCGCGAGCAGACAACTGTGCTTCTGCAGCCATGACTGCCGTGTCCAATGACGACAATTTTGCTCGCAACCCGCGCTCGGCTTCCTCGCCGGCCAACTTGTCGTTTGCGAGGTTGGTTAGTCGGGCCTGAAAACTTTGCAACTCACGACCAGCAAGAAACATTTGTAGCGAACGCATTTCGCTAATAAGCGCACCATGCCTTCGGGCTGACTCTGCCTGTCGTTCGAGTGGTCGCAGGTTGCGACGTACTTCACGCAACAAGTCTTGGGCGCGCATCAAGTTGGCTTCGGTTCCCTCGAGGCGGCGTTCTGCTTTTTCTTTGCGCTTGCGGTGCTTGAGCACACCAGCTGCTTCTTCGATAATTCCGCGTCGATCTTCAGGTCGTGCATTGAGAACAGCATCAATTTGTCCCTGGCTCACAATCACGTGCTGTTGACGTCCAACACCAGCGTCAGAAAGTAGTTCTTGTACATCGAGCAAACGACACTCGACACCATTGATCGCGTACTCACTTTCGCCACTGCGAAAGAGCACACGGCTAACGGTCACTTCGGTGAACTCAATCGGCAGCAAACCAGCCGAGTTGTCGATGGTCAACATGACTTCTGCGCGGCCGAGTGCCGGGCGCTTGGATGTACCCGCAAAAATGACGTCGTCCATCTTTTGGCTGCGAACCGACGAAGGTGCTTGGGCGCCAAGCACCCACGCGATGGCATCAACCACGTTGGACTTGCCCGAACCGTTTGGCCCCACCACTACGGTGACACCTGGTTCGAGCTCCATCACGGTGGTATCAGCAAAAGACTTGAAGCCTTTGAGGGTCAGCGATTTGAGAAACACGTCAATCGGCGAGAATAGTAGAAAAATCGGCTTTCAGTAGCATTTTCAGCATTTTCAGTGCTGACAGACTGCGCAGTAACAGGTGGTGCGCCCTGCAACCGTGGTGCGCGAGATTCGAGCCTTGTTGCATGTCAGACACATCTTGCCCGCTCGCCCATACACACGATGCTTATTTTGATAGCTACCGGTGTCACCCATCACATCTACATATTGAGAATCGTCCAGGGTGCTGCCTCCCGCGGCAACCGCATCACCCAAAATCTGCACAATTGCCTCGTGCAATCGCCCAATTATTGGCATCGATAATCGCTCGGGCACTCTGCTCCAGCGCAACCGTGCACGATGCATGATTTCATCAGCATAAATATTTCCGATACCGGCAATCACGCTCTGATTGAGCAGCGTGCCTTTGAGATTGCCCCGCTTTCCGTTAAATCGCTGACGCAGAACTTCTGGTGTGAACTCGTCAATAAGCGGATCAATGCCAAGGCGTAACAGTTCTGGCATCTGTTCAGCCAAGCGGTCCGGATCGAAGACAACGACTTCGCCAAATGTGCGCGGATCGACAAACCACAATTCACACGGCGGCTGAGTCCCGAGCGCTTCCAAATGCAACACCACATGGGTGTGTGGCAATCGCTGTGCTCCAGATTCTGCAATCAGTACCCTGCCGCTCATGCGCAAGTGAATCATCATCTGTTCGCCAGAGTCGAGCGAGCACAACAAATATTTTCCTCGTCGACCAGCGTGCGTGATCGTGGTTCCCGAGAGTCCGTCGATCAATGCTTCGCGACTGGTGCGCCTCACGGTTCGTTCACGACCAACTTCAACTTGCGCAATCCGTCGACCCACTGCCATTCGCTCTATCCCACGCCGAACCGTTTCGACCTCGGGCAACTCGGGCATTACACTCG
>DFDK01000037.1:3095-21217 GCA_002367695.1 Acidimicrobium sp. UBA3029 | reverse complement strand
CGTTTTGGCTGACGTTTGTGCTGACGTTTTTAATATCGTGTTCATGATGCAGCGTGTCGCAGGCAATTTCGGCAGCAAATTGCTCGGCAACTTTCTTTGAACGCCCCTCGCCGCTGCCCATCTCGCGGTCGCCCACATATACCGTTGCAAAGAAAATCTTTTCATGATCTGGTCCCTCATCGGTGACCCGATAGTGCACATGCTCTTCCAGTAATCGTGAAGCCAGTTCTTGTAGGCGGGTTTTGGCATCCAGTCTGTCTAGACCGCCCATAGCGTTGTCAATTGCACGAGACATCAATTGCGTTACGACACGGTGCGTTACGACCGCACCCGCATCCAGATACACAGCACCAAACACGGCTTCGAGTGCGTCAGACAAAATCGAAGTTTTTTCGCGGCCACCCGCAGCATCTTCACCCTTGCCCAGCAGCAAACAATCGCCCAGATCGAGATCTGTAGCAATTGCACCAAGGGCATTTGCATTCACGACGCTCTTACGCAAGTCGGTGAGTTTGCCTTCTTGAAACTCGGAGTGGCGTTGGTACACAATGTCGGCGACCACCCAACCGAGCACAGCATCGCCCAAAAACTCGAGTCGCTCGTTGGATTCAAATCCATCGTTTTCAGATGTCCACGAACGATGCCGCATTGCGGTCGCTAGTAATGTCTTGTCGGCAAAGCGATGCCCAATTCGCTCGGCCAATGACTCGAGCAAGTTGCTCATTTTGGTTGCAATGCCTCTGCGATGAGTCCGACCATATTGCTCTCCACCATTTCTTGAGCAACTTTGATTCCATTAAGCATGGCGCGCGCGCTTGACGAGCCGTGCGAGATGATGCAAACGCCGTCTACACCCAACAGAATCGCGCCACCCGTCGAATCTGGATCAAAGATTGCGTACAGATCGAGCAGTGCGGGCATGATCGCATCAGCGTGTTCTTTGTATTGCGGTGCGCCAATTGCGGCAAACAGCGCCTTGACGATCGAGCGCATTGAACCCTCGATGGTCTTCAATGCAACATTGCCGGTGAATCCGTCAGTGACTACCACATCTACGGCGTCGGTCATAATGTCACGACCTTCTACGTTGCCGATGAAATTGATGTCGCTGCATGCGCTCAACAACTTGAAGGACTCTTTGCGCAGCGTGTCTCCCTTGCCGGGCTCTTCACCAATCGAGAGCAGACCAACGCGTGGCTTGTCGATACCAAATCGCACGCGCGAATACACCGAACCCATGATTGCGAATTGTGTCAACCACTCGGCTTCTACTTCAGCGTTTGCTCCAGCATCCAACAACACGGTGTGAGTGCTGCCCGGAACTGGAATCGGTGTGGCAATTGCAGGACGCTTAACGCCCTTAATTCGACCCATCCGCAATAGAGCCGAGGCCATCGTTGCACCGGTGTTACCTGCAGAAATCATTGCACTTGCTTTTCCCTCACGGACCAACTCGGCAGACTGCACAAGTGTTGAATCTTTTTTGGTGCGCACCGAAGACGCTGGGTCTTCGTTCATGTCGATGAACTCAGTCGCAACATGAAGCGGCAAATTACCGATGTCGAAACGAGTACCGAGATCGCCAGGACCAACTAGGAGGACTGGAATACCAAGAGCAGCAGCTTGCTTTGCTCCATCAAGAATTTCGGCAGGGGCTTTGTCGCCACCCAACGCATCAACCGCAATGGGCAGCATAAATTTGCCCGCGATAAATTAAGCGACGTCGACGGCGATGCGACCCTTGTACCAACCGCAGTTACCACACACGGTGTGTGGCAACTTTGAAGTTGAACAACGTGGGCACACGCTGCGCGATGGCGCACCAAGTTTCCAGGCGCCTGCCATGTGGCTGTGGCCCTTCATTTTGGATTTCTTTTTCTTTGGAACTGGCATCGCGTGCTCGGCTTTCGGTTACTGGACTGGCTGACTGAACGGTGTCTTAGGTTATCGGGTTGAGACCTAGTTCAGCTCTTCGCGCAATTGGTCCAAAATTGCCCACCGCTCATCAAATCTCTGGGCTTGACAACCGCACGGAGCACTCTCCAAATCGGCGCCACATTGCGGGCAGAGACCAAGGCAATCAGCCTTGCATAATGGTGTATCGGGCAGGCTTAAAAGCACCATTTCACGCACCATCGGCTGCAAATCGAGGCTCTCGCCCACGATCGGATATGCATCTGGATTATCTGGCATCCGCTGATACAACTCGTCGATCGACGCGACGTTGGCATATTCGATATTGCGTAAACACCTTCCACAGAGAAGTTGAGATTTGCCAGTAACAGTGCCTTGCACAATGATGCCGCCGTTAATGCTCTCGAGTTGCAGCGCGATCTCGATTTCGGTTTCATCGTCCAAGCGTTTGTCGGCAAAACCGAAAGTTGACACTGGAATGGTGATCTCGATGTCCTTGAGCGTGCCTGCACGCCGAGTCATCTCGATGATGTTGATTAAAAGCGGTGATGCCATAGAAGCCGCAAGAGTTATCGGTTAAAAATAACGACTAGTACGAGTCGTGATCTTGATCGAAGAACGTAGGAGCACCCGACGAAACGTCTTCGCCATCGTCGGCACTGAGAGTTGGCTCTGGAGTTGTCCCCACAATCGACAAACGCTCACGACCTTGTGAAACGGTACGTGTTAGACGATCGAGCAAGATCTCGAAACTGGCAAGACGACGGTCGAGAAAATCTTCTGTCTCGTTCTTGAGTCGGCGCGAGTCTGCATCTGCTGCCTCGAGTACTTGACGGGCCCGAGTCTCGGCCGCTCGCACAACTTCTGTGCGTTGCACCATTCGCTCGGCCTGCACACGTGCTGCCTCCACTATTTCGTCAGCTTCACGCTGCGTTTTAGTCATGAAATCTTGACGCTCTTTCAGCATCCAACGGGCCTGACGAATTTCGTCCGGCAAGCAGGCTTGAGCATCTTGCAATAACGCAACAACGTGATCGCGATCTATACGTGGCGTGCTCGACAGCGGCACATTTGGTGCTGAAGCAATCGTGTGAATGACCTCTTCAAGGATGGACTCGGTATCACCTAACTCAACAGGCACACTTGCATCAATCTCGCCGCCCAAGTCTTCATAGCCATCATTTCCATTTTTGCGACTCATTATTTAGCTCCTAGTTTTTGTTTGGCAATATCTTGTTTGGCAATCAGCGCTTTCAGAACAGGTGACGAAACCATTGGCGTGACAATTTCACCGGTGTAGTCAACAAATTGGCGAATATACCTACTGCTTATAAACGAATGCTGTGGGCGCGAAAACAGTAATACTGTCTCGATTCCGGTGGCTCCGTGATTAGTTTGCGCCATCTGCTGCTCTACTTCAAAGTCGCCACCTGTACGCGCACTTTTAATAATGAAGGATGCAGCAATTTTGCTAGCCGCTGCAACAGTGAGCCCACCATACATCTCGACACACACCTGCTTGCCAAGATGGGCTACGGACTGGCGCACTAGATCTGTCCGCTCGGCGGGGCTAAACATACCGCTCGGCTTATCAGGATTGTGCATTACGCCAATCACCAAATCACCAAATAGCGCCACCGCCTGCTCAACGACGTCGAGATGGCCAAGATGGAACGGATCAAAGCTCCCGGGGTAAAACGCAACAGCCATATCGGTACTTACGCTAACCGCTGTACGAACGACACGTACGCACGCCCATATCGCTTCACACGGGTCACTTCCCAGCCAGTAATTGCAGGCGATTCGTCATTCATGTCTCGATCGCTCTCAGCAACCACCAAGTCGCACGCAACCTCACCTAGAAATTCGCTCCATTGAGCAAACTCGTACGGTGGGTCTGCCAACACCAATGAAACATTGCGCGTCAAACCAATGTTGGTCATTGCATCACCCCGAACAACAGTCGAACATTCTGAAAGTCCAAGTGTTTCGAGATTTTCTCGCAATACCTCAAGTGCCTCACGGTCGCGCTCGATAAATGTACAGTGCTCTGCACCACGCGAGAGAGCCTCAATACCGAGAGCTCCACTACCCGCAAAGGCGTCCACCACTCGCGCACCCACGATCACGCCCAAACTGCCGAGAGCATTGAATGTTGCTTCGCGAGCTTTGTCGGTCGTGGGTCGAGTCTTTTTGCCAAGAGGCGCACTAATCCGTCGCCCACGCAACTCACCTGCCACAACTCGCATACTGTTTACGCTATTGCCCTCACAAGTAGTTACATGAACTGGTTGAATGAACTAGTGAACGACGATCAATACGAGTACGAATCTGGTCCCGCTGAGCCGCCAACCGAGTCAATCACCTGTGTCGATTGTGGTGGAACTTGCCATCTGCTTACCCATCCACCCGAAGACGGACTCTGGCTGACCGGCGACGTGGTGGCCTATCGCTGTTCAGATTGCTTGGATCGCTGGGATCTTGTGCTTATGCCTCTCGGCGAATAGCCGGCACTGATCAGTTCTTAAACAAAAACTCGGCATCCTCGGGCGTCAGCAACAGATCGAGTTCGTCCAGCAAGCCTGCATTATTAACCATTGTTGGATCGGCATCCACAATTGAAAACGCCGCCGCCCGCGCAATGTCAATCAAATCTCGGTCGCGTCGCAGAGAAGCCAGCTTCAAATCGCTTGCGCCCTTTTGCATCGAATTCATCAGCGTGCCCTCGCCACGTAGTTCAAGGTCAACTTCAGCCAAGTAAAAGCCATCGGTCGATTCCACTAACGCATCCACGCGCGGCGACGAAACTTCGGGATCTTTGGTTTGCAGCCAGCACTGCGAAGCAATGCTCCCGCGCCCAACGCGACCGCGCAACTGATGCAATTGCGCGATACCAAAACGATCAGCGTCGAGCACCGCCATCACCGTCGCATTTGGCACGTCAACACCAACTTCGATCACCGTGGTTGCAACAAGCACATCTAATTTGCGATCTCGAAACTTGTTCATCGTTTCTTCTTTGTCGAAAGATGACATGCGTCCGTGCAACAAACCCAACCGAAGCCCTTGCAACTCGCCCACCTGCAATTCTGCATAAATTTTTTCAGCAGAGGCAACCTCGATCTTGTCGCTTTCTAATACAAGTGGACAAACAACAAAGGCTTGCTGGTCTTGAGCAACGGCATCACGAATACTTGACCACATCAGTGCTTCAAGAAGCGGACCGGCAGCCCACTTGGTAGCAATCGGTGTGCGACCCGGTGGTAATTCATCGAGCACACTGACATCTAAATCGCCATATACGGTCATTGCCGCTGTGCGCGGAATCGGTGTTGCGGTCATCACCAATACATCTGGAGTGCTCGTCGAGCTGCCCTTTTGCGACAAAGCAGCACGCTGCTCAACACCAAAACGGTGTTGCTCATCAATGACAACTACGCCAAGGCTGTTGAACTCGACGCCCTCCTGAATCAAAGCGTGAGTGCCAACAACAATGTCGACACCACCGCTCGCCAAGTCGCTCAACACTTGTCTGCGCTTTTCGCCCGTCACTCGTCCCGTCAACAATTCAACCCGCAATGGTCGGTCACCAAAAAGATTTTGAGAATCGGGCACTTGCAAATCGCTAACAAGTTGTTTAATCCCTGCAAAATGTTGTTCGGCCAACACTTCGGTTGGCGCCATAATTGCACCCTGATGCCGCCCCTGCACGGCTGTGAGCATTGCAGCAACCGCAACAACGGTTTTACCGCTACCGACATCTCCCTGCAGCAGTCGATGCATTGGATGTGGTCCTGCAAGATCGGTAGTGATTTCGCTGATCACTCTGCTCTGTGCGCCAGTGAGACCAAATGGGAGAGCAGCAATAAATCTGTCAACAAGTTTGTTTGATTCCACGTGCTTAATTCCACGTGAGTCACGTTCAAACGCACGTTTTCGACCGACGAGCACAAGTTGTACACGCAATAATTCATCAAACGCCAATCGACGGCGCGCTTCATTTTTTAGCACAATACTTTCGGGTATATGAATATTCCACAGAGCGGTTGTGCGATCTACGAGTTCGTATTTTTCACGCACGGTCGGACTCACTGGATCAAGTAACCCACGGGTCTTGCAACGCTCTAAAGCATTTTCAATCCAGCCTGCAATTTCCCAAGTGGAGAGTCCTGCCTTTTCGCTTTGCGGATAAATCGGAACGATGCGTCCCGTACGATCCCCGATCAGGTCGATAATTGGATTAGTCATCTGCAGCACACCGCGGTACATGTCGGCTTTTCCGAACATGGCAATTTGCAGACCCTCAGTGAGCTGCCGTGCACGCCATGGTTGATTAAAAAATACGGCAGTCACACGACCAGACCCATCACCAACATTGACCGTGACCATCGAGCGTCCACCCTTCATCGGCCGCTTTGAAACCTTGCGTACTTCAACCAACACCAGTGCTTCTTGGCCTGGAACCAAATCACTTACACGAGCTTCTGCTGTTCGGTCCACCCAGCGTCGTGGATACGAAGTGAGCAACTCAAGCACATTGTCAATTCCGTATTCATGCAGTGCAGCTTTGCGCTTCTCGCCGACGCCTTTCAGTATTTCTACATCGAGCCCAGCAAGTTCACGTAGTGTAATTTCGCCCGTCATACGGGACTCGTGCTACTCGACACCAAACAAAAATGGGTACAAGGGTTGCCCACCTGGATGCACTTCAACTTCCACATCAGGGTGTTTATCAGTCATGTACGCAATGATTTCTTCTGTTGCTTGTGAGGTAGCCAGGTTGCCTGTGATGACGGTGAGTAACTCACCTTTGCCGCTTAAGAGTTGATCGAGTAGTTGTGTTGCAGCGACAACCATGGTGCTTCCAATTGCTACAACACCATCGCCGCGAACGAGCCCAATCCAGTCTCCGTCCTGAACAGCACCCGCATCCGTGTTGGTGTCTCGCACTGCTTGCGTTACTTCTCCCGTGACGACCGACGTGGCCGCATCGGACATCGCTTTACAGTTTGCATCTACATCCGCCTCGGGGTCATACGACACCAGTGCAGCAAGCGCTTCAGGCATCGAGCATGTTGGCACCACGCGCACTTCTTTTTTGGTCAGTGCGTTCACTTGGTTGGCAACAGGAATGATGTTTTTGTTGTTCGGCAAAATAATCACTTGCTGTGAGTTCATGTGCTCAACGGCGTCGAGCAACTCGGCGGTTGAGGGGTTGAGTGTTTGCCCACCTGTGACCACGCCTTGAACGCCCATCTGCCCAAACAATTCCGCCAGTCCATCGCCACTGCAAATTGCGACGACCGCACACTCAACAGCTGGCAATGCCGACACCGCACTTGGCCGCTTAGTCGTTGCACCCATCTGTGCCTCACGATGGGCATGCTCCTCTTCCATTTCTTCAAAGAGGTCAGTCACGCGAATCTTGAACGGCTTGCCCCCCAACTCGAGTGGCGCTTCGATTGCTGCACCGATGTCGTTGGTGTGCACGTGGCAGTTGTACAGCCCGTCGCCACCGACAACGACGATCGAGTCACCAATCTTGCCCCACGCTTGCATAAATTCTTTTGATTTTGCGTCTTCGATGTTGAGCAAGAACATCACTTCATAACGCAACTCACTAACATCCACTTCGCCACTTGTTGATGCACGATGCGACACTGAGTCAAGTTGCTCTTTGCTCGGACCAATTGCTTCACTTGGTTCTGGCAACGGCTCGCCGTCAACAACATGCAGTGCGGCATCCATCAACAACATAAAACCTGCGCCACCCGCGTCAACCACACCAGCGTCTTTTAGTACCGGAAGTTGCTCAGGCGTATTTGCAAGCGCTGTGCGTCCTGCTGCGCGAGCGACATGCAACATCGCTGCAAGCGTTGCGCCATCGGAAGCCGCGCGTTGAGCAGCATCGGCTGTTTCGCGCACGACAGTGAGAATTGTTCCTTCAATAGGCTTGAGCACTGCTTCGTACGATGCGACGCTTGCAGCTTTAAGTGCTGCAGCAACCTTTGTGGCGCTACCAGGAGTTGCAGTGCGCAACGTTGTAACTAGCCCACGCAAAATTTGGCTCAAGATCACACCGCTATTGCCTCGCGCACCCATCAGCGATCCGTGGCTGATGGCCTCACATGTTGGTTCGAGTGCATGGTCTGCGTTCTCAAGTTCGGTAACGACCGCATCAAGAGTTCGCGACATGTTCGTTCCTGTGTCACCATCTGGCACTGGGTACACATTGAGTAAGTTGATGCCCGCGGCGTGGCGCTTCATGGTGTCACGGAAGGTGATCACTGTGTCGCGCAGGGCCTCGGCCCCAAAGATCTCCAGAACGGGCATTGATAAATCGTACAGATTTGCGGCCCAAAAGCCCGAGACGACCTCTCATTCTCCTACAGGTACAGCAGAATCTCGCCCACTAATGACTTTCATCACATCAAGCAATACTTCTCCAAGGGATTGATGCCATAGGGCAAACGACTGGTAAATTTGGCAAAGTTTATTTTGCAGTGTTTATTTGAAGTAATCAGTTGGCAAATTCTGGAGGCTCAAAATGCAAGGTGTAATCAAGGCATACGACCCCGCAAGTGGCGATGGAGTCATAATGTGCGACAGCGACTTGGCAGATTACGAACTTGCTCCCGGTGCGCTTGATGGCTCTATTTTTCGGATGCTTCGCCAAGGCCAACGCGTCTTATTCGAAGTTGATGGCGGCGGTCGTGCTACAAAATTGCGCCTTGGCTCCGAGCGCGACATGGAGACGCCAGGACAATGAGCGGCAAATCAAACAATGTTGCACTCAAAAAATGGATTGCCGAGTGGGCTGAGATCTTGCAACCCGACGACGTGTATTGGTGCGACGGTAGCCAAAAAGAATACGACGATCTCTGCGAAGACCTTGTTCTCGCTGGCACATTTACCAAACTCGATGAAAGCAAGCGACCCAATTCATATTGGGCACACTCAGACCCTGCCGACGTTGCGCGCGTAGAAGACCGCACATTTATTTGCTCCACCGACAAGGTAGATGCAGGACCAAATAACAACTGGCGCGAACCATCAGAGATGCGCGCTGAATTGAAAGCTTTATATGCAGGTGCAATGCGCGGACGCATGATGTACGTCGTTCCATTTTCAATGGGTCCACTTGGTTCACCCATAGCGCACATCGGCGTACAACTCACCGACAGCGCATACGTTGCAGTGAGCATGCGCATTATGACGCGCATGGGCCAGGGTGCACTTGATGCACTTGGCAACAACCAATGGGTTCCTTGCTTGCATTCTGTTGGCGCGCCTCTCGAGGCAGGCCAAAAAGATTCTGCATGGCCATGCAACCCAGACAACAAATACATTGCGCACTTCCCCGACACTCGCGAGATCTGGAGTTATGGCTCGGGTTACGGCGGCAACGCACTCTTAGGCAAGAAGTGCTTCGCACTGCGTATTGCAAGTGTGATGGCACGCGACGACGGCTGGTTAGCCGAGCACATGCTCATTCTCAAACTCACGAACCCGCAAGGCGCGCACAAATACATCGCTGCCGCGTTTCCATCGGCGTGCGGCAAAACCAATCTTGCAATGCTCGTACCAACCATTCCAGGTTGGAAAGCCGAGACCATTGGTGACGATATTTGCTGGATGAAGTTTGGACCCGATGGCCAGTTATACGCAATCAATCCTGAAGCCGGATTCTTTGGCGTTGCTCCAGGCACTGGTTACGACACCAATGCCAATGCAATGCACACACTGTGGGGCAACAGCATTTACACAAACACCGCGCTTACGCCAGATGGCGACGTGTGGTGGGAAGGCATGACAGAGCAAAAGCCTGCACGAGTAACAGACTGGCGCAATCAACCCTGGACACCAGAGTCCGAAACACCTGCTGCGCATCCAAACGCACGATTTACTGCACCTGCCGCGCAGTGCCCCTCAATTGCACCAGAGTGGCAAGACCCTGCGGGAGTTCCGATTTCGGCAATTCTGTTTGGTGGTCGTCGACGCACAACGGTCCCACTTGTCACTCAGGCATTCGACTGGAACCACGGTGTGTTCTTGGGTTCAATCATGGCTTCCGAAACAACCGCAGCAGCCGGTGGCGCAGTTGGCAAATTGCGCTTTGACCCAATGGCGATGCTGCCATTCTGTGGTTACAACATGGCCGATTACTTCAAGCATTGGCTCTCAATTGGCACGAAAACAGAGGCAGACAAATTGCCGCAGATCTTTTTTGTCAATTGGTTCCGTCGCGATGAAGATGGTCGCTTCATGTGGCCTGGCTACGGCGAAAACAGTCGAGTGCTCAAGTGGGTCTTCGAGCGCACCGACGGTCAGGTTGGAGCCGACAAAACCGCAATTGGCTTCTTACCAGCACCAGGCACACTCGACATCGACGGCCTCAATGTGAGTGAAGCCGACATGCAGGTGTTGCTCAGCGTTGATAATGACGGATGGCGCGAAGCAGTGCCTCAAATTCGCGAGCACTATGCAGCGTTTGGCGATCGTTTGCCGCAACAACTCGCGGCATCACTTGACTCGCTCGAAGCAGCTCTCGCCTAAACCTCGAGCTGCACCGTTTGATCATCAAAAACTGCCAACAATTTGAGTTCCCCACCCATGTGGTCGATCAATGAATGCAACATTGTTAGTGAAATTTCAATCACACCATTCTCCAACTGTGAAATCGTTGACTGAGTCACGTTCATATTCTTGGCGAGTTCACACTGAGTAATCTCGAGGCTCTTACGCAAGTCACACAATTTGTGTTGCCTGAACTCTTTGAGAAGTTTTTTGTATCCAGCATCTAGTCGACGAGATCGAGCAGGATCGCTGCGCATTGTCTTTCTTATTCTTGAATACTCTCGCGCATATACAGAATTATCCACATAGTTATATTGGCCTCACTTATATTAAATTCAACACATTGGCGCAGAGCGATACGCGATATAGGCAGCGATAAATCTGCGATTAATTCAATGTGTACGCCAATTAGGCGTTTAGGCAGGAAGAGGCAGGAAGAATTTAGGCGGCTTGACCGACGAGCATCGCGCGGATTGAAAGACCCATCAGAAATAGTCCGCCAAATCCGTACAACAAATACACACGGCTCTTCAGTTGCGCGCGGTAAGAATAAATAATTGCGATGGCGATAATTGCAACAAAACCATAGAACGCATGAAACTGTGGAAACTCACGCTTGTCTCGGTTGACCATAATCACACCAAGAATCACCTGCACGAAAATGCTGACCTGAGTGAATGCAGTAAACCACCACAGGGCGCGACTGCGCAGCGCAATAACTTTGTGTGCACTCAAGGCCCAAACACCCGCGAGGGCATTTCCAATAATCACAACCCATGCCCAACTCGTGTGCAGGTTGGCGAGAGTAGATGCGTCCATGACTCTTTGAATCTAGCGGATCAGTGTGTCGGCTTCGTGGCCGCCGTGCACGAGTGAAAGACTTCCGGTTGCATCACGTTCAAAAACCGTGATCGAACAATTATCGAGACTGCGAATCACGAGCCGATCGTCACCAATCACGCCTCCGATCACTGCATTGATCGCAATGAAGTGACTAAAAATCACCGTGTCGGTCTGAATGCCACGAACAAAATCGGTGATGCAATCGCGATATGCAACGTAGTCAGAACCAAGTTCGCTCCACGTGCCTTGCATTGCTTGACGCAACCACACAATACGGTCGCTCATTGCGACGCCTTTAGGTGAAGGTATTTCAGAAACTTCGGCACACACCTGCGGCACCACGTTCCACATTTGTGCCAACGGCGCTGCAGTTTGTTGACAACGCAATAACGGGCTCGTAATTATATTGCCGAGTTGCAGCGACTGCATCTCAACTGCTGCTTGCCTCGCCTGTGCTTGCCCCAGTTCATCCAATTCTGGATCAAGCGCCGTGTCCCAACCTGCAGACGCCCGGCCATGGCGAACCATGTAAATACGGCTTCTTTCTGTCATGTACTTGCTAGTCGAAGAGCCACACGTCGCGCGGAGGACCGCTCTCACCTACCTTCTTAAACCATTCATGACCAAACATCATCTGAAAGATTTCTAGGCTCATGTTGCCAAAAAAACTCGAGTCGCTAATCTGGCTTGCATGACACGCAATTGCTTTGAGCTTAAGGTCACAATAATCGGCCACATCAACTCGATGTGAAATTTCGTTTGCGGGCTCACCCATCGGGTTGCCGTCATCCGCCGGACCATCCGGATTGAAGTCTTCTGACGGAGCACTGTCTGGAAATTGCACAGCGTTTTCTTTTGCCCTTTGGTAGACCATTCGAAAATGATCTCTATTCATCGTCGTTTCAAAAACATTTTTGGTGCCAGCAATCGCTGCTGCGCGATGCCCCACTTTGTGTACTTGGATGTGATCGGGGTGCCCGTAATTGCCGTGCCAGTCATACACAGTAAAAACATCGGCGCGCTCTTCAAGTAACACGTCAGCAAGTCGCTGCGCTGCCTCATCAACGTCGGCTGCAACAAATGCTCCAGGCAATTCATTTTGCTCCCACCCCGTCATTCCAGAGTCGCAATAGCCGAGCCACACAAGTCGGTGCACACCGAGTACGTCGCACGATGCCTGAGTTTCACGCTTGCGACGATCGATCAGCGTCTCGCCTGGAGCAAGGTCATCAGGGATTTCCCCATGATCGCCGTTAGTGGCAACAACCAAGACAACACGATGTCCTTCTCGAGATGCTCGGGCGAGCGAGCCACCCATGATCAAACTCTCGTCATCTGGATGGGCGTGAAACGCGACAACTGTGCTCATTATTTTTTTGCGTCCGTTGAGGATCCGTCCACTACAGCACCACTTGCAATTAATGCAGAGACGCGGTCTGCGTCGAAACCCCAATCAGTCAATACTGAGCGTGAATGCTGCCCCGCATGAGCAGGGGCGCTTGGCAACGCCGCTGCAGTGCGTGAAAAACGCGGTGCTGGTGCTGGCTGTGTAACGCCATCAACTTCAATAAATGTTTGGCGAGCAATGTTGTGCGGATGCTTGGCTGCTTCGCTCATCGTGAGTACGGGGGCAAAGCACACATCAGTGCCTTCCATGATCTCACACCACTGCGCCGAAGTCTTTGTGCGCATCACATCGGCAAGTCTAGTTTTGAGAAGAGGCCACTGCGATGTATCCATCTGTTTTGCAAATGCAGGATCATCAATGAGCCCAGTCTTTTCAAGTAGCAGTAAATAAAACTGTGGCTCGATACTGCCAATCGAGACGTACTTGCCATCGCCGCATTCAAACACATCATAAAAATGTGCTCCAGTATCAAGCAGATTTGTGCCTGGCTTATTTTCATCAAAGATTCCGATGTTCTTCATTGCCCAAAACATGCTCATCAACACCGCCGACCCATCGACCATTGCGGTATCGACCACTTGACCTTTGCCACTCTTTTGAGCTTCGAGTAATGCGCACACGACTCCATATGCCAAAAACATTCCCCCACCACCAAAGTCGCCAACCATGTTTAATGGGGGCACTGGTGCTTCGCCGGCACGAGAAAAATGCGCGAGAGCACCCGCAAGCGAGATGTAGTTGATGTCGTGTCCGGCAGATGCCGCGTACGGTCCCTCTTGACCCCAACCCGTCATGCGTCCAAATACAAGCTTTGGGTTGCGCGCAACACAAACATCTGGCCCAACCCCAAGTCGCTCCATTACTCCTGGGCGAAATCCTTCAATCAACGCATCGGCATGCTCCACCAGTGACAACAACGTTTCGACACCATCTGGGTTCTTGAGATCGATGGCAATATTGCGACGACCACGCAACAACACATCCCAGTGCGCGCCGTCTGGCGCCTGACCCCGTACAGATTGTGCTCGCTCAACACGAATTACTTCAGCGCCCATATCGGCCAGCATCATTGCCGCAAAAGGCCCTGGCCCAATCCCTGCAAGCTCAATGATTCGGTAGCCCGCCAATGGGCCACTCGATTTTGTCGATTGAGATTGAATCGCCATATGGTCAAAGACTACTTAGGCAACGACTTGCGCAACGTGGTCCAAGATCGCGCCTGTGAGTACTGGCCACAGTGGTTGCGGCAAATCATGCCCCATGTCGTCGATGAGAAGAAGTTTTGAACTAGGAATCAATTCTGCCGTGCGCTCGCCACCACTTTGCACAATCAATTCGTCATCAGTGCCATGAATGACCAGAGTCGGGCACGAAATTGTTGCGACCTGCTCATGGCGCCTGCCCGATCCGTACACCGCAGCAAGTTGACGTGGTGCGCCTTCTGGATAAAAAGCGCGGTCGTAACTTAACGCTGCACCAGCGTATGAAAGTTCGTCGCTGCGATATTTCTTTGACTGCCATACTTGCCACTGAATAGATGACGCAATGTAATCTTCGCGACTTGTTGTTGGCGGTGGGTCTGCAAAAATGACCACCGCAGCATCCATCGATGGTTGACCAACATCGGGGTCACCTGGCTGAGACGAAATTGAAGTCAGAGTCATTGTTCGGTGCCGATGCTCATATGCCACAACCTGGGCGATCATTCCGCCAAGCGACATTCCGAGCACATGTGCACGCTCTATGCCCAAGTGGTTGAGCACACCAACTGCATCGGTGGCCATGTCTGACAGTGAGTATGGAATTGGTGGTATCGGCTGATCGGTCATCGCAGCCAAGATGATCGGACCAGCATCAACGACGACACCATCCAAGTGCGTTGATAATCCACAGTCGCGATTGTCAAAAATAATTACGTAGTAACCAGCGTCAGCCAATAACTGACAAAATGCTTCTGGCCACACAATCATCTGGGCTGTGTAGCCCATGATCATCAAAATGGCCGGATTACTTGGTAAACCAAATGTGGCGTACTCGATATCGATCAATCGGTTATCAGTTGAGTGAACAGTTGTTTTTGGCACCGTGTCATTCTTGCCCAAACACGTAGTTCTCACAACTTCACGGAATAATGTCATGTATATATGAATGCGTCGGCCGAGTTCGTTGCGCGCTCGCCGGGACGTGTCAACCTGATAGGAGATCACACCGACTACACCGGTGGAATGGTCTTGCCAATGGCAATCGATAGATTCACCACAATCACTGCACGGCCACTTGAAGGAGCGATACAACTCTCTAGCGCTGATCAACCCGATGCCCTTGACAGCCAGTTACCCATTGACAACCCCGCATTGACTCAGCCCGATTGGGGTCGATACGTCACTGGGGTTGCTGCACTTTTGAATGTTGAGCGTGGTTTTTCTGGGTCGGTGTCAACAACGCTTCCACTGGGTGGAGGCCTATCTTCGAGTGCGGCGCTCGAACTCAGCACCGCACTGATGCTGAGCGCCATCAACGATCTTCCGGCTCTCAATCCACTCGAACTTGCGCAGCTCTGTCGCCGAGCAGAACACTTGGCAACCGGTGTTTCATGCGGAATTATGGATCAACTTACTTGTTCCTCCGGGGTAGCCGGAAGCGCTCTGTTAATTGATTGTCACTCATTGCAAATTAGTCCAATTGAAATTCCACATGATGTAAACGTCTATGTGCAATTTGTTGCGCATCGACAACTCGCATCGAGCGCATATTCGGACCGCGTCACCCAATGCGCTCAGGCAGAGCAACACATTGGTCCCTTGCGCTTGGCCGAAGTAGGCAACGCACACAACATGGTTGATGAGGTATTGCGACGACGCGCCCTCCATGTTGTGAGCGAAAATGATCGTGTTCGCAGAGCAACTGTGGCACTTGCGCTTCAAGATATGACAACATTTGGTCAGTTGATGAACGAAAGCCACCAAAGCCTGCGCGATAATTTCGAAGTTTCAACGATACAAATGGATGAGGCCGTTCGTTATGCGCAGCACACCCCAGGTGTATTTGGCGCACGAATGACAGGTGGCGGATTTGGCGGCTGCATCGTGATCGTTGCAGACTCAACCGCAAACCTCAAAAACATTGACGGTGCGATGCTTGTCAAGCCTGTTGGTGGTGCAGGATTAATTAACTAGCGCTGTGCATCGCTCGCTGAATAAAACTTTGCACCTGCTCTGGGTCGCGAATGTTGTCAAACACTTCCATTCCGTCTTCCCCGCCAGACTCAATCAATAAGTCCCCCGAGCCAATGATTCGCTCAAAAATTGATTGATGAAAATTGATGTTGTTTACTCGATACAACGGAATCTCGATACCTGTTCGGGCTATTACTCCTGAAATGAAGATGACCTGTTGGTTAGTGAGCACAAAGTGAGTCCTGCTCCACTTCAGGGCACGCGACAACAGTCGCCCAATAGTAATCAGCGCTCCAACCTGTAGCACTCGAATACCAACTGTCTCGAGCAGTCGCATTGCGCTAGATGATTGCTCGTCAGAAATGTCGTAAATCTTCAACCAAACGATCAACAGAGTGACGAGCGAAATTGATGGCCCTACAAATGTCCACCAGTGAGGATGCAAGTCCAAAATTACATGCTCGTCATCATTGAGATATTTGGTAGAAAACGCCATGAATGCATCGTAATGTGCAGCGTGTTACACGGAACGCCTACAGTCTCTGCATGCTTAAGGACGACTTACTGCGTGGGCTCGACGCCCAACAGCACGAAGCAGTGGTCACTCCACCTTCGTCAATAGTCGTGCACGCTGGCGCGGGCTCAGGAAAAACTCGTGTACTCACTCACCGCATCGCGTATCGAGTAGCCGAAGGCACAGCAAAACCGGAAAACATTTTGGCCATCACATTTACACGCGAGGCCGCTGGAGAAATGCGCAAGCGACTTACCAATCTTGGAGTTGATCGAACTAATGGCGCAGGACCAACGGTAGGCACATTTCATGCCGTTGCACTTTCGCTTCTCCGTCAGCGTCTAATTGATATAGGACAGCCTGTGCCAAACATTGTGCACAACCGAACCGCACTGGCGACCGCTGCTGCGGGTACCCACCGCATGGCTAGCCGGCCACGAGAGATACTTGCCGAAATTGATTGGGCCCATGCACGCATGATCGCACCCGCCGACTATGTACAAATGATCAAGCGTCTGCAGCGCACGCCACCTATTGCAGCACCAGAAATCGCCGAGATCTACAAACAATACGAACAGCTCAAAGTGAAACGACAAATTGTTGACTTAGACGATTTACTCGCACGCGTGATTGCCGACATGCGTGCAGACGCCGGCTACGCAGAGGCTGTGCGTTTTCGATTCAAGCACTTGTTCGTTGACGAAGCCCAAGACATGAACCCACTGCAATATGCACTGTTCGAAGAAATTCGTGGTGGCCGACCAGACGTGTTTGTCGTCGGTGACCCGCTGCAGGCTATTTATGGCTGGAATGGCGCCGATCGCATGTTGTTCGACACTCTTCCCGATGCACTTGGGCATACAACGGTACTCAGCCTTCCAAACAACTATCGCTGTTCACCCCACATCGTGCATGCTGCGCGCCACGTTGCCCTGCAAACCGGTGAAGCCTTCGACATCACAGCAGTACGCGAAGACGGTCCGCATATTCGTATCGCAGGTTTTGACGACGAGCAAGAAGAGGCTGATGGCATCGCGTCACTACTTTGGCAATATGCGCCAACTGCCGGCGCACATCCATGGCAATCGTGCGCCGTTCTCGTGCGCACCAACACTCAGCTCCTGGCTATTTCTAAAGCACTTACTCGCGCTGGTATTCCAATTGGGTCAACTCGCCAACCCCCAGAGATCACTGCTGCCATTGCGCTCGCAGCTCAGTCAACAAGCAGGCACGGCCTCACTACATGGGCCGCAGATATTCTCTACGAATCGATTGATGAAGCCGAACGCACCGTTGCAGAAATGGTGCGACAGTTTGTGCAGCAAGACACAATCGGCACTGTTGATGGCCGTGCTTTCAGCGCGTGGGTTGCAGCAAATGCAACCGTTCCCCACCCCAACGCTGGCGTTGACTTACTCTCATTTCACGGCGCCAAGGGTCGCGAGTGGGACTGTGTTGTTATCGCCGGTGCAGAGGTTGGTCTCCTGCCCCACGGCTCAGCAACTTCGACCGATCAAAAACGCGAAGAAATACGACTCGCCTATGTTGCAATCACGCGCGCAGCCCACCAACTTTTTATTACGTTTGCTCGCAAGCGAAACACCCGCAATACCGGCATTAGTCCTCTCTTGCAAGACGTGCCAACGTCAATCGATATGCCAGTTGTCGCCATGCCGACTATTACGCGCAT
>DFDK01000037.1:0-2833 GCA_002367695.1 Acidimicrobium sp. UBA3029 | reverse complement strand
TTTCAACAACCAACAGGTATCTGTAGCGACGAAGAGCTCAAGCGGCTTGCGAGTGCTCAACCATTAGATCGCGAGATGACTATTGATGACTTGGCTGCCGTGATGGGAAAAAGCATGGCACAGCGCATCGCGCCAGCAGTATTACCGCTTTTTGAGCGTCACGCGTCGCGCAGCTGAGTCAGACGCTCAAAGACCTCTGGTCGCATCGACACAAAGATTCCCGTTGCCTCTGCGCACAGTGTCTCTTCATGATGCAGCGATGCTTTGGTAATGATCTTGCGTTTTTCGGTTGATGCGACATGTGCGCGAAACTCAAGTGGCTTATGTAACGGCGTCGGTGCGCGGTAGTCGATGGTCAAGTTGACCGTCATGCCTGGATTACCCGTGGTCGACTGAGCGACACCACACACTTCGTCAAAATACGCGGCGATTACCCCGCCGTGCACACACCCTGGTGGCCCTTCATACGCCGACCCAAATGTGACACTGCCAACGACATTGACGCGACCATTTTCATCGGTTGAATTTGTGATAGTCATCGGCATCGCGACTGGATTTATCGCACCGATAATTGGGCTACGGTCAAGAAAACTTGTACCAATCACAGAAACGATCTCTTCTATTTCATTGCGAATCACTTGTGCTCGTTCGGCGCGAACCTGTTCATCAGCCGTCATCGGCGTTTGACGAATATGGAAACCCGCAAAGTTATTTGGCTGGCTGGGCGCGTTATTAGACATAACTACTTCTTCACAACTCCATCACAACAGGCGCATGATCGCTTGGCTTTTCGCCTTTGCGCGCATTGCGGTCGATCACGGTCATTTTGGTGCGCTTGGCAACCGAATCACTGACTAACAAAAAATCGATCCGCATTCCATGATTTTTATGGAACCCACCATCGCGATAATCCCACCAAGAAAACAACTTTGGCTCAGGATGTTGATCGCGATATACATCAGTTAACCCCCACGCGCAGAGATCGCTAAAGACTTCACGTTCTGGTGCGCTCACATGCGTCGACCCTATGAGCGTTTCGGGATCCCACACATCAATGTCACCGGGGGCAATATTGAAGTCTCCAGTCACGATCACATCGTCAGCTGGCTTGGCGATATTTGCAACATGCTGTTTTAGTTGCTTCATCCAGCGCAGCTTGTATTGATAATGCTCATGCTCAAGCTCTCGGCCATTGGGCACGTACACGCACACAACAGTGATGCCACCACAATTGGCACTGATAATTCGTGCTTCACCATCTGGTTCACCAACCGAAAAGTTGTTGATCACATTATCGAGACCAACTTTTGACAAAATTGCCACACCGTTCCATTGACCCTGACCAAAATGTGCGGACTCATAGCCCATTTCATGAAACACAAGTGATGGGAAAACCGCATCCTTCATCTTGGTTTCTTGAATGCACAAAACATCCGGCTTGTTTTCCTCTATCCACTGCTGCACCCGAGGCAGCCTGGCTTTTAGAGAATTGACATTCCATGTAGCGATCAGCACCGCAACAAACTACTACGCGACTCTTATTTTTTCTTGGTGGGAGCTTTGCGAGTTTGTGCAGCAGGTGGGCGTGCTTGCACGGCAGCTGGGCGTTTCTTAGTCTTCTTGACAGTGACGGCTTTTTTCACAGCAGTAACTGGTCCGACAATACTTACATCGATGCTGCGCCGGGAAGCGGTGAAGCTCGATACGACGAGTGAAACCTGCTGACCGATCTTGACAAACTCGCGCGCACTCCGAGGTGCTGGGTTAGCCATCAAACGCAGAGGCAAATAGCCAAGTACGTCGCCAATCCGCACGTACACGCCATGTGCCGAATAACTCTCGACCGCCCCCTTTACCTTGCTCCCGATCTTGTATTTTTCTACAAATTCCAAAAATGGTGCGAGCTCATTTACTGCAGTCGTTGGTTTAGTACGCGCACTCTGCGCCGGAACGGATGTGGTCGCAGTCGCAGTGGGTGTAGCAGCTACTTTCGTTTTGGCAGCAAGTTTGATATTTGGTGGCGGTGTGCGTGGAATCGGCATCGGCCTATTGGCCTCACTGCTTGCTTTCTTGACAGACTTTGCGGCCGACGGACGAACTGGCAAACGATCGATAAATACCCAACCAACAAGTGGCACCGGTTTGCCACCCATTAATCGACCACCATCAAACAGCCATGGGTGATCTTGATGAAATTCTTGATAGCTGTCGTTCGAAACGACAGTTGCACCGATTTTTTTGGCGATGGTGAGCACGAATCCGTCACCGCGTCCGACAGCTCCCGCAGGTGGCGAAACTAATTCGTTGTTATCGATTGCGGCGTTAAATTCGGCAACCTCCCGCTTATCGATGCGATGCCCAAAAGTGGCATCCACTACAACCGTTACTTTGGTGTCGGAATATTCGTTCATAAACGACAGCACGGCTTCGTGTAACTGCTTGAGGCTGGGCGAAGTACGGCCCTCGGTCGCCAAATTTGACCCGTCTACCACCACATGCTTTGGTACGCGATTCGCCACCAGATAAGTCAACCAGCGGACCGAGTGTGCCGCAGGGATGCCCCAGCCCGTACTATCTATGCGTGCTGAGAGCTGTATTTTTCGATTTTGGTGGCGTCATCCTTTCCAGCCCCTTTGAAGCTTTTAAACAGTATGAGCGAGATCATGGCCTGCCGCTCGATTTCATCCGCTCGGTCAACTCGGTCAATCACCACGAAAACGCATGGGCCAGGCTCGAGCGAAGTGATATTTCTTCTGCTCAATTTGATGACATTTTTGCACTCGAAAGCGAGTCGCTCGGTCACCGCATACCTGGTTCTGAAATTCTTGCGCTG
>DFDK01000040.1 GCA_002367695.1 Acidimicrobium sp. UBA3029 | reverse complement strand
AGGTTGCCCAAGAAATCGTCGCGCTCTCCACGCTGGTTTGCTTCGAGCAATGTACGACGCGACAACACAACATTGTTACGTGTGCGATCCAGCTCGAGGATTTTTGCAGTGATGCGCTGACCAATGTAAGGAGCAAGGTCACGAACGCGACGCATCTCAACAAGAGATGCCGGCAAGAAGCCCCGCAAACCAATGTCGACGATAAGTCCGCCCTTGACCACTTCGATGACCAAACCTTCAACGGTTCCGTCAACTTCTTTAACCTTCTCGATGTCTCCCCATGCTCGCTCGTACTGCGCGCGCTTCTTCGACAACAACAAACGACCTTCTTTGTCCTCAAGCGTGATGACAAGAGTTTCAATCTTTTCGCCCAACTTGACGATGGTGTTTGGATCTACGTCGGCGCGCATTGAAAGCTCGCGACCGAGGATTACGCCTTCAGTTTTATAACCGATTTCGACAAGAACCTCGTCGCGCGTAATTCGCACAACTGTTCCGGTGACCAGTTGGCCATCTTTGAGTTCGACAAGCGTGCCGTTGATTGCATCGGCAAACGACTGGGTGAGATCGCGCTCAGTGACTTGGCGCGGTGTGTAATTACCTTCTGCGTCGAAGGTACCCATTGGAGGGCTTTGCATTAGTTGAAGATCAGACATGATTACGTACTTTCGGTGGATGGGATCGGGTGCACCTCTTTTGAGGCGGCCTCACCAGCGGTAAGGCACGATCACGCTACCAGTCAGGATCTACAGATCAGCCCGTCGTACTAGCCCGTTGTACTAGCCCTTGGCACTGGCCCAAGAAGTACCCCATGCGCTATGCACCTCGAGTGGCACCTTTAGGCTTGCGGCCTGCTTCATCTGTGTCAGGACGATCTCTTCGACCACCGATTTTTCGCTCACAACAGCTTCGATGATCACTTCATCATGGACCTGCAATATCACGCGGCTTTTCAAGTTGGCTGCCTCAAATGCATCGCAGATGCGTACTAAGGCGATCTTGAAGATGTCCGCAGCTAAACCCTGGATACCAGCATTCATTGCTTGTCGCTCACCCGCTTGGCGGATTCGAAAGTTACTGCTATTGAGTTCGGGTATCGGTCTACGTCTCCCAAACAACGTCTCGGTGTAACCCCGCTTTCGTGCCTGCTCAACAGTCTCATCCATGTATTGCTTTACATTTGGGAACGCAACGAAATAGGCATCGAGAATACCTGAGGCTTCGCCAACACCCACACTGAGTCGTTGACTCAGACCGTAGGCCTCCATCCCGTAGGCAAGTCCGTACGACACCATCTTTGATTGAGAGCGTTGTTCACTCGATACATCAGATTCTTTAACGTTGAATAGTCTCGAAGCTGTTGCGCTGTGTACATCGATACCGCGCGTGAACGCATCAATCAATCCTGGGTCGTTGGCAAGATGCGCAATGCAACGAAGTTCGATCTGGTTGTAATCGGCAACAAGAAACTCACAACCCTTCGACGGAATGAATGCAGTGCGAAATACTTTCCCTTCGTCCGAGCGAACAGGAATGTTGTGCAAGTTTGGTTGGTCACTTGATAGACGGCCCGTGCGGGCAACAGTCTGATTGAACGTCGCATGTATTCGACCGTCAGCACCAACGGAATCAAGCAGACCTTGACCATAGGTTGAACGCAGCTTTTCAAATTCTCGATACTCCAAAAGTGGGTCAATGAATTCAGGCCACTGATCACGAATCTTTTCTAGCGTTGCTGCATCAGTGCTAAAACCGGTCTTGGTCTTTTTACCCGGGGCAAGTTTTTTCTCTTCGAACAAAATTTCCCGCAACTGAGTCGGCGAGTTGATATTGAACGGACGACCAGCAAGTTCATGAAGGATTGTCGTCAAGCGTGCAACATGGGCTTTTAAGTTTTCGTTGATGGCGGACAATTGCTTCACGTCAACAGCTATGCCATCTCGCTCCATTCGTGCAAGCACACGTACAAGCGGCATCTCTACTTCTGAATAAAGTTTTGAAACGCCCTGTTTGTCGAGCGCCATCAAGATTGGGGTTGCTATCAATCCAACTGCTAGCGCCTCGTCGCAGATGCGCTGAGAATTATCTGCATTGGTCGAACCAAAATCAAGTTGTCCGGATTCTTCTGCCCCGCCAATTTGAATTGTGAAATTGGTGTATCGCTCCAGCACCTGCTGAATATCAAACTTGTTGTCGCTGGGATCGAGCAAGTACGCAGCGATTGTCGTATCAAGAGTGATTGAGCGAAGGTCGACTCCGTGATCCATCAGCCATCTGAGTAATGGTTTTGTATGGTGTGCACGAATCTTCGGCAATGCGCTTAAACCGTTGAGCACTGATTTGTCTTGCAATACGTCGACGCCAATCCAAGCAACGACAGATGCACTTGCATCGATCACGATCGCGATGCCATCCAATGCACTACGTCCTGGCTCCCCAACCCACCCAACGCCCATATCTGCACATTCATTTTTCGCAATCTTGGCAAGAACAGCGACCGCAGACTGAACATTCTCGCAGCGTTCGACTTTTGCGGCGATGCAATCACTGCTGTCGCCAACTGTGCCAGCACTTGCAGACTTGACAACAGGATTTGTTTCTACTGACTGATTGTCTCCAAAAACTGTTTTAGCCCGAGTAAACATCGATTTAAATTCGAGGGTCTCAAACATTATCTTCAGCTCGCCCATTCTTGGTCGAGGAGCAGTCTGAGTGATGTCGATGGTTACGGGCGCGTCTCTACGAAGAATCATCAGTTGTGCATTGCGCAAGACTCTTTCACGACTCTCAAGCAACCCTTGTTTCAACTTCGGTGTCTGCTCTTCCGCGGCATCGAAAACAGAAATAATGTCCTTATATTTCGTCATTAATTTGGCGGCAGTTTTCTCACCAACACCCGGCACTCCATCCAAATTGTCGCTTGGGTCGCCCCGCAATGCCGCATATTGCGAATATTGCGCCGCAGTCACACCGGTTCGCTCAACAATTCCTGCCTCGTCATACAACGCATAGTCACTCACACCACGCTTGTTGTAGAGCACACGAATGTGCGGGTCGCGCACTAGTTGATATGTATCTCTATCACCCGTCACAATCAACAGGTCCTCACCTGCCTGCTCAGCTTTTTCCGCAATTGTGGCTATTAAGTCGTCACCCTCAAAACCGGCAGCGTCTATCGCGGCAATCCCCATCACCCCGAGCATTTCTTTGATGATGTCCATTTGTTGATACAAGATGTCTGGCTGCGCTTCGCGTTGTGCTTTGTACTCTGGCGCGGCTTCGTGACGAAATGTTTTTTCTTTTCGATCAAAGACCACGATGACGCCATCTGGTTTGTGATCTTTCATCAATGTCAACAGCATTGAGCAGAACCCGTAAACCGAATTAGTCACTTGCCCGCTCGCCGTCGTCATATCAGTCGGCAGCGCAAAGAAAGCGCGGTACGCGAGTGAGTTACCATCCAGGACCATCAATTGCATAAGAAACTCGCCTGGTTCATGCCACGACGATAACCGACAACTACGGCGTGATCTGTCCGTTCAAGATCTGGTTGGCCACATCCACCATCTTTGCTCGCGTAGACATTGCATTCTTCTGAATAAAGTCAAAGGCGGATTGTTCAGTCATTGAGTATTTATCAATCAACAGTCCCTTTGCTCGGTCCAACAGTTTGCGCAGCTCCAACTGTTCACCAAGCGCATCACGTTCGCCACTGAGTGTCAACATCTCGCGAAAACGACCTATCGCTAGTTCAATTGCCGGAACAAGATCTGTCTTTTGAAATGGCTTCACCAAGTATGCGAGCGCCCCTGCGTCACGAGCCTGCTCGATAACTTCACGCTGACTAAATGCTGTCAGCATGACTACCGGACAGAGTTTCTCCGCACTGACCACGCGAGCCGCATCGAGTCCGTCAAGGCCTGGCATTTTGATGTCAAATATTGCAACATCTGGTCTATGTTGTCTCACAAGATCAATCGCGTCGTCACCTCGACCCGTGTCGGCAACAACTATGTAACCCTCTTCTTCCAAAGTCTCACGCAAGTCAAGCCGAATGATGGCCTCGTCTTCGGCAATGACAATTCTGGTGCTTGACTGATTTGCGCTCATGGCTTATCGATCTAGCGTCCGAGCTTGTCGAGTAAATCATCTTGGCGCACTTCCAATTCGGCAATTGCACCGCGCAAATAATCGCGATGTTTTGTTATGGCCTGCATGTGGCGCATCGCGTCACGAGACTCGGCATCAGCAAGCGGTGTTTCAGACACGAGTGCACGTATTTCCAGATCATGCACTTCTTCAGCAAAGTGTTGTACTTGCTCCTCGACAACACTGAGTTCGTTGCGCAAAGAAGCAAGCGACTGCGTACCGCGACGTAAACGCCGCTCGGTGAGTCGACTGTTGATACCTTTATTTGCCACGTCAATGAGTGTAGGAGTGTCCATAAATTTGGTGCCCGAGGTGGGAGTCGAACCCACACGCCCTTTCAGACAACGGATTTTGAGTCCGTCGCGTCTGCCATTCCGCCACTCGGGCCCGAGTGAACTGCTTATTTATTTGGCTTACTGCGAGGGAACATCGTACCTACCCGCAACAAGTTCTACGCTGTACTCATAGCAATGCTGTAGACACGGGGTCAAAGTCTTGCCTAGTCGTCAAAACAGCCAACAACACAGTAAATCCACGGGGTTAAGTACTCAATGCTCGCATTCACATTTCCAGGTCAAGGTTCACAGCGCACCGGCATGGGCGCCGCATGGGTCGACCATGAAAGTTGGGAGTTGGTTGGCGAGGCATCCGAAGTTGTCGGCCGAGATGTGTCTGCTCTGCTGCTCAACGCAGATGCCGAAGAACTCAAAGACACTCGCAATGCTCAATTGACGACATTTGTTATGTCGCTCATGGTGCTCGATGCAGTTGAGCGTCTGGGTATCGAACCAAGTTTTTGTGCCGGCCACAGCCTTGGCGAATACACCGCGCTCGTTGCAACTGGTGCGCTGCGCTTTGACGATGGCTTACGACTTGTTGCAGAACGATCAACAGCAATGCATGAGGCAGGAATTGCCCAACCGGGAACAATGGCCGCAGTGCTCGGACTAGACGACGAACAGGTTGAGGTTGCGTGTCGGTTAGCAGATGCCGATGTGTGGGTTGCCAATTTCAATGCACCTGGCCAAGTTGTTATAGCCGGATCCCTTGAAGGCGTTGCCAAGGCAACTGAACAAGCAAAAGCACTCGGAGCAAAAAGAGTGATGTCGCTTCCGGTGTCAGGCGCATTTCATACTCCCTATATGTCAAGTGCACGCAACAGGCTTCGCGATGCAATCGCATCTGCCCAACCTCGCGATACTGAGGTTCCAGTCATCTCCAACGTTGATGCGCTCGCCCACGACCACGGGTCCGAATGGTCATCATTGTTGTCCGCTCAATTGTCTTCTCCAGTGCGCTGGAAGCATTGCCTTCTTGCGTTAAGCGAACTTGGTGTGCGTGGCTTTATAGAACTAGGACCGGGTGGCGTACTCACCGGAATGGCTAAGCGAACCATTGCAGACGCAAAGACAATCAGCGTCGCCACTCCAGACGATCTCGATGCACTCATCGAATGGATGAAATCCTTTTCGGCGACTGCGCAACCACTCGCGACTCCCACTCACGAGGGAGAGCATCTTTTTGCAATCGAGCGTCTTGTTGTGAGTCCTGCAGCAGGTGTATTTGCGAAAGAGATGTCCATCGAGAACAACAGCCCGATCGATGTTGGTCATGTGCTTGGTCACGTCGGAGAAACTGAAGTGCGATCACCATTCGCAGGCATGTTGCAAAATTTCATCGCAGTAGACGGTGAGCGGGTGACGGCTCATCAGCCGATTGCTTGGCTCAGATCGCATTAGAGTTAACCGCAATGCCACAAATTCCTTCGGGCGCACGCGGTGCAGTCATCACAGGTTGGGGTCGTGCCCTGCCAGACAAAATTGTCACAAACGATGATCTTTCAAAGACTCTCGAAACCAACGACGAATGGATTCGTGAGCGCACTGGCATACATCAACGCCACATCGGTGGAACTACCGCAGGCCTCTCGGTGCAAAGCGCACGACTGGCAATGCAAATGGCACAGGTTGACCCTCTTGCGATTGACGCACTCGTTTTAGCAACGACTACTCCTGACCGTGCAGTCCCTGGCACCTCACCGAGCGTGCAGCACCAGCTAGGACTTAAATGCGGCGCGTACGACATCAATGCGGCTTGCTCGGGGTTTGTGTATGCACTGGTCAATGCGCACGGACTTATTGCAATGGGAGCAAAGAAGGTGCTGGTGATTGGAACTGACACACTTTCTCGCGTCACCGACTGGACCGATCGTGGCACAGCAATTTTGTTTGCCGATGGCTCGGGCGCATGCGTACTCGAAGCCGTTGACGGTCCCGGACAATTACTGGCGTGGGATTTAGATGCTGACGGTTCAGCCGAAGATTTGCTCTACGCCGAAATTGGCGGATTCATCAAGATGGACGGCAAAGAAGTTTTCCGAAGAGCAGTTCGCATCATGGTTGACTCTGCGCAAAAGTCCATGGCTATCGCAGGGGTAACAGCCGACCAATTGACATTGGTGGTGCCCCATCAGGCAAATACGCGCATCATCTCGGCCGCTTGCGATCGTCTCGGCGTGCCAATGGACAAGACAGCCATCGTGTTGCACGAAACGGGCAATACATCGTCCGCCTCTATTCCACTTGCACTATTTGACGCAGCAGACAAAGGACGTCTTAATAACGGCGATTTAGTTTTACTCGTAGGATTTGGTGCAGGAATGACTGCCGCTAGTGCGATCTTGCGCTGGCACGGTGAAAGGTAGCAAGCACACAAACATGACTGACACAACTTCGCGAGTCGTCCTCATCACTGGTGGATCCAAAGGTATTGGCCTCGCTTGTGCACGGCATTTCGCTGCCCTTGGCGACCGTGTAGCTGTTACATATAACTCATCTCCGCCTGCGTCAGAGTTTTTTGCCGTCAAATGCGACGTAACCGACACCGATCAAGTCAACGCGGCCTTCGATGCAGTCGAACAACACTTTGGTCCGGTCCAAGTTTTGGTTTCTAATGCAGGCATCACTAAAGACACATTGATTCTTCGCATGAGCGAAGCCGATTTTGCCAGCGTGTTGGACGCCAACCTGACCGCAGCATTTCGTGTTTGCAAGCGAGCAACACAGGGCATGCTGCGTGCACGGTCCGGACGCATCATCCTGATCTCGAGTGTTGTCGGCATGCTGGGCTCGGCCGGTCAAGCAAATTATGCGGCATCCAAAGCTGGGCTTGTTGGTTTGGGTCGCTCCCTCGCTCGCGAACTTGGGTCGCGAAGCATCACCGTTAATGTCGTTGCGCCTGGGCCAGTAGATACCGAGATGACAGCAGCACTGAACGAAAAACAGATGCAACAAATCACCGACGCCGTGCCACTTGGAAGAACTGCAACGGTCGACGAAATCGCAGGAGTCGTCACCTTTCTTGCAAGCCCAGCAGCGGCATACATAACGGGGGCAATTATCCCCGTCGATGGTGGACTTGGCATGGGTCACTAGGCGCTAAGTCTCAAGCTTTAGGCACGTAGTCAAAGTCCTTTCGTAGTAACCTATATTTTCGCAAGTTCGATAACACATAGCCAGGAGCAACAACATGGACCAGCAACTATTTGACCGTTTCACAAAATGCGCAGTCGAGGTTCTCTCCGTAGACGCCTCAAAAATTGTTCTCACTGCACACTTCTCCGATGACCTTGATGCCGACTCACTTGACCTTGTTGAGCTGGTAATGGCGCTTGAAGAAGAGTTTGGTATTGAAGTACCTGAATCCGATCTCGAAGGTGTCGACACAATCGGCAAGGCATTCGATCTCGTCACCTCCAAAGTCAAGTAAGCGCACCGAGCGCACACAACCATGCAAGGTGCTGGCCATCGCGTAGCCATTACGGGATATGGGGTTGTTGCTCCATGCGGTATCGGCAAAGAACTTTTCTGGCAAGGTTTACTAGGCCCGGGCTTTACTGGCGCCAATTCGATCGAATTTAAGGACTGGGATCCATCTCCTTATTTCGAAAACTCAAAAGAATCTCGTCGGGCAGACCGTTGCGAGCAGTTTGCTCTAGCAGCAGCTGGTGAAGCGATGGCGCAATCCGGTGAACTCCCCTACAACCGCGAACGCATCGGCACAATTTTGGGTACTGGTATCGGTGGACTGCGCACGCTTGAAGGTCAAGTAGAGGTTCGCATGGAAAAAGGTGAGCGACGAGTATCACCATTTCTCGTTCCGATGATGATGTCCAATGCATCTGGTGCTGCAATTTCTATGCGTTATGGCCTTCAGGGCCCTACTGAGACAATTTGTACGGCTTGCGCGGCATCCACACACGCAATCGGCAATGCCGCTCGCCTAATTGCGTGGGGTCGTTGCGATGCGGTGGTCACTGGTGGCACCGAGTCAGCCTCAACACTCACCGCACTTGCAGGATTTACCAATATGACCGCTCTGTCATCAACATTTGTCACGAAACCATTTGACGAAACGCGCGATGGGTTCATTCAGGGCGAAGGCGCAGCAATTTTTGTTCTCGAACGACTCGATCTCGCAGTTGCACGCGGTGCAACAATTCTTGGCGAGATAGTTGGTGCCGCAAGCAACGCTGATGCGTATCACATCACCGCACCATCGCCTGGTGGTGTTGGTGCAACACGCTGTATGCAACTCGCACTTGAAGATGCAGGCCTCGAGCCAAGCGACATCAAGCAGAT
>DFDK01000038.1:7468-8761 GCA_002367695.1 Acidimicrobium sp. UBA3029 | reverse complement strand
CGGTGTGCTCAAACCTGCGCATTGCGCCAAACCGAAGGACCCCTGATACAAAGCAAGCACCATGCTCAAGAGCAGTGATACGCCGACGCGTCGGACCCTAGTCAAGTTCGGCTGCGTGCAACCGTGAACGCAATTGCAACACCGCTTTGGTGTGAATCTGCGAAACACGACTTTCGGTCACACCGAGTACGTCGCCAATTTCTGACAACGTCAAATTTTCGTCGTAATACAACACCAGCACAGTGCGCTCCCGCTCGGGTAATTTTTTGATTTCCTGGCGCATCACTTTGCGCAATTCGTCAGCCTCAACAACCGCATCTGGTGCCGTTGCTTTGTATGTGTCTGTATGTGTAGATGGAGATGTGTTTTCGGCAACAATGTGATCGAGTGGTCCAACCGAACCAGCTGCGATGTCAGTAAGCCTCTTGTGATACTCGGCTTCAGAGATCTGCAACTTGGCCATAATCTCTTCATCGCTTGGAGATCGTTGTAGCTCGTGCTCAAGTTGCGAGATTGCATCCTGGATTGATCGCGAATGAGACCGCACCGACCTCGGCACCCAGTCGAGTGCTCGAAGGCTGTCGAGAATTGCACCCCTGATACGTGGTATCGCATATGTCTCAAACTTTGCACCTTGCATTGGGTCGTACCGATCGATGGCATTCATGAGCCCAAACACTCCAGCCGAAATGAGATCGCCAGTGTCAACGCGCTTTGGTAAACCTGCCGCCAAACGACCAGCAACGAATTTGATCAGCGACGCGTAATGGACAAGTAACCACTCGCGAGCGACTGCATCTTTATCGTCGTGCCATTGACGCCAAGCTTGGTCAACTGAGAGACGGACGGGCAGAGCATTCATGCCCTCCAATTATGCCCGCGGGTGACTGACCCCGTATACCGACTTGAGCCGCTCTTTACTGACGTGGGTATAGCGCTGAGTTGTCGCAACATCGCTATGACCCAACAACTCCTGCACTGCCCTCAGATCTGCCCCGTTGTCGAGCAGATGTGTAGCAAAAGTGTGACGAAGTGCGTGCGGGTGTGTTGGCGCAAGCGAGCGTGCATCCAATATTCGGCGTACGTCACGAGTGCCGAGTCGCTTGCCTCGACTATTTACAAACAGCGCAACGACGTCAGATATTGGGTCACTCTCTACGACCACTTCGCGTCGAACCTTCATCCATAATTTGATGGCATCGATTGTTGGCTCGCTCACCGGCACACGGCGCTCCTTGGACCCCTTGCCCATGACCGTCACAGCATTTGATTTTGCATTAATGCTGTCGATGT
>DFDK01000038.1:0-7246 GCA_002367695.1 Acidimicrobium sp. UBA3029 | reverse complement strand
AGAGTCTTCCATTCGGGTTCATCAGTATTACTAGTTTCCAATAATGCACCAAGTTGTTCGTTGGTCAACACTTTTGGCAGGCGCCCGGCGTCGCTTGGCGAGCGCACACCAAGTGTTGGATCTATTTTAATTTTTCCATCCCGAACCAGCCATGCAAAATACCTGCGCAACGCTGCAAGTTTTCGGCTCACACTGCGTTTGGCCTGTTTCATTGTTGTCAAAAAACTTACATACTGGCGCACCACATCTTTTGTCACGTCTTTTGGAGAAACAATTTGCTGACGTGCAACCCATTGCGAAAACAACGACACGTCACTGACATAGGCAGACACTGTGTTGTCGGAGGCGGCTGTGAGCGAAGTCGCAAACCCCTCAATGTTCCACTTGTCGGTAGTTGCCATCAATAAAACCGTACCCCTGTTAGCAGCTCCGACCGAGCACCTCCCACCAGCCCGCGTTGTTGACGACCCACCCCTCCGACTCGAGCCGACCGAGAGCAAGCGCTGTTTGTACAAGATCAGTGCTTGTGCGCATCAACAATTGATCGAGCGTGACCGCCTCTCCTCGCATGTGCGAAAGAAGTGTCTGATCTTGTGCACTTGGCGTGCGACGCGAATCAAATACTTGTGGATGATTGCGGCGGTTGTCTAGGCCAAGCGCAACCAACACATCGGTCGCATCAACCACCGGTGCGCAACCTTGTTGTAGCAACAAGTTTGTGCCGGCCGACGACAACGATCGCGGAGAGCCCGGTACCGCCATCACCGAGATATCTCTGCGTTGTGCTTCTTCTACAGTGATCATTGAACCACCCCTTGCATGCGACTCAATCACCACGAGTACTTCACACAGTGCGGCAAGAATGCGGTTTCGTAACGGAAACCGAAATGCTTCGGGCCTTGTACCGGGCGGTGACTCAGCGATAAGCAGACCATTCTCGGCAACGAATCGCCACAGGTCAGCATTCTCTTTGGGATACGTCACATCGAGACCCGAAGCAACAACCGCAATTGGTTGTCCACACTGTGAGTCGCGAGCAGAACCAAGTTTGTTTCTTCGATCGAGTGCAAGCAGCACCCCTTTATGACCCCATGCGTCAATACCCCGAGCCAAACCTGACACGATGGCGACACCCTGCTCCGAAAGGTCATAAGCCAAATGCGAAGCCATATAACGGCCAGCCGCAGTCGCAGATCGTGTGCCGACAATACCAACACGACGTTGGTGCAACACTTCAAGATCACCGCGGTAAAACAACACAGATGGCCGAGCAACATCATCAAGTAGTAACTCCGGATAATCGCTGGCACCGATATATGTGACCGACATTTCTCCATCGTTAAGTTTTTGCTTCATCACTTCAATGTCCTGAACGTTTGGGGCCTCTCGTCCAAGCATCTCCATTGCCTGTGAAGGTGACTGCACTGCGAGCATTGCAGAGAGCCGACGCGTGCCAAGTCTCGGCACGGCACTCAAGGATGCTGCCAGCAGACACTCTCTGTTCATTGTCTGTCTCCGCTCAATTGCGGATGAACACCAACGCGTAGAGCAAGAGCAGTAGCAACATGAGCTTCATCGATGTGGTCGCCACCGTGACCGACAGCGTCATGCAAGTCGGCAATGGTGCGAGCTACGCGCCGAATTCGGTGATATCCGCGGCCAGACAAACGTCCTTTTTCTAAGTGATAACGCAACAGTGCCGCTGCCGCAGTAGTGAGTGGAGCAAATTCATCGAGCAAGTCAGATGAAAGATCTGAGTTCAGACATCCGCTGCGCAGCATTGCAATCTCTCGCACTCGCAACACGCGTTGAGCCACTGCTGCCGAAGACTCTGCAGGAGTGTCTGCCAGCAATTCATCGACATGAGGACGACTCACTGCAACTCGTAAATCAAATCTGTCTAACAGTGGTCCAGAAAATCGACGCAAGTAACGCTTCTTGGCACTATCGTCACAAACACACACCCCAGGCATGCCCTCTCCACACGGACACGGATTAGTTGCTGCAAGAAGCAAAAACTTTGCCGGCATTGTGATACTCGACTTTGCTCGCGCCAAACGCACCACCCCGTCTTCAAGCGGTTGTCGCAATGCATCCAACACCGTTGGTGCGAACTCACCTAATTCGTCCAAAAACAACACACCATTTGTGGCAAGAGAGATCTCTCCTGGACGCATAGTGATTGCCCCGCCTCCAACCATCGCAACGAGCGAGGTGGAATGGTGCGGTGCTCGAAACGGAGGCAACGTAATAATGCCTGCTGCTGGCAACGGAATTTGTGCTGCCGAGTGCACAATGGTGGTCGCCACAGCTTCGGCATCAGTCAATGCAGGAAGAATGCCACCGATGCGTTGTGCGAGCATTGATTTTCCCGCTCCTGGTGGACCAACAAACAACAAATGATGTGCTCCAGCGGCTGCAATTTCGAGTGCATGACGTGCCGCAGCCTGTCCGCGTACGTCTTTCATATCAATACTTGGCAGCGCAACATTGACCACTGTTCGGATTGGCGCTGGTGTCCAAGCAGATTCACCAACAAGACATTGCACTAAATGCGCAAGCGTTTGCGCACAGACGACTTCATTGCGAGCCGCAATTCGAGCCTCGCGTTCACACTCGTTAGCAACAACCACGATGCGGTCATCAATTGCTGCCACAAGCGGCACGACTCCAGCAACTGGTCGCAGAGTGCCATCTAGACCAAGTTCGGCAATAAACGCATACCTCTTCGCAACTTCGTGTGGCAACATCTCTTGCACAATCAGTAAGCCGATAGCAATTGCTACATCCAGGCCAGCACCACCTTTGCGTTCGTGCACAGTGGTGGCCAGATTGACAGTGATGCGCCGATTTGGCCATGGCAAGTCGCACGACAACAACGCAGCACGCACTCTGTCGCGCGACTCTCGACACGCTTCATCAGGCTGGCCAACAATGGTGAAGCCAGGCAATCCCATGCCGACATGTATTTCTACATCGACAGCCTTACCTTGAACCCCTAGCAGTGTTGATGAACGTACTGAAGCGAAGGCCATGATCTTCCATGTGTACGGCACTACACAACAATGTGTTGCAACAACGCAAGATATCGACAGCTCGGCGTGAGATACTTGAACGATGATTCGTCGGCAAGTTTTTATGCACATCCGTGCAGGCTCTGTCCTGTTTGGCACATTGAGCTTGATTGGTTTACTTGGCTGCACAGCCCCCGAGCGAACCGCTACCAACTTTTGTCGTCAAATGGCCCTTGAAATGCCGGGTATCGCCGAACAACCAGCCACCCCCGAGATGATCAAGTCAACGGTCAAGCATTACAAAAATTTGCAAAAAGTTGCACCACTGCAAGTTGAGACCGATTGGGATGCGCTCACGTTGCTACTGGAAAAAGCGTCAAAGATTGATGCATCCGACCCCATAAGCGTGCAAGAAGTAGTCGATTTGTCGTATGCATCTGAAAAAAGTGCCGCAGCTGTGTCGACTTGGGTGCTCGCGACGTGCGGAGTCGATATTTCGACCGGATTATCGGTGCTACAGGAACCTGCAACCGATGTCGCAACTACCGATGTCGCAACTACCGATGTTGCAATAACGCTGCCGTAATAAACAGCAAATTTGCAATCGCTGTATTTAGCGAATCTCTCCGCGCTTGACAATCACTTTGTCGACAAGGCCATACTCTTTTGCTTTTTCTGGTGTGAACCAGCGATCGCGTTCTGAGTCTTTTTGAATTTGCTCAATTGCCTGACCAGAGTGATGCGCAGTGAGCTCCGCCATACGGTGCTTAGTGAAAGCCAACTGCTCGGCCTGAATAGCAATATCGGAAGCCTGACCGCGCAAACCAGCAAGTGGCTGGTGCATCATGATGCGAGCATTCGGCAATGTGTAGCGCTTGCCCGCAGTGCCAGCGGTGAGCAAAAACTGACCCATTGATGCGGCAAGACCCAAACAGACAGTCGCAACGTCACAACTAATGAACTGCATGGTGTCATAAATGGCCATGCCCGCTGTGATTGAACCACCCGGGCTATTGACGTACAACCACACATCTGCTTTTGGATCTTCGCCTTCAAGAAACAACAATTGCGCACAGATCTGATTGGCAACATCGTCGTTGACATCGCTGCCGAGCATGATCACACGACTCTTCAAAAGACGGAGGAAAATATTGTTTTGGGATTCTGGTCCACCTTCGAGACCAACAGCAGGTTGGAAAGGGACATCAAGTGAATTATTGAACGTCATGGCGAACAGACTACTACCTCGGTAGTGGCATAAAGCTGCGCCGTACGCCACTAAACACAACGACAATTCGTTCATCATTGGCAATTTGATCGCGCATTGCAAGCAACCCGGCCAAGCCTGCTGTGCCGGTTGGGCTCACATTGATTGTCGTCACACTGTGCGCCATTGCATAGGCAGAGACAACATGTTGTTCGGATGCAACAACTGGTGACCCATCACTTTCCGACATGGCGTTGCACACCTGAACCCAGTCATATGTTTCATCATCCAAGATGCCATCGGCAAGAGAGTCGGTTGGGTTTTCCCACGGCCACATACATTCATTCCATCGAGAGCCAGCATTGCGTGTCCCACCAGAGGCCGATGCCGCATTCCAAGCCCTTGCTAGTGGAGCGCAACTCTCGGTTTGCACACTGTGCAGACGTGGACGAAGACCCCCAGCAAATAAACCCGCAGATGCACAAGCCGCAAATGCGCCACCACCCACCTGAATAAAAATTCGATCGAGAGGTGGACCACTGACATGTTCTTGTGCCTCGGCGATCTCCCACCCGATCGTTCGCCCACCGTCAAGACACCAAGCATTTTCTGTGCCCTGTACTCCGAATGGAATAGCACCCTTAGCAACAGCTTCACGAAATCGATGAACGCACGGATCACCAGGCAGATCACTTGCAAGTCGAGGGCAGCGAACAATTGTTGCATCAACACTCAGCAACAGATTGGTGAGTTCACTCGCAGCATTTTCGGGCACAAATACCAATATCGGCCAATTGACTGCCTTGGCCAACGTTGCTGCCGCAAATGCAGCATTGCCACATGACGAGATAGCGAGTTGTGGTCGATCAGCATCTCGCTTCCACGGCGCGACTCCGGCTTCTTGTGCAACGACAAGATGAAGTAATTCGCCAAACAGGTGTCGGGCTTTGTGTGAGCCAGCGACATTATTGGTTTCGTCCTTGATCCATACCCCGCCGCCACTCGTGAAACCCAGCTCTTTAGACAGCGCATCATTACGAGCAAATGGCGTTGTACGAAAACCTGTTCCAGCAATACGTGCAACCGCATCATCAGTACGACGAATGATCGCTTCACGTTGTTCATCGTTCAACCCAAGCGATGCCGCGAAGGCATCCCATGCGAGATACTTTCTAAAAGCAACATATGGATTGAGATCACCGGTTGATCTCAGTGGAGCAATGGGTTGCTCCAACAACAGCACATGATGACGATCGCCATCTGATGAGTTTGGACAACGCCACGAGAAGGGCTGCTCTACCGAAACACGGTGACCGCACGCCGCACATTTCCACCCTGTTGCACTTGATGACGCCATCGAACCGACCGACATATACGAATAATGCCCGTTAGCTATTATTCTGCATTTGCTTTTGCTTGTGCTACTCGTGAGTTGAACTCGTCGATAAGTGCGTCCCAAACCGGAACATAACGGCGCAAATTGCGCCAGAAGGTTTGTGACCTGCGGGCTTCGAACACCGAAAGTGGTGTTCCCTGCTGCTCAACCCATGTGTAATAACCAAGGTTAAAGATGCGATTGCGGTCTTGCTCGGTGCAATCAATCATCGATTCAGTGGTCACTGTCCCCAAATGTTCAGCAAAAATTTCGGCTGCTTCTACTTCGTCAAACTTGTTATTAAACCGACGCGCCAAAGTCTTGACCCGTTCACTTGGATACAAGTCAGCACCATCTGTGGCGATTGTGATGAGTACGTCATCGCTACCAAGTCCAAGCAATTTTGCTGTCTTTATTGCAGCAATGACATTGCAAATTGACGAAAAACCAAAGTGTTGCAACGTGTCAACAATTTCTTTCGGCACATGTTTGCGATTCACTAAATAGTCGCGACCGGCATCGGTGTTAAATAACACGTCAAGCTCATCGGTAGCGCGATCGGACACAGCGGCAATGACGTCAGTATTCATTACGTTGTGAATAAGCGGAATGTGCTTGTCGCCGATGCCCTGAATGTTGTGCTCGCCAAAACCATTCTCGAGCATTGTTGGGCACTCAAGAGCCTCAACCGCAACGATTTTAGTGCCATACGTTTCCTTCAATCTGTCGCCAGCGCCGATGGTGCCAGCAGAACCCGTGGCCGACGTGAATGCAGCGAGTCGCAGATTTGGATTATTCATCGATCGAGCAACATGCTCATACACACTCGCAAGTGCTGCTCCAGTTACTTCAAAGTGGCCGAGGTAATTGCCAAACTCACAGAACTGATTAAAAATGAAATTTTTAGGATCGCGCTGCATTTCATTACATGCATCATAAATTTCTTTAACATTGCTCTCTGTCCCCGGTGTGCGAATGATGTCGCTCGGGTCGCTCGTCCATTTGTCGAGCCAATCAAAACGTTCTTGTGACATGCCAGCCGGCAACACAGCAACGCCTCGCGCACCCGTGATTCGACTAATCGCTACCCCACCGCGCGCGTAGTTGCCAGTTGATGGCCATACTGCTCGTTGCGTCGTTGGGTTGAATTGACCGGTGATTACTCGGGGCGCCAAGCATGAATACGCAGCAAGTACCTTGTGCGCAGTGATCATTGGGAAGCGATCACCGAACATCACCACAATTGGACTATCGATACCAGTGAGCGATTTTGGCAAGACCACATGATCAGGAACGCTGACCCGATTACCTTGCATATCGTTGAACCAGTGAACCCTGAAGAGGTTGCGAGCATCTGGTGCATTTTTGTCGACACCTTTGGCAACATCGGCCGCGATCAGCGCAGGGTTTGCCAGTTGCGCAAATGTTGGTAGAACCACATTGTTGGCCGCACACTTGCGCACACTCTCTGTTACGGCATCAGTATCGACCACAGAGTCGGCCAAGCCGAGCTGGCTGATCAGGGCGTTTGAGTCTTGGGCTATTGCAGCTGTTGAGTTCACGCTTTACATTCTGTCAAATTATGAGTCAATACCTCACGCAGTGACCACTAACCTTGTGGGCGTTGGCCGACGTAGCCCAATGGCAGAG
>DFDK01000053.1:2957-3421 GCA_002367695.1 Acidimicrobium sp. UBA3029 | reverse complement strand
GTGACGGGTCATACCGCCGATGACCAAGCAGAAACTGTGCTCGTCAACTTGTTGCGCGGCGCTGGCATGCGCGGAATGTCTGGCATGCAAGGCGGACCATCACATCCGATCTTGCAGCTACGGCGCAATGACACCGTCGCGTTATGTGATGCACTTGGTATCTCGGTGTTTCACGACCCAAGTAACGACGACGAAAGATTTCAACGCAACCGCATCAGGCACGAAGTGTTGCCTCTCTTGCAGTCAATCTCGCAACGAGACGTGGTGTCGGTGATTGCGCGCCAAGCCGAGCTTGTACGCGACGACGACGCATTATTGGATGAACTCGCGAGCGCCATCGACCCAACCGACGCCAAAGCAATCGCAGCAGCGCCCCAGGCGCTCGCCCGCCGAGCACTGCGTATGTGGCTCGCACACCCGTACCCGCCAGACTTGGCCACAGTCGAGCGAGTGCTCTGCGTGGC
>DFDK01000053.1:1694-2699 GCA_002367695.1 Acidimicrobium sp. UBA3029 | reverse complement strand
CAACGCCTCAAAATTGTTGCTCTTTTCTAAACATCCTGAGCAATTATCGGTGTATCGTCACGCGGTGATGTTGAATATCGCGCACGTGCGCCAGAGTCGAAGTCGGAGTTAGCAAATGCCCCCAAAGTTACGTGGAAAGTGGGCGCTCGGGATCACCCCGCGCAATCTCACATGGATTATTAAAGACAAACTCGCCATCTGTGAACGCCCCGGTGGCTACGGCATCAACCATCGTCGGGTTCGCCGCCAAGAAGAGATTATTTGGCTTCGTGAAAATGATTTTGGATGCGTCATCTCGATCATCGGTGCACCACACAACTTGCACAATTACGACGAACTCAATCTCACCTATCGCCATAGGCCATTGGTCAATAGTGACGAGATTGATCCCTGGTTGCGTGTGTTTTACAAGGACATTCGCGAATTAATTGATAGCGGCACAAAGATCATGATCCATTGCGAAGAAGTGAGCGACAAGCTTGTTGGGCTCATGGGCGGATACATCAGGTGGTCTGGTCTTGTTGACGACACCTCACAAGCAATAATTCTCACCGAGCGCATTGGCGGCCGACAATTGGACACCGAATCACGCGAATTGATCTTGCGGGTTCACGAACTTCGTTAAAGCCTGCGAATTACCGCCGTGCATGTTGTAGTTGTTGGAGCAGGAATTGCCGGTCTTATGGCTGCGCAATCACTTTCAAATAATGGTCACGATGTGGTTGTTGTCGACAAAGGTCGTTCACCAGGCGGACGTTTAGCAACTAGGCGCATCGACGACGCAACACTCGATCATGGCGCGCAATTTTTTACCGTACGAGATTCGGTTTTCAAATCACATGTTGAAAAATGGATCGAATCGGGTGTAGTCACCGAGTGGTGCCGAGGTTTCAATAGCACTGCCCAAAATAACGATGGTTTTCCGCGATACCGCGGCGTGCGTGGCATGACCGATATTGCAAAGCACTTGGCACAAGGGCTTGATGTGCGATGCAACACGCTTGC
>DFDK01000053.1:0-1436 GCA_002367695.1 Acidimicrobium sp. UBA3029 | reverse complement strand
AATGCCGACGCAATCATCGTTACTTGTCCATTGCCCCAGACATACGCACTGCTGGTCACTGCCGACATCGAACTACCAGAGTCAATGCTGCGCACCGAATACGACCGCACTATTTGCTTACTCGCAGTGCTCGATACACCATCTGTTGTTACCCAGCCAGGCGGCTTACAAAACCCAGATGAGACATTTTCTTTTATTGCCGACAATGCAATCAAGGGCATCTCGTCTGCAGTTGCACTGACCATGCACGCAAACCCGCAGTTCAGTCTTGAACATTGGGATACCAGCACCGACGATGTGCAACCCCTGTTGCTCGAACGCTCCAAACCGTGGATAGGCAATGCAACTGTAATTACTAGTCAGATAAAAAAATGGCGCTTTGCCACGCCACTCACTATCTGGCCCGAGCGTTTTTGGGCCAACGACATGATTGTGCTTGCAGGCGATGCATTTGGCGGACCAAAAATAGAGGGAGCAGCACTCTCCGGCTTATCTGCAGCAAACTACCTGCAGCAAATTATTTAGCGAATAATTGAAGCGAGTAGTGCAGCAGGTGCTGCGCGCAATGCAGCAGTCGCAACACCTTGCGGCATGCGATCACATTCAGTCTCGGCCATGTGCACATAGCTTTTTGCACTCTCGCTCGCACTCTGAATACCCGAATGTGTGCGCACAATAGCAAGAGCGCGCTCGCGTTCGGTTTGCGAAAGCGGCTTGCCAAGAAAACCTCGTAGTTCATCTGAGTCACTCGACTGTTGCGCAAGCGTTAATAACACCGGCAGCGTGTACACGCCTTCTTCCATGTCGTGTCCAGCACGCTTGCCAATTTCGGCGTCAGTAGCAATCACATCCAAGATGTCGTCAACAATTTGAAACACCATGCCAAATGCGGTTCCGTATTTTGTGAGCGCGTCAACAACATCGGCATCGTGACCAGCCACGAGTGCGCCGATGCGAGCCGATGTTGCAAACAATGAAGCGGTTTTACCCTCGATACTCACAAGATACGACGGCACTGTGCGTGCCACCGAGTACGTGTGTTGCAATTCTTCGATCTGACCCTCACACAACTCGGCAATCGTGCGAGCCAACAACCCAGCAATTTCGTTGCCCAACGATGCAGCGATACCCGATGCGCGTGCCAACAAAAAGTCGCCGGCAACAATCGCTTGCAGGTTGCCCCACTTAGCATTCACCGTGTCGACGCCGCGACGCATTGTCGACTCGTCCATTACATCGTCGTGGTACAGCGACCCAAGATGCACGAGTTCGCACGCGATTGCCCCCTGAATCACTTCATTTGATACTGCACCATTGCCGCCTACCTGCGCCGCAGCTATAGCCATCACCGGGCGAAGCCGTTTTCCGCCCGCAACGATGAGATGCGACGCAAGTTCGGTCAAATATGCATCTCTGGTGCGCACTGCGGCTAGCAA
>DFDK01000024.1:5585-7507 GCA_002367695.1 Acidimicrobium sp. UBA3029 | reverse complement strand
TGCCAATCATGCGATCGGCGAATGCCAGAGACCTTTATTCTGCAAAATTTGCTTCAGCACAAGGGGCCTGTCGGTCATAATTCCATCAACGCCGAGATTCAGCAGGTGCTCCATCTCGTCGGGTTCGTCGATGGTCCACACGTGAACCTGCAATCCAGCACTGTGTGCATCATCGACCAATCGCTTATCGGTCAGCGTGATCGGGCCCTGCTTGAGCGGAATTTGGGCTGCAAGGGCACCTTCGAATGGTTTAACCACACCTATCCAACTGCGCACACGAAGCAATGCGACTTGCTTCGGACCGAGTGACGAACACAGTGACGGACCGAAAGTCTCACGGAGCACCGAAAGACGCTTGTCGCTAAATGAACCAACACACACTTTGTCGAGCACATGGGGTAGTCGTAGGGCCTCGATCAATGGTGGGAGAGCAGCATCTGATTTGCAGTCGATGTTGATGCGAGCCTCAGGCCATGCGTCAAAAATATCTTGCAATAATGGAATGCGCTCAGTGCCGTTTACACGAGCATTGCGAACTTCGGAATAATCGAGTTCGCTAATTTTTCCGGCAACACCGCATGTGCGTGAAAGATCGTCGTCATGGAAAGCCAGAAGCACACCGTCACGAGTGGCGTGTACATCGGTCTCGAGGTATGTGTAGCCAAGTTCAATTGCTTTCGCAAAAGCCGGCATGGTGTTTTCGGGTGCGTCACTCGCACCTCCGCGATGCGCAAAAGCAATCGGGAGTTGCGTTTCTAGAAATGGATGCGACACAGATGTACTTTAGATACTTCTGCCAGCGGCTGCCCAGTATTCGTCTTTTAACAGACGTTTATACAGTTTGCCTGTGGGGTGACGTGGTAGTTCGGTTCGAAAATCAACCGACTTAGGACATTTAAACGACGCAAGAGAAGCCTTGCAGTGTTCGATGAGAATGCGTTCGAGTTTTTTTGCATCTTCGGATGTCGCGGGCATCACTGTTGGTTGCACTACAGCCTTGACTTCTTCGCCAAACTCGTCATTCGGGATTCCGAATACGGCCACATCGATCACGTCTGGATGAGATACCAAAATATTCTCTGCTTCTTGAGGATAAATGTTGACACCCCCAGCGATGATCATAAAAGCCTTGCGATCGGTCAAATAGAGAAATTTTTCATTATCCAAATATCCGATATCGCCAAGTGTCGACCAGCCCCTGCCGAGCGAATCTTTAGATGCTTGAGTTTTTTCGGGGTCATTGTGATATTCGAATTTGGCGGCACTTTCAAAGTAGATCGTTCCTGTTTGACCGATCTCGAGTTCGTTGCCATCGTCATCCAAAATATGAATGACTCCCTGCAGCGATTGCCCTACTGTGCCAGGGTGCGAAAGCCATTGTTCGGAGTTGCAGTACACAAACCCGTTGCCTTCGCTACCTGCGTAATATTCGTGGACGATTGGGCCAAGCCACGCGATGGTCTGCTGCTTGATGTCAATTGGGCAGGGTGCGGCGGCATGAAAAATATGCGTGAGGGAATTGGTTTCGTACTTGGTACGCACATCGGTTGGAAGTTTGAGCAGACGAACGAACATTGTTGGCACTGTCTGAGAGTGAGTCACGTCGTACTGCTCGATCAACTGCAAGTATTCTTCAGCGTCGAAGTGTTCCATGATGATCGTTGTGCCACCTACACGGTGCACTGCAAGGTTCCAGCGCAGAGGCGCTGCGTGATATAGCGGCGCTGGCGAAAGGTAAATAGTGCTGTCGTTCATCGCAAACAAGAATTGTCCTAGTGATGTGACGCCGTTTGGGGATCCGAGTGGGTTATTGCCGAGATTGAGCGCGACGCCTTTTGGACGACCAGTGGTTCCACTCGAATACAACATGTCAGAACCATCCACTCGGTCATTTAGCGGAAGCGGGGACTGCTGAGCAACGA
>DFDK01000024.1:0-5257 GCA_002367695.1 Acidimicrobium sp. UBA3029 | reverse complement strand
TCGGCTTTGTATTTGCTCGTGATGAAGGCCGTCGCGTTGCAGTCATTGATGATGTACGACAGTTCGTCGGAGGTGAGACGACTCGAACACGCGGTATAGATGAGTCCCGCATAGTGACAACCCCAGATGACTTCGAAATAACGCGGATGATTCTCAAGGCAAATTGCGATGTGGTCACCCGGACGCAAACCATGTTGAAAGAGCAATTGGCTGAGACGGTTGGCAGCCTCATCGAGTTCTTTGTAGGTAATGACTTGGGACGTCGAAGCCATGATGACAGCAGGCTTGTCTGGGGTGATGGTTGCGATTTGTCCTGGAAACATAGCCAAAAGTTAGCCCAAAAATTGTTACGTCAAGCAATTTCGGATCGGAAATCGACAAGACCAATAAAGCGTAAAGCGTCTTTTGTTACTAGATTTGCTTTGATCAATAGAGCAACATAAGGGGAACATATGTCGGCAGCACAAACACAGACGTTGGCGGATGAGCAGCAGATAGATGATGCGGTAACGGCGCTGCTTGATGCATTTCCTCCACGCCAAACGAAATCGGAAGTCTTTTTGGGCGAACAGTACGACCGCGGTCTTGCTTGGGTGCATTTTCCTGTTGGCTCCGGTGGTCTCGGTTTGTCGCCTAAGCATCAAAAAATCGTGAGCGAAAGACTGTCGGCAGCTGGAAGCCCGAATCCATACGCCCGAAATCCGATCGGCTATGGAATGTGCGGACCAACCGTTGTCGAGTGGGGAACACCAGAACAACGAACTAAATACTTGAGGCCATTATTTACCGGTGAAGAAATTTGGTGTCAGTTATTTTCAGAACCAGGTTCAGGGTCAGATTTTGCCGGACTCTCTGCCAAGGCGATTCGGGACGGCGACGAATGGTTGGTCAATGGGCAAAAGGTCTGGACAACATTGGCCCATCTCTCAAAGTGGGGTCTACTTGTAGTGCGCACAGATCCGGATGCTGTAAAGCATGCTGGAATGACGGCAGTAGTTGTTGACATGCAGGCACCTGGGGTTGAGGTTCGACCATTGCGCCAGATGACCGGCGAAGCCGAATTCAACGAGGTCTATTTCACTGATGTGCGTGTACCGGTCTCGGAGACACTTGGCGGGCCAGGCGACGGATGGCGCGTCAGTTTGACAACACTGATGAACGAGCGAGTAGCGATTGGGGGAGCAATTCCTCCTAAGGCCTCTGGTCCGATTCGTGAAGCAATGAAGATTTGGGAAAAGATGCCAGCCGAAGAACGAGATGCTGCAACTCGAGACAAACTCACTCAGTTGTGGATTCGTGCTGAAGTACTTCGACTGACAAATATTCGCGCTGGACAAAACAGAAAACTTGGAGTTCCAGGTCCTGAAGGTTCAATCGGCAAGATGGCTAGTGCCGATCTCAACAAGCAGACTTATGAGTTCTGTATTGAACTAATGGGTGCGCACGGCATGTTGTACGGAAGTTACGCAATGGTTCGACCAGAAACAGCGATGAGTTTTGATTCCGTTCCCAAAGCGTTCTTGCGTGCTCGCGCCAACAGCATCGAGGGCGGAACTAGCGAAGTTATGAAGAATATTCTGGGTGAGCGAATGCTTGGACTTCCAGGCGATGTTCGTGTCGATCGTGAAATGCCTTGGAGCAAAGTTCCTCGCAACTAGAGCAAAGTGCGGCGCAACTAATTCGTGAGTTTTTGCAGAACGGTGCTGGCGCTTACAGAGCGATCATCCAGGTGTTGTCCGCTCAAGAAGTTTCCGCCGATCATCACGGTGGATGCTTGCTCAATGGCGTGCTGTAGTTGACGAATATTTCGCGGTGGAGGAAAATATTCGTCTTCGGTCGTGAGTCGAACCTCTTCGACTCCTAAGCGTGGAGCCAGTCGGTTGACTACGGCCATTACGAGTTCTTCTGGTGCAGATGCGCCGGCGGTTACTCCAATGGTGCCCGAAATGTTGTCAGGAATTTCATCTGCGGAGTTGATGCGTAGAACAGTTTTACAATTCATAGAACGTGCAAGTTTTTCTAGCGCAAGAGTGTTCGAGGAATTTGAAGAACCGATAATTATGACCGCATCGCAATCTCGCACTATTTGCATAAGAGCTGTCTGACGGTTGGTTGTTGCAAAACATAAATCACTTTTTCCTGGTTGCCACACTTGTGGAAAACGTACTTTTACGGCCTGTGCTACTTCCTGCCAATCCCGATGAGACAATGTCGTCTGGGCAAGTAGCGCGAGTGGCTCGTTAGTGTCGGCCAGAGCTGCCACGTCTTCAAGTTTTTCAACACGCGTTGTGGCATGCGGAGCAACTGCCATAGTGCCAACAGCTTCTTCGTGGCCTTCATGGCCAATGTAGATAATTTTGTAACCCTTGTTTGAGCGAACGCGAAGTTCGTGGTGCACTTTGGTAACAAGCGGGCATACAGAATCAACGACGTAGCCTCCTCGAGCGATCGCATTAGAGACCACTTCGGGGGCAGAGCCGTGTGCCGACAACATGATTGGGCTCCCGGCAGGAATTGCGTCAATGTCATCGACAAAGATCACGCCCTGTGCAATGAAGCGATCGACAACAGACTTATTGTGCACGATTTCGTGAAAGCAATACACAGGAGCGGGAAAAGTGCGAACCATCCAAGAGAGCGCTTTGATGGCCATCTCAACACCTGCGCAGAAGCCTCTTGGGGCAGCAAGCAGGACGCGATCTACTTGCGATGGATTGATCGAACTCGTATTCGCACTCGTAGTCACGGTCACACTTTAGTGCTCATCGTTATCGCACAAACCGCTTGTACAATGCATACGTGACTGAACGATTGCCTACCGTTGTGATCGTCGGACGACCCAATGTCGGTAAGAGCACTCTATTCAATAGATTTTTGGGCGCTCAGGTTGCGATTGTCGAGGATCAACCTGGTATTACCCGTGACCGTTTCGAACGTGATGTCGAGTGGATTGGCAAAAAATTTAGCGTTGTTGATACCGGCGGTTGGATGCCAGGCGGCTCTGAGCTTGATACCAAAGTCAGTCGCCAAGTGGAAGAGGCTGCCAGAGCTGCAGATCTAGTGCTTTTCGTGGTCGACACATGGGTTGGTGTCACTCACGACGATGAGCTCATCGCGCAATGGCTTCGCAAGGTAGACCGTCCCGTGCTCGTTGTTTCGAACAAAATTGACTCTGAGCGACGCGAGTCAGATCGTTGGGATTTTCTATCTCTTGGGTTTGGTGAGCCGATAGCAGTTTCGGCTCTGCACGGCCGTAAGTCAGGTGACCTGCTCGATGCGATACTCGAACGTGTTGAGGCACTTGATATGGAACCGGAGCCGGATCTTGGTGATGCCATTCGTGCGCCAGGAATCCCTCGCGTGTCTATTGTCGGTCGCCCAAACGTTGGAAAGAGCACACTCTTCAACAGGTTGGTAGGGGAGGATCGTTCGATCACGCACGATATGCCAGGAACAACCCGCGATGCAATCGATACCCAAGTAGACACAGAAGATGGACCAATGGTGTTTGTCGACACGGCCGGAATGCGTCGAAAAAGCAAAGTTGATGAGTCTGCAGAGTATTACTCATTCGTTCGCGCGCTTCGTGCGGTTGATGAATCAGATGTTGCACTGTTGGTTATTGATGCACATGATGGCATCACGAGCCAAGATCAAAGACTTGCCGAGCGAATCGATGCGGCTGGATGTCCAGTGATCGTGATTCTTAACAAGTGGGAGACGCTTGACGCCGAAGGTCGAGAGCATATTGACAATGAGATGACTCGCAAGTTGTACTTCATCGGTGACGCTCCTGTGCTTAAAGTTTCAGCACTTACGGGTAAAGGCGTTCACAGACTTCTGCCGATATTGCAAGAGTGCATTGTTCATTATCACAAGCGCGTTCCGACTCGAGATGTCAACAAAGTGATGGCCGAAGCGCAACAAAAACACCCAGCTGGCAGCGGCGCGCGAGTTCTATACGCGCTGCAAGGAGCGACCGATCCGCCAACATTCACTTTGTTCGTCAATCGCGAATTACCAGCACCGTATCTTCGCTATCTCGAACGATGCATTCGTGAAAAATTTGAATTTGGTTCCACGCCGATCAAGATGCGTGTTCGCAAACGCTCAGAGTAAACGCATGCCTTGGTGTGAAGAGTGTGCAAAGTATTTGGCGCCGAGTGCAATGTTGCCTGACGGCTCATGCCCTAAGTGCCTTAAGTCCATTGCTGATGTGACAATCAATGGGCAGCTCACAGCAAAAACACTTAATCTAAAAAAACTCGCGCAAAGCTCATCAGATGAGGACGTTTCAGTGCCATGGCATTTCAAATTACTTGTCGGTGCTTTGATCCTGTATTTGTCTTGGAGAGTTATAGATCTCTTTCGCTAGAGTAATTAATCGAGATGCGGGCTGTAGCGCAGCTTGGTTAGCGTGCTTGTCTGGGGGACAAGAGGTCGCGGGTTCAAATCCCGCCAGCCCGACTTGGAGCTAATTTGAACGCAGTTACGCGTTGGATGCGTAACCAACCATGGACAGTGAGATTGCTGCCAGTACAAGTCCGATGATTTGACTCCTGTGTAATTTTTCTTTGTCGAGTGTTACAGCAAGTCCAACGGTGGAAACTGGATAGAGCGCAGTGATCACCCCAACGAGTGAAAGCAATCCACCATGGATGGCCAATAAGTACAGACCATTTGCTGTCGTGTCGAGCAATCCCGAAAGAGCGGCTAGCGGAAGCACTCGTCGAGCAACGTGAATGCGTCCTGATCCCCAGAACGCAACAAGAGCAACAGTTGGCACGCTGACCATTCGTTGCCCAAGCAGCGGCCACAAACCTGCATCTTCGGATGTTTGCGCAAGACAAACAAAGATCACTCCGAAGCCGAGACCGGAAATAAAGGCATAAATAATTGCGCGCAGGGGAGTAGGTAGGTCGTGATGACCGAGTGCATCCCCTACGAGAGCTACCGCAACTGCCGCCAGAGCCATGCCTACGTAGGCGATATGAGCCGGACGTTCGCCTTGGATAAGACCAACAACAACAGGACTACACATACCAACTATTGCCGAAATTGGGGCAACCACTGTCATGGACCCAAGGGACATTGCCTGGTAAAAAGCGACTAAAGCAACTGCGCCGCCTGCTCCTGCAAATCCGCTCCACCACCAATCATGACTACTCATCATGGGCGTATTGCCAAAAGTTATGACAATTGAAAGCAAAACAAGTGCTATGAACTGTCCCGTAAAAGTAACCGCCGCAGCCTTGGA
>DFDK01000069.1:15294-21983 GCA_002367695.1 Acidimicrobium sp. UBA3029 | reverse complement strand
CTGGATACGACGTTGTGATCGGTTCGCGCGATAAGGCGCGGTCGGTCGAGAAGGTTAAAGAGTTGCAATCGCTGTGGCCAAGCCACAACCTGACTATTCAAGGTGGCGACAACGCTGACGCAGTGAAATGTGATCTAGTCGTGGTGGCAACCCCGTGGGATTCGACTGCCACCATCGTCGGGGAGTTCGCAAGCCAACTTGCCGGCAAGATCGTAGTCACGATGGCCAATGCGTTGGTCAAGGTTGGTAAAGAATTTCAACCGCTCGTTCCACCGCGTGGAAGTATCGCTGCCCACGTGCAAGCCGAAATTCCTCTGAGCAAAGTTGTCGCTGCATTGCAGCACTTGCCCGCAAAAGAGCTTGGCAATCTCAATCACCACGTCGACAGTGATGTGTTGATTTGTTCTGATCATCCTGAGGCAATTGAAACAGTGTGCGACATTGTTGAAAAGATCCCTGGTTGTCGACCGCTCAACACAGGAAGATTGTCGAATGCGCTTGCGCTTGAAGCTTTCACAGCAGTGATGCTGCAGATGAATGTGCGGTACAAGACGCGTGTGGCACCACGCATGACGGGCTTACCCGATGTCGACCCCGTAAGCGGACGGAATCTGAAAATTTTATAATGCACCTCTACGACACCGCTAAGCAATCGGTCGTTCCATTTGAACCCGGTCCAACAGTATTGATGTACACGTGTGGCATCACACCGTACGACGCAACGCATTTAGGTCATGCGTTTACATTCATCAGTTATGACATCTTGATTCGCCGGTTAATCGACCTTGGTCATGAAGTGAAGTGTGTACGCAACGTCACCGATATTGACGATCCTCTGTTCGCCAAGGCGCGCGAGCAAGGTGTGCACTATCTTGACTTGGCTTCGGGTGAGGAGGCTCGTTTCAACGCCGATATGGAAGCGCTCGGAGTGTTACCGATGCATTCCACGCCACGTGCGTCATCTGCCATCTCCGACATTCGTGGATTTATTGGCATGGTGATGGACAGGGGCATTGCGTATGAATCGGGTGGTTCCGTGTACTTCGATGTAAGTCAGTCCAAATCCTTTGGTGAGATTTCACATTATTCACAAGAAACAATGATTGAACTCGCTCGCGAAAGCGGAGGCAATGTCGATGATCCACATAAGCGTCATCCACTTGACTTCGTTTTGTGGCATCCGTCAGCGGTGGACGAACCATCGTGGGAAACCATGTGGGGACCGGGCAGACCTGGTTGGCACATCGAATGCTCTGCTCTTGCATTGCGCGAGCTGGGAACGACGATCGACTTGCATGGTGGTGGCAGTGATTTAATTTTTCCACATCATGAATGCGAGCGCGCCCAGTCAGAAGCTGCGACGGGAGAGCAGTTCGTAAAGCACTGGATGCATGTTGCGATGGTGTCGATGGATGGTCACAAGATGTCGAAGAGTCGTGGAAACTTGGTATTCGTCGACAAACTGCGCACAAGCTTTGATCCACGGGTGATTCGACTTGGTTTGATCGAGCACCATTACCGTTTTGAGTGGGAATGGGATGAAGTCATGTTCGCACGCAATGTCGATCGTCTTGCTCTGTGGGGATCTGGAAGGAAACCGGATGGTGATGAGTTGCTCGAATTGGTGCGCGAGGCCCTTGACGATGATCTCGATACGCCTCGTGCTGTAGCGCTGATCGATTCTGCGGCGGCTAAAGGCATTGACGTATCTAACGCAGCGAACTTACTTGGGGTCAATCTCGTACTTTCCTGAATGCTAAATAATTGAGACGTTTCAAGCAATATTGAGAAACTAGACTGAATAACACGATGAGTGCTCTAGAAACTATTGAAGTCAGCCTGCCTGACGGCACTCGTAAGTCCCTACCTGTAGGTTCGACTTCGCTTGATTTGGCTCAAGGAATTGGATCACGGTTGGCGAAAGCTGCAGTTGCTGCAGTTGTCGATGGCATAGAAACAGACCTCAACGTTTTGTTGAGTGCAGGTGCGAAAGTTTCGATCATTACCGCAGAGAGTGATGCGGGTCGTCATGTCTTGCGACACTCAACGGCGCATGTGATGGCACAAGCAGTAGTGCAGTTGTTTGTTGGTGCCAAATTTACGATTGGACCCGCAATTGAAGATGGCTTCTACTACGACTTCGAACTGCCAGGTGGAAAAACTTTCAGTGACACCGATCTTGCATCAATCACAGAAAAGATGCGCGAAATTATCAAAGCAGACCAATCATTTACTCGCGACGAGATGTCGGCCAAGGCGGCTCTTGAATTATTTGCTGATCAGCCCTACAAGTGTGAAATTATTACACGGGTTACAAGTGGCTCTGCCGACGGTACTGATGCATCAGAGGTTCAGGGTGGCGACGTAGTAAGCGTCTATCGCAACACCGATTCGTTTGTTGACTTGTGTCGGGGTCCTCACGTACCAACAACTGGCAAACTCGGACACTTTGCATTGATGAAAGTTGCTGGCGCATATTGGCGTGGTAATGAAAAGGGTCCGATGTTGCAGCGGATCTATGGAACAGCGTGGGAGTCGAAAGTTGCGCTCGAAGAACACATCACTCGATTGGCCGAAGCCGAAAAGCGCGATCATCGTCGTCTGGCTGTTGAAATGGATTTGTTGTCGTTCCCATCCGAACTTGGTGGCGGACTTGCTGTTTGGCACCCAAAGGGCGGAATAGTTCGTAAGTTGATGGAGGATTACAGCCGTCACCGTCATCAAAATGGCGGATACCAGTTTGTCTTTACACCGCATCTTGCCAATGCGGATCTGTTTGAAACTTCTGGTCACCTGCACTTCTATAAAGACGGCATGTATCCACCGATGGAGATGGACAACGGTACGTATTACCCGAAGCCGATGAACTGTCCGATGCACTGCTTGATCTATCGCGATAGGCAGCGCAGCTATCGAGAATTACCGTTGCGATTATTCGAGCTAGGAACTGTCTATCGATACGAGCGTGCCGGAACATTGCATGGTTTGTTGAGAATTCGTGGGTTCACACAGGATGACAGTCATATTTTTTGCACAGAAGATCAGATGGCCGACGAGATCACTTCGTTACTTGATTTCGTTATTTCGGTATTGCGTAAGTTTGGTTTTGAAGATTTTGAATTCAAACTCTCAACACGTGACCCAGAGAAATCGGTTGGAAGCGACGAGATTTGGGATAAAGCAACTACTGCATTACGTGAAGCCCTTCATCGACATGGTGTTGACTATTCGGTCAAAGAAGGCGATGCTGCGTTTTATGGCCCCAAAATCGATATTGATGTGCGTGATGCAATTGGTCGTAAATGGCAGTTGAGCACAATTCAATGCGATTTCAATCTTCCAGAGCGGTTCAAACTGGAGTACATCGGATCAGACAACGGCCGTCATCAACCGATCATGCTGCATCGCGCGTTGTTTGGTTCGGTTGAACGATTCTTCGGCGTGCTGCTTGAACATTACGGCGGAGCATTTCCAACCTGGCTTGCACCAGTGCAGGTGCGAGTCCTTCCAGTGACGAGCGGTCACGAACCGTACGCAACGAAACTCATTGCGCAACTTCTGCGAGCCGGTTTTCGGGTAGACACAAGCGTCGCTGATGAGCAGTTGGGTAAGCGAATTCGTTCAGCGAAGTTGGAGCGTATTCCGTACGTGTTGGTCGTTGGTGACGACGATGTGGCGCATGAAACAGTTGGCGTTAATCCTCGCGGGGGTGAAGTGATACGCGATGTGAAGTTCGCAGATTTTGTTAAGCAGTTGCAAGATGAGACTGCCGATGCATCTGAGATGGCCCTGTAATCGATATGCGCCTTGAGCGACTATGGAATGGTTGGCGTGCACAATATGTGCAGGGCGACACGAAGAAAAACAATTCTGGTAAGTCGGTATTTACTGAGATTCTGCAATCGGACATAAAAGACGAAGAGTCTCATATTGTTCATCGCGGTGTTCATTCCTTTGTGATTCTCAATGCATTTCCATATTCTCCTGGACACTTGTTGGTTTTGCCATATCGCGAAGTGGCTGAACTTGAAAACCTCACCCTGGAAGAGCACAATGAAATTTGGTCGACAGTCACGTTCGGCGTACAAGTATTAAAAGCCGAATATAAACCCCAGGGAATCAACGTTGGCATCAATATCGGTGCTTCGGCTGGTGGAAGTATTGCTCAGCACCTACACGTGCACATTGTTCCTCGATGGGGAGGCGATACCAATTTTATGGTTGCCATCGCCAACACCAAGATCTTGCCTGAAGCTTTAGATGTCACGGCTGAACGTGTGAGGTCTGCATGGAAGAAACTCGAAGCGTAAAACAATCGAAAAGGGAAGTAATCAATGTCAAGCAATGAAATACGCGATGCACTGCCGAATGATCTAGATATTTCGGCATTTGTAGGTCCATACCAATTTCCTGACAATCATCGTCGCCGGATTCCCGGTTTTATTTATCTCTGCGTTGCAACGGCATGCTTTGGTCTTTGGTTCGCTGCGCGATCGGCAAATTCGTCACTCGCAAAAAGTGGTCTTGTGAATGATGGAATGCTCATTGCTGCGATAGCACTTAGTGCGTTCGGCTTGTTTGTCTTGAGTTCATCTTGGAAGATGACAGTTGACGAAAAGACCGCTCTCGTCTTTGCGAGTCGGGCGGTTGGCTTTGCGGTTGGGCATTCTTCTGCTCAACAGGTATGGCGAGGTGTTCGTAGTCGACCCACTTGGCGCGTTTTTTGTTACAGCGCCGAAGATCCCCCAACGCAGCGGGGTTTAGTCTTGGTGGATGCGATAGATGCTTCAATTGTCGAATGTTTAGTTGAAGCCAACCCCGACAAGTAGGCTCTCGCATATGTTTGATGGTCGGTTTCGCGTAGAGATCGAGCGCGTTGTGCGCCCTGTCGGTAAGTTGTTGCTGCGTACAGGATTGTCACCTGATCACATCACCATCTTGGGTTTATTGATAGCGATTGGCGCATCGGTTGCAATTGGACTTGGTGCGTTGCCTCTCGGTCTTGCCCTCGTCATTTTGTCAGCACTTCCGGACATGTTTGATGGTGCGCTCGCCAAGGCGTCGAATTCGGCGAGTCAACGTGGTGCCTTTTTTGACTCAGTCATTGACCGAGTGAGCGACTCGTTCTTGCTCGGTGGTGTGGCGTGGTATTTAGCCGATACCCGTGGTGCCACAGCCGCAGTCTTGCCGTTTGCTGTGATGGCGGTTTCGTCGTTGATTTCATATCAACGCGCTAAAGCCGAATCGCTAGGGCTTCATGCCAAGGGCGGTTTGATGGAAAGAGCGGAGCGCATCATTGTCTTGTGCTTCGGGTTGTTGTTTGGTTCGTTGCTGTGGTGGGTGATGTGGGTGATGCTGATACTCACCACGATGACAGCGGTGCAGCGTTTTGTAAAGGTTTGGAAACAGGCTGCAGTTGCTCCTGTTACTGCACAAAAACAAGAAGTGCGTCGTTCGCGTCGCGCTTCTCGTCGTGTGCGTCGTGATGATTATCGCGAACGTTTTGCGCGCCGTCGCCGATTGCAATAATTCTTCATGGCGCAAGTGCATCACAAAACGGCAGAACAAATCTCTGTAGCCGGCTACAAACTCGCATCGTTGATCGCTCGTGTCGTTCCCTCGCCAGTGTTATCTGGAACTTCTTTTGGCGTAGGTAGTTCTCTTGCAAGAGCAATGAAGCAAAACAGGGCAATGGTCATGCGACACTTGCAACGAGTTGATCCAAGTCTGACTGGCAAGCGATTACATATAGCAACGCAGCAGGCGTTTGTGAGCTACACGCGTTATTACCTGGAGACATTTCGCCTTCCTTCTCTGTCGCAGCAGCAAATCGCTGATGGGCATCACGTCGAAGGGTTTCAATACATCGAAGATTCGGCGGCTAAAGGCAAGGGAACAATTCTTGCATTGCCTCACATGGGTGGATGGGAATGGTCTGGACGGTGGTTGATCGATCAGGGCTATCAATTAACTGCTGTAGTGGAACGTCTAGAAAATACCGAATTGTTTGAGTGGTTTGTGGGGCTGCGCTCGAGCTATGGGGTGAATGTGATTGCGCTGACAGATGATGCAGGCATTGCTGTTGGCAAAGCATTGCGCGATAACCACGTTGTGTCGCTGCTGTGTGATCGAGATATCCCTAAAGATGGCAAACGCACGGGGGTGGAGGTGCAATTTTTTGGTGAAACTACGACGGTGCCAGCAGGACCAGCTTTTTTTGCATTGCGAACCGGTGCACAGCTGTTGCCAATGGCTACTTTCTTTACTCCAGGAGCAAACGGACACAAGTCAGTGATAAGGCCTGCACTCATTGTTGAGCGGCAGGGTTCATTGCGCGAAGATGTCACACGCATAACCCAGTTGTTGCTACTTGAGATCGAAAATCTCATTCGCCAAGCGCCAGAGCAGTGGCATTTATTTCAACCAAACTGGCCGAGCGATCCCGGTTATCTCGAAGCAACTGTTGCTTAGCCGAGTACGTCTTGCAAGACTCGTAATCGATCGCGGTTAACTCGATACCAAATCCATGTTCCACGCTTGGTGCCAGTGATCAGACCAGCCTCGCGCAAGACTTTCAGGTGGTGACTTACGGTTGGCTGCGAGCGACCTGTTGGTTTCACTAATGAGCAGGCGCACGTTTCGGCATCGACAGAAGCCGCAATGAGACTGAAGAGTTTGAGTCGCACTGG
>DFDK01000069.1:0-15045 GCA_002367695.1 Acidimicrobium sp. UBA3029 | reverse complement strand
AAACATAAACATAAAACATAAAACAGAAAACAATTACAACAAACAATATGGAGGTCGTTGTGTCACGAGTTCAGTTGGCGCTCAATGTTTCTAACCTGCAAGAGGCAATTGATTTTTATTCAAAGATGTTCAATGCAACTCCCGCCAAAGTTCGCGAAGGTTATGCCAATTTTGCCATCGTTGACCCACCACTCAAATTGGTATTGATTGAAACACCACGAGACGCCGTGGCCGAGTATCAACATCTCAACCATCTAGGAGTCGAACTGGATACGACTGCTCAAGTCGAAAGTTCGATTGAAAGATTCGAGCAACTTGGTCTTGTTGATTCTGTCGAAAAAGACACAACGTGTTGTTACGCAGTGCAAGACAAGGTCTGGATGGAGAGTCCGGATGGGGCGCCTTGGGAGTACTACACCGTGTTGGCGGATGCGCCTACGTATTACGCAACTGCTGATCAGAAGTGTTGTTAGTGACGTCAGATTCAAAAATTTCGATGCCGCGCCGCCTAGCGGCTGAAGCGCTCGGTACTGGTTTGTTAATTGTGGCAGTAATTGGCTCGGGCATTATGGCCGAGCGACTCACCGACATTGTTGCTCTGCAGCTGCTGTGCAACTCCATCGCTACGGGGGGTGCACTGACTGCTCTTATCTTGATATTTGCACCTGTTTCGGGTGCATCATTTAATCCGGTCGTGGGCATTGTCGGAATCTTTACCGGTGAAGCAACCGTCAAGGAAACTTCTTGGTATGCACTTGCGCAAATAGTTGGTGGATGTTTGGGTGCTATCACGGCAAATCTGATGTTTGATCTGGATGCAATCAACATTTCACACAAAGTTCGATCGGGTTCGGGGATTTTATTTTCGGAAGTAGTTGCAACAGTTGGTCTACTACTCGTGATTTATGGAACCATTCGAGCTAAGCGTTCGAGTTTGGTGCCGTTCACTGTTGCGGCATGGATCACTGGAGCATATTTTTTCACTTCGTCAACTTCGTTGGCAAACCCAGCAGTCACCGTTGCTCGAGGTCTGAGCAACACGTTTGCAGGAATTGCGCCAGAATCAGTGCCGATGTTTGTATTGATGCAACTCATCGGCGCCATGTTGGCAGTAGTGATCATCAAGTTCGTGTTTGGTCAACCGCGCTCATGAAGGGTGTCTTGTTTTTGTGCATTCACAACTCTGGCCGGTCGCAAATGGCGGCAGGATTTATGCGTCACCTCGCGGTAGGTCGAGTCACCGTCTTTTCGGCCGGATCGGAACCGGCGAATTCAATTAATCCCTCAGCCGTTGCAGTAATGAAGGAAGTCGGAATCGACATTGCATCTGCTCAACCGCAATTGTGGACGATGGAGATGTTGGATGCCGTTGATGTCGTTGTGACAATGGGTTGTGGTGATGCATGCCCGTTTTTGCCTGGCAAGAAGTATGTAGATTGGCCACTCAATGATCCCGCTGGTCAGGGTGTAGATGCCGTGCGTCCAATCCGTGATGAAATTCAAAAACTCGTTGAGGACTTAATCGCGCAAATCGCGTAATTCGCTCTATGCAAATGCATCAAAAAGTTCGTTGATTGCCTTCGCCTGACCACCACTGGTAGACGACATCACTGCGATTGGCAAAACACCTGCGTTGGCCCATGCTGCAAATTGTTCGCGCACTTGAGTTACTGATCCGGAGATAGTGCAGTCGCGTAACCATGAGTCGCTCATGGTTGCTTGCAACGTTTCGACCATTAAGTCTTTGGGGGTTGTTGCGAGCACATTTTCGATTGCGTCCATCTCGTCGAGATACCCAGCAGTGCGCCAATAGTTTCGATAGTTGGGTAGCGAGACATAGCCAGTCAATGTTTTGCGATGCAGGGCTAACGCTGCTTCAATATCGTCGCTGATGATGGTTGGAACCATGTTGGACATAAAGAATGTCGATCGTTTGTCGGCGGGGAGTGTTGCAACCTGGCGCCCAATGTCGCGCAACGACGCGTTCGCCCAGATTGCGCCTTCGGAGATTTGATGTGAGAGCGCGAGCATTTTGTCGCGCAGTGTTGCTAGATAAATCGGTGGAAGTTCGCCTGAAAATCGCTCACTGGCACGCATTGCGTCAACATAATTGGAAATATCGCTCAGTGGCTTGCCGGTCTCGACTCCGAGCCGTTGCACAACAGGTCCATGGCTGACACCGATGCCGAGACCAAATCGTCCGCGAGAAATTTCGTGAATGTGTGCGGCTGTATTTGCAGTCTCAACTGGGTGGCTGTAATACATCGGTTGTATCGATGTCCAGAAATGAATTGTGTTTGTGGCGTGGGCGAGCGATGTGCACAGTGCCATAGTGCCACCGAGACTTGGGCAGGCGAGACCTTCAAAACCGAGTTGTTCGGCCTTGAGCGCCAACTCCAAAATTGGATTGCGTTTGGTGGGCGATGCGACGATCGAAATTGCTGGCTTGGAATACGGATTTATAGGGAATTGCGTCATGGTCTTACTGCTTTCGTGCTGACTTTGTTGTGTTTTGTTGTTTATTCGGCTAACTAGCTCCTAGACGGTCTACCGTATACGGCGTGAACATGTTGCGGGTTGCAATGGTGAGTCCCTACAGCGTGTCAGTTCCGGGTGGGGTGCAAGCCCAAGTCATGGGTTTGGCGCGCGAACTTCGACGGATCGGCCACGAAGTACGGGTGCTTGCGCCATGTGATGGTCCGCCCCCTGAGCCATTTGTGACACCGTTGGGTCAGAGCCTGCCAACCTCCGCCAACGGATCTGTTGCGCCGCTCGCGCCAGATCCATCAGCGGCATTGCGAACGATTCGGGCTCTAAATGACGAGGCCTTCGACATCATCCATCTACACGAACCCATCGTGCCTGGTCCTACGGTCACGTCGTTGTTGTTGCGGCTGGCACCGACGGTAGGAACATTTCATGCAGCTGGCGATTCGTCTTCGTATCGAGTTCTCAACAAAACTGCGCGCTGGGCTGCCAATCACTTGAGTGCGCGAGTTGCGGTGTCGGATGCCGCAAAGGAACTTGCATCCAGGTATCTCGACGGCGACTATCAGGTGCTATTCAACGGTATTGAAACTTCTCGCTACTTAAAGACTGGCGCTCAGCGTGAGGCTCAGCCAACTATTTTTTTCTGCGGCCGTTTTGAACCCCGTAAGGGGCTAGAAGTATTGCTTGGTGCGATGAAGTACTTGCCGCATAATTTTTCATTGTGGATAGCGGCTGATGGTCCAGGTATAAACGAAATGCACAGGTTGCATGAAAGTGATAAACGTATTTCGTGGCTTGGACGAATCACAGAAACAGACAAGCTCGATCGACTTTCACGCTGTACTGTTTTTTGTGCACCGTCATTGAGGGGCGAATCCTTTGGCATAGTTCTACTTGAGGCAATGGCTGCAGCGGCCCCACTCGTCACCACTGATATCGACGGGTATCGCAATGTCGCTACACACGAATTAAATGCGTTACTTGTTGCACCTGGCGACGAGGAGCAACTAGCGAATTCAATCACTCGGATTGTTAACGACTCAAAGTTGACGCAGCGCTTGGTGACTGGTGGTCTGAAGCGTGCAGAAGATTTTTCGATGCAGCGTCTTGCCGAAGAGTATGTATTGATCTATGAGAGACTCTTAGCGGCTGAAAAGAATGATGAGATCGTGGTGCAGCCCAACAAACTTCTTTCGATGTTCGAACATCGCGTGCTTCGGCGTTCTCCGAGTTCCCGTTCATAGAGCTAGAGATATTGGGCAGCCTCAAGCCGCTGTAGCAGTGGCGTAGACTAGGGGATATGAGCAATCTTGTGAATCTCGTCGTCATCGCGTTAATCGCTGTCTCGATCATTGCGATATACAACTCGCTCGTTCGTCGTCGCAATGAAGTCGACAATGCGTGGTCACAAATTGACGTTCAGCTCAAAAGACGACTCGACCTCATTCCAAACTTGGTCGAAACTGTCAAGGGGTATGCATCCCATGAAAAGGCAACATTGGACGCTGTGGTCCAGGCGCGGAATTCGGCGATCGGTGCCTCCTCATCGCCGAATGCGCAAGCAGCGGCCGACTCTGCAATTACTGGAGCCCTGCGTCAATTGTTTGCTCTTTCTGAGGCGTACCCAGACCTCAAGGCCAATCAAGGGTTTGTTTCTTTGCAAGAAGAACTGTCCAATACAGAAAGTCGCATTGCCTATGCGAGGCAGTTTTATGGCGATGCTGTGCTGTCGTACAACTCTGCTATTCAGAAATTCCCTGGCTTTATCATTGCTCGAGTATTTAAGTTCGCAAAACGCGAATACTTCGAAGCTGAAGATGCTGCACGCGACACCCCACAAGTCAAATTTTAATTGGATTGGTAGATCGATATTTTATGAATGACCTCATTGCGTCAAATAAGCGACGCACATTTTTCTTGCTCACCGGTTTCATCATCATTACCGTGATGGTTGGTATGGCTGTTGGTGTGCTGATTGGTAACGGAACCACAGGGACACTTATCGCGTTGGTGTTTTCGGCCGTGTTTGCATTTGGTTCGTACTGGAAATCTGATTCCGTAGCGTTGGCGGTTAGCCGTGCAGTGCCGGCTGATCCAGTGGAGTTTCGTCGCCTGCACAACCTGGTCGAAGGATTATGTATCGCGAGCGGACTGCCGAAACCGGGCGTGTTCATTATTCGTGATGATGCACCAAACGCGTTTGCGACTGGTCGTAACCCTAAGCACGCTGCAATTGCAGTCACGACGGGACTGCTAGAAAAGATGAATCGTGTTGAGTTGGAGGGAGTCGTTGCCCACGAACTTTCACATATCAAGAATTACGATATTTTGGTGAGCACATTGGCGGTCACACTGGTTGGGACAATTGCTCTCATTACAGACATCACAATTCGTATGATGTGGTGGAATGGCGGTCGAGTGAGCCGCGGGAACGATCGCCGTGACAGTACCAACCCGCTTGCTTTCGTTGGTATTGCTCTATTGATACTCGCACCGATCCTGGCCAAGATTATGCAGGCCGCCGTTAGTCGGAGGCGTGAAACTTTGGCTGATGTCTCGGCATGCAAAATGACCCGATATCCGCCTGGCCTTATCTCGGCGCTTGAAAAACTTCAGGCAGATAGTACCGTCACCCATTCGGCCAGCATGGCAACGGCCCATATGTGGATTGAGCAACCAATGTCGGGGGTGAATGACACCGGTCGACTCGGCATGTGGCATAAACTTTTTAATACGCATCCCCCATTGGCAGAGAGAATTGCGCTGCTCAGAGAGATCTAAACATGAAAAATCGCTCATTAATATTTGGTTCAATCGTTGCTAGTTCATTGTTGGCACTTGCTGCCTGTGGTGGCTCATCAGTCGCTTCGGTTACGACAGCTAGTACGGCAGTAGAAACCACCGTCGTGACTGAAACAACGGTTCCGGAGATCGTTAACCCGTTAACGGGTTTGCCAAATACTGATCCATCAACGCTGACTCGCCCTGCGATGGTTGTCAAGATTGACAACCATCCTTCTGCTCGTCCGCAGGCGGGGATCAATCAGGCGGACATCATTTTTGAAGAGAATGTTGAAAAGTTGACGCGACTAGCTGCAGTTTTCCAAAGTGAAGGCTCAGACCCCGTCGGTCCGATTCGTAGTGGTCGCTTTCAAGACATCGACCTATTGGGTGCGCTTATCAATCCGTTGTTTGTGTGGAGTGGTGGCAACGAAAAGGTTTCAGCTGCGATCAAAAAATCTGATCTCGTTGACTTGAGTTACACAGTGGCAAATAAGGATGGCGGATTCGCTCGCGATAGCGGTCGCTCAGCACCGCACAACTTGATCGCAGAAACTACCAAGTTGTGGACATTGAGCCCAGAGGGTGCAATGGCGCCACCCGCACAGTTTTCGTATCGCACTGCTAGCGATGCAGCACCGGCAGCTGCAGAACCAACAGCTGGTGTGAAAGTTTCGATGGATGGTGTGAGGGTGCAATGGGACTGGGATGCAGCCACTGGAGAGTTTTTGCGACTGCAAGAAAACACTCCTGACGTGGATACTGAAGGCGTACAACTCGCCATGCCCAACGTTATTGTTCTTGAAGTTGTGTACACCAATAAATACAGCCCGGCAGCCAAGACCCTCGGTGGCGGAAAAGTGTATGTGTTCACTAATGGCACTTTGATCGAGGGCACGTGGGAGCGAACCGATCGCCTGAAGCCGTTCTTACTCAAAGATTTGAGCGGGGCAGTGATCAAACTCACTCCAGGCCAGACGTTTGTTGAGATTGCCCGAGCAGCAAAAACTGCCGTGGTCCCTGTTGGCACGAACCCAGACGACGTTAAGTTTCTCTAAGAAAACAGTCACAAATAACCGATCGTTTGTGTCGGTAATGATCTCTGTACGATGGATCGCATGACAAAGAATGTTGCACGTACAACGGGGTCAATGCAGATCAAGCGGGGTTTGGCCGAGATGCTAAAGGGCGGCGTCATTATGGACGTCGTCAACTCTGAACAAGCAAAGATCGCTGAAGATGCTGGTGCAGTGGCAGTGATGGCGCTTGAGCGCGTGCCTGCCGACATCCGTCGTGACGGCGGTGTCGCCAGAATGAGCGATCCCGAAATGATTATCGCGATTCAGGCAAGCGTGACAATTCCAGTCATGGCCAAAGCTCGCATCGGACACTTTGTTGAAGCCCAAATTTTGCAGTCACTTGGTGTTGACTTCATCGACGAATCAGAGGTGCTCACCCCGGCTGACGAAACACATCACATCGACAAGTTGGCATTTGATACGCCGTTTGTTTGTGGTGCAACTAATTTAGGTGAGGCACTTCGCCGCATCAGTGAAGGTGCTGCACTTATTCGTTCAAAGGGCGAAGCAGGCACCGGCAATGTTGTCGAAGCAGTGCGTCACCTGCGCAACATCTTTGGTGACATTCGTAAAATTACTCAAGCCGACTCGGCAGAGTTGTTTGATTGGGCCAAAAAACTCGGTGCACCATTACCACTCGTTCAAGAAATTGCTGAGACTGGGTTGCTGCAAGTGCCATTGTTTTGCGCTGGCGGTATCGCCACGCCAGCAGATGCCGCATTGGCAATGCAGCTAGGTGCACAGTCGGTGTTCGTCGGCTCAGGCATATTCAAGAGCGACGATCCTTCGCCGCGAGCAAAGGCAATTGTTGAAGCAACGACCCATTATCTCGATGCCGACATTTTGGCAAAAGTGAGTCGCAATCTTGGAGCCCCGATGACAGGTATCGGAATGGATCAGATCAACGAGCGTTATGCCGAGCGCGGTTGGTAATCAAACTCAAGGCAATTGAGTTTGACGTGTTGACAGTCTGGTTATAGATATGAAAGTTGGCATCTTGGCATTGCAAGGTGCATTTTCTGTGCACGAAGAAATGTTGCAGAGCCTCGGCGCCGACACAGTGCAAGTGAGAACGACTCAAGATTTAAATTCGGTGGACGCGCTCGTGATGCCGGGCGGAGAGTCAACAACGATGTCGCACTTGCTCAATACGTCCGAATTATTTGATCCAATTGCGGAACGAATCAACAATGCAATGCCGGTATTCGGAACCTGCGCCGGGATGATCTTGTTGGCAAAAAGCATTGCTGATGGGCGACCAGATCAGCGCTTTTATGGGGCGATTGATATCGATGTACAGCGCAACGCCTATGGTCGTCAGGTGGAAAGTTTTGAGACCGAACTGAATGTTGAAGGCCTAAAGTCACCTTTTCATGCCATGTTTATACGTGCTCCACAGGTAGTTCGACTAGGCACAGATGTAGAGGTGCTCTCGCGGCACGAGGGCAAAGTTGTGTTGGCTCGACAAGGTTCGGTTATGGTGGCGTCGTTTCATCCAGAATTGACCAGCGATAATCGTATTCATTCATTGTTCTTGCAGGAGGTGTAGAGATGTCCGGCCATTCCAAATGGGCAACGATCAAACACAAAAAGGGCAAAGCCGACAATGCCCGTGGTAAGACGTTTGCAAAACTTGCACGACAACTTGAGGTCAGTACCAGAGAAGGCGGCGGTGACATCGCTTCTAATGCCTCCTTGCGCACAATTGTGCTCAAAGCAAAAGCAGCTCAGATGACAAACGACGCAATTGACCGCGCGATCAAGCGAGGAATGGGCGAGCACACTGGGGCGGCGTTTGAATCGATTACTTATGAGGCTTACGCGCCAGGTGGTGTTGCGATGTTGATCGATGCGCTCACCGACAATCGCAATCGCACTGCATCGGATGTACGCCTTGCGTTTAGTAAGTCGGGAGGTGCAATGGCAGAGCCTGGCGCCGTTGGCTGGCAGTTTTCGCGCAAAGGTGTCGTGCAAATTGATAAATCTGTTTCCGAAGATGAAGTGATGATGGTCTCGCTTGAACACGGAGCAGAAGATGTGGTGGATGATGGCGATGCGTGGCGCGTTACATGTGATTCACACGCGTTATACGAACTAAAAGCCTCATTGGAAGCTGCAGGAATGACAGTTGTGTCTGCGGTATCGACGATGGTTTCATCTCTTCAGGTTCCAGTTACCGACATTGCCGATGCCAAAGCGATACTTCGCATCATGGATGATTTGGAAGACAACGATGACGTGCAAGACGTGTATGCAAATTTTGATATGAGCGATGCGATCCTCGAAGAAGCTGCATCATGAGCGTTGCTGTAGGCCAAAAGGCACCGGAGTTCACACTGCTCGGCAGCGGTGGCAAGTCGTATTCATTGTCCGACTATGCAGGTAAACCTGTTGTCCTGGTTTTTTATCCTGGCGATAACACTGCAGTGTGTACGAAGCAATTGTGTTCGTATAACAACGAGCTTGCGCAATTCGATGGCGTTGGAGCGCAGGTGCTTGGTGTTTCGGCCCAAGATGTGGCAAGCCATGATGCATTTTCTGCCAAGCACGGATTTGGCTTCCCGTTGTTGGCCGATACCGATAAAGAGGTAGCGAGGGCGTACGGAGTCGTTGGATTATTGGGCATGGTGAGACGCAGTATTTTTGTAGTGGATGCTCAGGGGATGCTCCGGTATGTGCACAGATCTGCGGTCGGACTTACCTTTCGTCCGGTTGATGAATTGGTGATGGCACTACGCTCGGCGGTCTAAATCCTTACCTAGTCGGTGTTTTGGCACTAAGGTAGAACATATGTTCGCCCAGAAGCCGGCTCTCGTAGTCCTCGGGATTGATCCCGGTCTTACCCGCTGTGGGTACGCAGTGTTGCGATCGCAGTCATCTCGGCATTCGAAAAGTTCGTTGAACCCGGCCGTAGTTGCGCTTGGTGTGATGACGACTCCAGCAACCGAACAGTTGCAGCACAGGCTGTGCGCTTTGCAATTGGATATCGAAAAACTGATTGAGGAAACTCGGCCCGATGCGATTGCAGTTGAGCAGGTATTTTTTCAAAACAATGTACGAACAGCAATGAGCGTTGGGCAAGTGAGTGGTCTGGTGCTGGCGATGGCAAGTCGATTAGGGATCGATGTTGTGCAGTACACGCCGAGCCAAGTTAAAAGCGCAGTCACCGGTTCGGGTACCGCAAATAAGTTGCAGGTGCAAAAAATGGTGCAACAGCGTCTTGGTCTTTCAACACTGCCTGAACCTGCTGATGCTGCAGATGCTGCAGCAATTGCGCTGTGTCACTTGGCGGTTGCTCCATTGCGCAGCAGTATTCAACGCGCCGAATCAGTGGTGGGTGCACAATGATCGGGTCATTGCGTGGTGCAGTGATTGAGCGAAATCAAGACTCGACAGTGTTGCTCGAAGTGGCAGGAGTTGGTTATCTCATTCACGTCACACCGCGCACACTTGGCGAGCTCGAGCCGACATCGCAGGCTTTCGTGTACGTGCATCAACACATTCGCGAAGACGCACAGACTTTGTACGGTTTTTTGGAACGGAACGAACGACGTACATTTGAGATATTGATTGCCACTCACGGAGTTGGACCAAACATGGCGATGGCAATTCTTGCAACGCACACACCTCGTGCGCTGATCGACATCGTTGCTACAAATGATCATGGAGCCTTAACGCTTGTGTCTGGCGTCGGTCGTAAGACGGCCGACCGATTGCTGATTGAGTTGAAGGGAAGAATGAATCTGCCAATTATGGACACGCCACAAGGTGAGCAGTCGCAAGGTCATCGCGCAGTAACAGATGTGCGCGAAGCATTGACAGGTCTTGGGTATTCAAACGAAGAGATACGCGATGTATTGCGAGAGTTATCTGCCACAGATTCAGCCGAGAACATGTTGCGTCAGGCGCTTAATGCGTTGGGAGTCAAACGTGCGTGAAGAATTTGTAGATCCGCAGAAGCGCTCGCAAGACGAGAGTGACGACGGCGAGATGTTGGATGAAGTTGGTTTGCGACCACGGTCCTTGTCTGACTTTGTTGGCCAGCGTGAACTCAAGGAGCACCTGAGCATCGTGCTCGAGGCTGCAAGGCGCCGAGGTCAGGCAGCAGACCATCTGTTGTTCGCTGGTCCTCCCGGACTTGGCAAAACCACACTTGCCGGAATTGTTGCGACCGAAATGTCTGCGCACCTGCATGTCACCTCGGGCCCAGCCTTGGAGCGTGCTGGCGACTTGGCAGCAATATTGACCAAACTTGAAGACAACGATGTTTTGTTTATTGATGAGATTCATCGTTTGTCGCGCACAGTCGAAGAAATTTTGTATCCGGCAATGGAAGATTTTCAGATCGATATTGTGGTCGGCAAGGGACCATCCGCATCGTCTATACGACTGACTCTGCCGAAGTTCACATTGATCGGAGCAACAACTCGCACTGGCATGATCACTGGACCGCTGCGTGATCGGTTTGGTCTTGTTGCGCGTCTTGATTACTACGACGAAAACGAATTGCAGTCAATTATCAGCCGAGCAGCTGGTATTTTGCAAGTCAACATCGATGCTCAGGGTGCTGCCGAAATTGCTCGACGCTCGCGCGGAACACCACGTATCGCCAATCGTCTTTTGCGTAGAGTGCGCGATTTTGCAGAGGTTCGAGGTGATGGCACGGTCAACAAGAAATCCGCAAATGAAGCATTGAGTGTGTTTGGCGTAGACGAACTAGGGCTCGACAAAGTCGATCGTGCGGTGCTGAGCGCTATCTGTGTTCAATTTGGTGGCGGACCAGTTGGGCTGTCGACACTTGCAATCAGCGTGAGTGAGCAGACAGAGACAATTGAAGATGTTTATGAGCCGTTCTTGATTCAGCAGGGCATGATCGCCCGCACCCCGCGCGGTCGCGTAGCAATGCCGCTTGCCTATGCTCACCTTGGTTTACAAACTCCTGCACAAGATCCAGATCTTTTCGCCTAAGTTTATTTAGTCACTATGCATCTATCGGATATTGATTATGACTTGCCGCAGCACCTCATAGCGCAGCACCCAATCGAACCACGTGATGCCGCACGGTTGCTGGTCGATATTAATCTGAACACTCCTCACGGCGAACCAGTGCATCGACATGTTTCTGACTTTGTCGAATTTGTCAGACCAGGTGATGTCGTGGTTGTTAATCACACACGGGTGATGCCCGCACGGGTGATCTTGCATCGGGCAAGTGGTGGCGGGGTTGAAGCATTGCTGCTGGAAGAAAAAGATGCGAACACGGCCATGTGGGAAACATTGTTGAGACCAGGTGGCAAATTGAAGGTTGGTGAAATTCTGTATTCATCGGATGACACAGAATTTTTGCAGGTAGGTGAGCGCACTAAGGCAGGTGACACTTTTTTGGTGCGACTGCTTGGCGGAAACGTTGTAGATCAGCTCACAAAATACGGCAGCATGCCCTTACCGCCGTACATCACCGAAGTGTTGCAAGATGCAGAACGTTATCAAACCGTTTTTTCGCACGACCAAAAGTCATCAGCAGCACCAACGGCCGGATTACATTTCACGCCGGAACTGTTGCAACGTATTCGCGATGTCGGCGCGGCAATCTGTGAGGTGGAGTTGGTGGTTGGCCTCGACACTTTTAAGCCGATTTCTGTAGATAACCCACTCGATCACCTCATCCACACCGAGTCATATCGAGTTCCGCTATCGACTATGACCGCATGTAACGACGCACATTCAAGTGGTGCGAGGGTGATCGCTATTGGCACAACGGCAACGCGCGCGCTAGAAAGTGCGGCAAAGTTTGGACAATTAGAAGGACGAACCAATCTGTTCATTACGCCAGGCTTCGAGTGGAAAGTGGTTGACATGATGATGACCAATTTTCACATGCCGCGCACCACACTGTTGCTGATGATTCAGTCATTTATTGGCACTCGGTGGCGTGAACTCTACGAAGAGGCGGTTGCTCGCGAATATCGGATGCTTTCATTCGGTGATGCAATGCTTCTTGCCCGTCGTACTGATTAGCAACTTGCCAGCTGATGTGTGCCACTACCGTGTAGTTAATGTTTCCTGTTCAGTTCACCACAGACGCGGTAGACGGCAATGCCCGCGCAGGAACTGCAGTAACTCACAGGGGTTCGTACACAACACCATGCTTTATGCCGGTGGGTACACGCGGTGCGATTAAATATTTAAGCGCTAGCGACTACGAAGAATTAGGAGCACAGATCGTGCTCGGTAATACTTACCACCTGATGTTGCGCCCAGGTGCGCAAACCGTTAGCGCAATGGGGGGTCTTGGCGCATTTGCTGGATGGAAAGGTTTGACACTGACCGATTCGGGCGGTTTTCAAGTCTTCTCGCTCAGTCCCGATGTTGATGATGATGGTGTCACATTTAAGTCAACTTATGACGGTTCGCGACATCGCTACACACCGGAGTCGGCGGTGCAGACGCAACAGTTGCTGGGAGCCGATATTCAGATGGTGCTAGATGTCTGTCCGCCGCTTCCTTCTCCTGCTCATGTCGTACGGCTCGCTCTCGAACGTACGTCATCGTGGGCGCAACGAGCGGTTTTGACCCACACACGCACGGACCAATCTCTGTTTGGAATTGTGCAGGGTGGTATCGATGTCAATCTGCGAGCTGAGAGCGCAGCACGCACTGCAGAACTCAACTTTGACGGATATGGAATCGGAGGTTTGTCGGTTGGCGAGTCGCGTCAGGAGATGTTGCCGGCTCTGGAAGCTGCGCTTGCGCATTTACCCCTCGATCGACCTCGATACTTGATGGGCGTAGGAGATCCTGCTTCGCTCGTTGAAGCAGTTCACCTTGGTGTCGATCAGTTTGATTGTGTATTACAAACTCGACTTGGCAGGCATGGAACAGCGCTCACATCGCAGGGTCGGGTTAACTTGAAGCGCTCTGAGTTCACTCTCAGCAACGACCCAATTGACTCGAGTTGTTTGTGTTCGGTGTGCACTCGCCATACGCGTGGATACATCAGACATTTATTTCAGGTGGGAGAACCTACTGCATCGCGTTTGGTGTCAATGCACAATATTGCGTGGACGCTTTCACTGATGGAAAAGATGCGTAATGCAGTTATTGCAGGGCGTTTTGCAGCGCTACGACAAGAGATTTTAGCTGTTTGGGGTAATGCGGCTTCGCTCGGTTGAGCGATAGAGTTACGACTTATGTTCATTAGTCTTTTCGCCACAATTGGTGCCGCAACAACTACCACTAAATCGAGTGGAGGCATTCTGTCGATCCTCCCGCTTGTATTGATTTTCGGAGCAATGTATTTCTTATTGCTTCGCCCACAGCGCAAGCGCCAAAAAGAAACCCGTAATTTGCAGAGCGCTTTACAAGAGGGAGATGAAGTCATTTTGGCTTCTGGTATCTACGGTTTTATCTCTGCCATCGAAGATGGATATGTCTGGCTTGATATTGCAGAAAAGGTTGAGATTCGAGTTGCGCGTAGCGCGATCGCTACAAAAGTGTCAACACCAAGTTCAAGCGATCAGTCGCCGCCTGACAAGAACGAAAATAAGTAGGTCGGCACCGCTCAGTCATTTGCGGTTCACATTTTTATGGTACGACGTCTCTATTTCTCACTTCTCGGTATTGTGGTTTTATCGACTGTGCTTTTGACCGGCAATCTCATCGCTGGCAATGTGCCTTCTCTTGGGCTCGATTTGCAAGGTGGAGCATCTGTGACGTTGCAACCGGTGGGCGAGTTCACACCTAGTGCACTTTCGCAAGCAGTTGACATTATTAGCCAGCGTGTAAACGCGCTTGGAGTTTCTGAGCCAGAGATCACTCGGCAAGGGAACAATGTTATTGTCAACTTGCCTGGTGTAAATGATCAGCAAGAGGCGCTCGACATCATCGGCCGACAGGGAGAGTTATTACTGCGACCAGTGCTACAAGCCGGCACTCTTAACTCCGACACCTCTACAACGATCCCTGTGGCAGACACGACTGTTGTTGACACGACCATCGCTGCTACAGAAGGCGGTCCAGGAAGTATGCGAAGTAGGGGTGCGGCAACAACTATCCCTAGTGGCACTGAAACAACCGTTGCACCGACAACTAATACGGCTGCGCCTACTGCAGATGCTGAGGCATCAAATATTTTGGTATCAGAAGACATCACAGATCCAAATGTCAATTCGGTGTTACTTGGTCAAAATGGAGAGGCCTTTCTAGTCGGCCCAGCCGGAGCAACCGGCAAGGTTTTTACTAATAATGCTCAGGCGATAATCGAAAATGGAAACTGGACGGTCACTGTTGAATTGCGAAAAGGTGCAGATGGCGATGACCTGTGGAATGCACTGACGACTCAGTGTTTCAATCGCGATGCAGCATGTCCAACGGGGCGCATCGCTATTGCGTTAGACGGCAAAGTGATTTCGGCTCCGACAGTGCAAGAGGCTGTGTTCACCGGAGGCAATGTCCAGATCACTGGAGACTTTTCGCAATCCGAGGCTCGTGATTTGGCTAAAATTCTTGAGTTTGGTGCTGTCCCTGTCAAATTTGAGGTTGCAACAGTGCAAACCGTTTCTCCAACTCTTGGAAAAGATTCGCTGCGAGCGGCAATTATTTCTGGTCTTATCGGTGTGCTCTTGGTGATCGCATTCTTGTTCGTCTATTACCGCATGCTGACTATCGTTGTGGTTGGTGGATTGTTGGTTTCGAG
>DFDK01000029.1:16654-17226 GCA_002367695.1 Acidimicrobium sp. UBA3029 | reverse complement strand
TAATTGCTTCCGCCAACGGTGCCAGCAACATGAGTGCCATGACCATTGCAGTCTTCGGTGCCATTTGAGTCGCTTACCGACGAAAATCCGGTCATCACTCGCCCACCAAACTCGGTGTGCGTCGACAACACACCAGTGTCGATGATGTATGCGGTCACTCCCATACCGGTGTATGCGCGCCCGAACTGATTATTGAGCGGCAGCGCGCGCTGGTCGATGCGGTCAAGACCCCACAACGTTGTTGGTACTTCAGGAGTTGCTGTTGCCGTAGGTGTAACTGGATCAGATGCGACTGACGCACTGCTCGTACCAATTGAGTTTGTAGCGGCAACGCTAAATGTGTACGCAACACCGTTGGTTAAACCTCGCACTATGCAGGTGAGTGCACCAGTTGATGTACAGGTTTTTGATCCAGGGTTTGATGTGGCGATGTATGAGGTGATCGTTCGACTGCCATTGTCAAGTGGTGCCTCCCAATACAAAGCAACCAACTGATCGCCCACGCTTCCACGCACATTGCGCGGCGCCGATGGTGCAGTTGGATCTGGTGCCACAGTGAACTGCCAATTGAG
>DFDK01000029.1:13633-16432 GCA_002367695.1 Acidimicrobium sp. UBA3029 | reverse complement strand
TTGCGTGCCCGTATACGCGCCCAACAGTGTGTCAAAGTTGCTAAGGCGAGTGTCGACCACCAGTGTTCCGTCGGTAGTTGCAGTCCACTTGTACCAAATAGAAGCTGATGCGCCATAACCACCGTGTGATGGCTCACCAGTTTCGCGACTCGCAGTCAATGTCGAACTCGATACCGCACCAGTTGTTCCAGCAAAGATTTCTGCGCCAGCAAACGGGTCATTCGTCAAAGAGCCAATAGTGGTGACCGAGTTTGAGTTGAGTGACGACGCACTTGTGCCCCGCGAGTTGATCGCTGAAACTCGAAAGAGCACACTGATTCCAACGGGAAGCGTGCGAATAGTCGCAATCGTGGCGGTGCTCACCGTGTCTACATATGTCGTCCAAGTCGAACCCGCATTAGACGAATACTCAATTAAATAATCGGTGATCGGTGCTCCACCATCCGTTGTTGGTGTGTCCCAGTCGAGACCAACCTCTCCAGTGTTGGCCGTTGCAACAGCATTTATTGGTCTGCCAGGCGCAGTTGGAGTGAGCGGCGTGTACGCATCCGAAATATCAGACGGTGGACCAGTACCAATTGCATTACGTGCACTGATACGAAACTTATGGGGTACTCCGTCTGTCAAACCAGTGATTGTGCGATGAGTCCCATAGCCAGTGTTCTCTGGCCAAGTTGTCCACGACGCGCCGTCGTTGACGGTGTACTCAATGACGTAGTTCGTGACCGCAGATCCACCATCAAATGTTGGTGCACCCCAACTAAGCGCCACATATTCCGGACCAATAAGCATCTCAGTAATACAGCAAGGTGCAGTCGGTAATCCAGGACTTACCACTGCAGAAACCGTAGACGGAACACTATTGCCAGCGGAGTTATGAGCGCTGACGCGAAAAATGTAACTCACTCCGCTCACCAAATCAGTAACTGTTGCTGACCGCAATGATGTAACGAGATCGGTGAAAGTTGCCCACGTGGATCCAGATGACGATGAGTACTCAATTACGTAGTCAGTAATTGATGTGCCACCGTCTGTTGCTGGGATCGTCCAAGAAAGACTCACTTGATTAAGTCCATAACCCGCAATCACCACATCGAGCGGAGCGCTTGGTAGCGATGCAGCCCACGGAACAGCAATGACCACCGAAGATGGTGCACCTGAGCCGAGACCATTACTTGCACTGACCCTGACTTGATAGGTCAAGCCATTGGTCAGACCAGTGACAGTGGTTGTCGTTGAAGTAGAGACGCTGTCGCTGAATGTAGACCACGTTGCACCAGAGTCCGCAGAGAATTGCGCGACATAATCAGTGATTGCCGAGCCGCCATTTTGTGTAGGCGCCGTCCACACGAGCCCCACTGATCGATCCAATGCCGTAGCAGTTAATCCCGTTGGTTCGCTCGGCACGCCGACAACCGCACTTGCAGTTACAGACGCTTCACTAGTGCCAGCACTGCTGACAGCCTTGACGCGAAACTGATACGTCGTGCCATTCAAGAGTCCTGTCACTGTTGCAGCCGTACTCGTTGACACACCGTCAGCAAATACCGTCCAGGTAGATCCGCTATTCGACGAATACTCAACGACGTAGTCGGTCACGTCTGCGCCACCACTTTGTGTCGGTGCATTCCACACAAGTGATGCCTGCGTCACGCCACCTATGGCGGTAAGTGAGGTTGGGGTCGATGGCGCAATGGGAGCGGGGGAAACAAATGCCGCTCCCGTGTACAGAATCAGGTTTGGCGATCCCGCAGCCAATCCGGTAATTGCATCCGGAGTTGCATCGTTCGTAATCTGCTCGGCAATTTGTGCGGGAGTTGCGGTTGGATCAGATTGCAACAGCAATGCTGCTGCGCCTGCAACGTGTGGCGAAGCCATTGAAGTTCCTGAAAGCAAGCGCCACGCACTCGACGAAGCGATGGTTGCCGACTTGATACTCACGCCTGGCGCAAATACATCAACGCATGATCCATAGTTGGTAAATGATGCGCGATCATCACTGCCACCAATTGCACCGACCGTGATTGCGGTTGGCTCTGATGCTGGCGAGTAACTGCATGCCAGGCGGTTGCTGTTGCCTGCGGCAACTGCAAACACAATGCCGTCTGCAGTTGCGGTGGCGACAGCCGAGTTCAATGCAGTCGAATACGACCCACCAAGACTCATGTTGGCTACTGCGGGTGATCCGCTGGCGTGATCACTAATCACCCAGTCGATGCCTGTAATCACACCCGATATGGAACCAGTACCCGAACAACTAAGAACACGAATAGGAATAAGTGAAACCGCTTTCGCAATGCCATAAGTAGAGCCACCGATAGTTCCTGCAACGTGCGTGCCGTGACCATTGCAGTCGGTTGTGCCATACGAGTCGCTGTACACCGTGTAGCCAGCACCGACTCGCCCACCGAAATCGATATGGCTTGCCAAGATACCGGTGTCAATCACGTATGCCGTCACTCCAGTACCTGTGTTGGTATATGAATAACGCGAATTGCGAGTTCCCGAACGTTGGTCAACTCGGTCAAGGCCCCATGGTGGGTCTACTTGATCACCCAGCAACACCACAATGCGATCTTGCTCAATCGATTCGACATTCGGATCTTTTTCCAAACGCTCAAGTGCCGATGCATTAAGTACCGCAGCAAAGCCATTCATCGCAGCTGTGTACACCGACAAAATTTGCGAACCAGTTGCGGCCTCTGCGGTTGCAAACGCGCGCGGTGCAACATCATCTTTCAGCGTGACGATGTACTGATTATCGACTGGCACACCCATCAGGTTGGAAAGATCTGGGCC
>DFDK01000029.1:3920-13395 GCA_002367695.1 Acidimicrobium sp. UBA3029 | reverse complement strand
TCTTTGTCTTTACGCAAGCGAACTACGTCAGTGTTGTCGAGTTCGGCAACAAAGCCCTCGACAGCCGACGAATACACATCGCTGACCGCATTACCAAGACCTGCTTCTTTAGCAACTTTGCGATCGAGGTTGACGCCATCTTTAAAAATCACGATGTAATCACCGGTTGCGGCTATAGCCGAAGCTGGCGAAGGCTCAACCGAAGCAAGTACAAGTGGTGCAAGCAGCGCGACGACCATCAACGTTCGAGCGCAGCGCAAAATCATTGCTGTCGTTACGCCCATACTGTGCAGTATCGGCTGAATCCATCGATTCTTGAGAATCATTCCAGATTCACCGTATCGGTAGGGTCATGCACTCTTTTGTGCCCTTAGGCTGACCAAATGAGCGATCACCAAACTGCCAAAACACCACCAGTTGCTGTAGTCACCGGTGCCAACTCTGGCATCGGTAGAGCCACCGCAATTTACTTAGCCCAACAGGGCTACCGAGTATTTGGCACCGTGCGCAGTCTCGACAAAGCAGCCAAGCTTTTGACCCTTGCCGAAAAACTCAACGTCAGTATTGAACTCGTCGAGATGGATGTCGCTGATGACGCGTCTGTGCGCCAAGGTTTCGCCGATATTTTTCGCGCAACGCCTCGTATCGATGTGCTTGTCAACAATGCGGGTGTTGGCGGCAATGGCGTCACGGAAGAAACGACACCCGAGCAATATTTTGATTCATTCAATGTCAACGTGGTTGGCGTTGTGCGCTGCACACAACAAGTGTTGCCACAAATGCGTGCGGACAAAAGTGGAACGATCGTCAACATTTCATCAATTGTTGGAAGAATTGCCGCCGTCGCGCAATCGCCCTACGTCACTTCAAAGTGGGCGCTTGAAGGGCTCACCGAAGGTCTTGCACACGAAGTCGCACCGTTCGGTATCCGCGTCGTCATGATTGAACCAGGCATCACCAAGTCATCAATTTTTATGAAAAACCTTGATGCCCCAAATGTAAGCGGTGCATACGATTCGCATTACCGACGCATGCTCCAGTTTTATGCCGCAGGTATTCCGCACGCCACCGACCCAACCGAAGTTGGTGCACTGATTCATCACGCCATCACCACCGATACGCCTCAATTGCGATACCCGTGCTCGTGGGGTGGCAATGAATTCATTGAAGGTCGCGCAAAAATGAGCGACGCCGATTGGATCGCACTAGGAGCAGTCGAGAATGACGCAGATTACGAGATCGAGTTCAAAAAGGCCTTTGGAATCGACATATCTCAAAGTTGACAAGTTTGGTCGGGTTTCCGATATGCTGACCGCCCCATAGCAAGTTGCCCAATTGGGCAACCAAATCAAGGAGCCACTTATGTCAGTTCGTCTCGGAGATATTGCCCCAGACTTCACCGCCCAAACCACCCAAGGCGAGATCAAGTTTCACGACTGGCTCGGCGACTCGTGGGGCGTGTTGTTCAGCCATCCAAAAGATTTCACACCGGTCTGCACCACCGAGCTCGGCTATGTTGCCAAGATCAAACCAGAGTTTGACAAGCGCAACGTCAAAGTGATCGGTCTTTCAGTCGACAGCGTCGAGTCACACGAAAAGTGGGAAAGCGATATTGGCGAAACACAAGGTACGCCAGTTAATTTCCCAATGATCGGTGACTCAGACCGCACTGTCAGCAACTTGTACGACATGATTCATCCAAATGCCAATGACACGATGACAGTGCGCAGCGTGTTTGTCGTTGGCCCAGACAAAAAAGTAAAACTCACCATCACTTACCCAGCTTCAACAGGCCGCAATTTCGACGAAGTGCTTCGTGTCATTGACTCGTTGCAACTCACCGCCAAGTTCAAGGTTGCAACGCCAGCCAACTGGACAGATGGCAAAGATGTGATCATCGGCGGCGCAGTCACCGACGAAGAGGCCAAGATTCTTTTCCCAGGCGGTTGGAAGACCATTAAGCCGTACCTGCGAACCTTGGCACAACCAAAATAAGTTGAATATCGCAAATTAGGCTGAGGGGCATGAACAACCCCTCAGCCACTTTTCCCCCGCCAGTAGCGAGCTCAGATTCAGCAGCTGCACGCGCTACAAACGTCAGCAAGATTTACGGTCACGACGACAGCGAAGTGCGTGCACTCGACGATGTCACGATCCAATTCGAAAAGGGTCACTTCACCGCGATCATGGGACCAAGCGGCTCCGGCAAGTCAACACTGATGCATTGCATGGCAGGCCTTGACTCTCTCACCAACGGCTCCGTAGCAATCAACGGCATAGAGCTGAGTGGCTTAAGCGACCGCGAACTCACCAAATTACGCCGCGATCAGATTGGCTTCGTGTTTCAAGCATTCAACTTGATTCCCACGCTCAACTCCAAAGAAAACATCGTTTTGCCTCTCTCCCTCGGTGGGCAAAAAGGTGACGACGCTTGGATCGACAAGATCATCGACACCATTGGACTTCGCGATCGACTCACGCACCGACCAAGCGAGCTCTCGGGTGGCCAGCAACAACGTGTTGCTGTTGCTCGCGCACTCGCAAGTAAGCCAGCAATTATTTTTGCCGATGAGCCGACAGGCAACCTCGACTCGAAGACCGGTCACGAAGTATTGAACTTTATGCGCAAAGCAGTAAGTGATCTTGGTCAAACAATTGTCATGGTCACACATGATGCAGCCAACGCAAGTTACGCAGATCGCATTGTGTTTTTGAAAGACGGCAAGATTGCTGGCGAAATGATTGCGCCAACACAGGATCGCGTGCTCGACTATCTCAAGCACCTCGGGGAATAAGCGCTGTGCTCCGACTGTCACTCAAGATGACCCTTGCACGTAAGGGCAGACTGTTTCTCACTTCGCTTGCCATCATTCTTGGCACTGGATTCTTGGCCGGCACATTTATTTTCTCCGACACCCTAAATTCGACATTCGACAGACTGTTTTCCGACGTATTTAAAGACGTCGATGCATATGTTCGATCGTCCAGTTTTGTTGAAGCCGAATTTGGAGGTGAACAGCGCGGATCTGCGCCCATCACCGCACTTGAAACCGTGCTCGCTGTGCCGGGTGTACAGGCTGCTGCCCCAGACGTACAGGGTTATGCGCGCATCATCGGCAAAGACGGCAAGCCCATTGGTGCAGACAACGGCCCGCCAACGTTTGGAGGCATCGCCTCAGCAAGCGCTGCAGGTTTATGGACTATTGAAGAAGGACGTCTGCCAGTCGGCCCAACCGAGATGGTCATGGACAAAGCAACAGCCGATAATGGCAAGTTTGCTCTTGGCGATACCGTGCGCATTAATGCCCAGATGGGTAGTCGCGAATTTGCGATGGTTGGCATTGCCAACTACGGCGATGTGAGCTCGCCTGGTGGCGCGACATTTGCATTATTCGATCAACCAACCGCGTCGGAGTTTTTGCTCAAGCCCGGTTTTGTTGATGCATTCTTGGTGCAAGGTGACGGAACAGTCAGTGACGAGCGACTTGCTTCTGCAATTAATGCGGCGTTGATGCCTGGAGACAAACTTGAGACGATCACTGGTGCTCAGATCACTAAAGAGACGCAAGATCAAATTGGTGTCGTGCTCGGCTTTCTCACACTGTTCCTCACCGCATTTGCATTCATTGCTTTAGGCATTGGTTGCTTCGTGATTTACAACGTGTTTTCAATAACCACAGCACAACGACTGCGCGAGAACGCATTACTACGTGCCATTGGCGCCAACAAACGGCAAGTAGTCATCGCAATGATGGTTGAGGCATTAATTATCGGATTACTTGGATCTGCGCTCGGATTTTTGTCGGGCATAGGGCTGTCACGCGGGTTGAGCTCAATGCTCAACGCATTCGGAATTGAGATTCCCACCAAGGGTCTCACAATTCACCCAAATCGAATTGCCACGACCATCATTGTGGGAACAATCGTCACTGTTCTCTCAGCAATACTTCCTGCGCTTCGTGCTGGTCGCGTACCCCCGTTGGCGGCTTTGCGCGACACAGCACTTGAGAATGTTGGAAGCGTTAAGCGCCGGGTAACGATTGGTGTTGTTGCAATGTTGCTAGGTGTCGGGGCCATTGCTGCTACCGCTGCCGGTGCAACAAATATTTTGCTCGGTATTGGTGTGCTCTTGGTGTTTGCTGGCGTACTCATCATCGGACCAGGAATTGCAAAACCGGTTGCGCTCGGTCTTGGACGCCCAATCGAAAAACTTCGCGGTGTCACTGGTGCAATGGCACGTCAGAACGCTGCGCGCAATCCAAAGCGCACCGCTCGCACGGCTGCACCTGTACTCATCGGTGTTGCACTAGTAACCGCAATGACCGTTTTTGCGGCAAGTGTACGAAGTGAAGTGCGAACTGCGATTGGCGATCAATTTAAGGGCGACTACATCGTGAGTTCGGCCAATCGACAATTTGGTGGCCTCGCACCGTCGCTGGCTCCAGAACTTGCTGCTCTTCCAGGCGTCGCACAGGCAACTGGTCTCGGTTTTACTTCGGTAAACCTTGATGGCTCGGGCAAATTTGTCTTTGTCATCGACCCAGCAACCGCAAGTGGTCTCATCACATTCGACATGGTGCAGGGTAATCAGTCAGAGCTTTCGGCAAATGGAATTCTTGTCAACGACTCGCGAGCCGCCTCTAAAGGGTGGACGATTGGTTCAACGATTGAAGTTGCAATGGTTGATGGCACCAAAAAAACAGTCGCGGTAGAGGGAACATTTGCATCAAGCGGCTTTGGCGGCTCCTACGTAGTCAATAGAGCGTTGTTTGAAGGAACCCTGAATAACTTGTTTGACACCAACATTTACATTCGTCTCGCCGACGGAGCGAACAACGACCAGGTCTACAATGCCCTCACTGCCGCTACGACCGATAAGGGTCTTGGCACGCTGCAGAGCCGAGATGAATTCATTGACGCCGAATCAGGACAAATCAATCAGATTCTTGGATTGATTTATGGCCTGCTCGGCCTATCAATCATCATTGCAATCGTTGGCATCGTTATCACATTGTTGTTGTCGGTGTTCGAGCGTCGACGAGAGATCGGCTTACTGCGAGCTATCGGCATGACACGCTCACAAGTGCGTACAACTGTGCGCTGGGAAAGCGTGATTACCAGCATGTTTGGTGCCATCGTTGGCGTTGTACTCGGTGTAGCCATGGGCTTTGTGCTCATACTTATCTTGGCCGACTCAGGCGCCTCGGCGTTCAGTTTGCCGATTGCTGGAACTCTCTGGATTTTGGTGCTGTCGTTTATTGTTGGCGTATTGGCTGCGGTTTATCCGGCGCGACGTGCCACCAAAGTCGACATCATGCAATCGATCGCAACGACATAGTTATGAAACCATCAGAGATCACTCCCGAGATGCTGCAGTTTTTGCAAGATCGACATCTGGCTACGCTCACAACACTCCGACAAGATGGCTCACCCCATGTTGTCGCTGTTGGATTTAGTTACGACGCCTCAACATGCCGAGCACGAGTAATCACTTTTTCAACTGCACAAAAAGCTCTCAATGCTTTGCGCGGCGGCCGAGCAGCAGTTTCACAAGTTGACGGCGGACGTTGGCTGACACTCGAAGGTTCAGTGCGTCTCGCGACGATGGACAATGACCCAGACGAAGTGCGTCGAGCAGTTGCTGGTTACGCGCAACGTTATCAAGATCCCAAAGAGCGCGACAATCGTGTTGCCGTGATCATTGAAGTCGACCGCATTATGGGTCGGGCTTAGTTTTTTTAATTAGCCAACATCGCGTAGCGAAATAATTTCGTTCATAAATTGCTTGGCAGCAGGATGACTGTCACCCATATTTGCATCGCGTTCGATATACAACGGAGTGAAGTTTGGTCGCACGAGCGGCTCGTGGGCTGTTTGGCATCCTACGCACCAGTACAAAACCCGGTTTGCCTCGCCATGATGATTCACTTTCACCACATCGCCGCAACGTACACATGATTTGCCTTGTCGACCATAAATAGCCAAGTTGTTCGATGACGTATCGGCATTTTGCAACATCTCCTGAGCAAGCATGAGCAATTCTCGACACTCGGCACGCTTGAGTGTGCCTATGTTCGCCCATGGGTGTAACTCGCATGCCCACAGAATCTCGCAACGAAACACATTGCTCACTCCGCGAACAACTCGTTGGTCAAGCAGTACTTCAGCAACTGTTTCATCGCGCTCTTCGTAATCCATCATTCGATCGACAGCTTCTTCGATGTCGGCATCAACATGTGTGAGGTCTGGTCCAAGTTTGCCAAGTATCGGGTGCCTCCGAGGATCAAAATCGTGATACACGTCAATTTCTGGCGTATTGAAGCACACAGCAACCCAGTCTTGAACGTCTATCAACACATCTGCATGCGCAGAATCTCTTCGCCATGTGTCGCCATTGCGATACACATCCCACGAACTCGCAATTTTCATTCGGGTATTAAGCACGATGCCGTTATCCCAAATTATCTCGATACTTCTATCGAGATTACGAACTTCTTCTATTGTGTGACCCACCTGAGGCAAGATGCTGTCTGTATATGGTGCTTCAAACCGAACCATCTTCTTGCCCAACAACGCAGTACGTAATGCCGCTGCATTGTGTTGGACCTTGTGACCGATGAGCACAATTAAAGATTATGCACACTGCTCACCCGAGTGAGGGATATACCGTTAGTTTGAAAGGTGTGAATGAAAAACTTGGCGACGATGAATTCGTTGTTGATCAAGATGACGCCATGGTTCGACGTGCGGCTCAGCGATATGGCACAGCCGGTGCAATGTTGGCCGGCGGAATGCTGGTATTCGACAAACTGCTCGGTCGAAAACCAAAAGAGGAAGCAGCCGTGGTGGTTGAAGCATCAGGCGAGCCGGGCAACATTGATGACAACGGCATCACGCTCGTTGTCGATGCCGACATGACAGTTGTTTCACCCCCGCCACACCTCCGACGACACGATGCCCAAACGGGGCCCCGCATTGTACGGAAGCGACGAAAAATCAACCCCAATAAGGGTTTATAGCTCTTAGGGCAGTTGCCCTACCGAGGCCAATGCAAGTCTGATTAAGCGGTCGTGACCACTTGTCATTTCTTTACGCATCTGTTCGCTCACCGCCTGCTCTGGCGAAAACCATCCAAGGTCGAGTGCTTGTTGACTCGGTTGACAGTCTCCCGAAACCGGAACGACAAACGCAAGACTCACAGCATGATGTCGCGGGTCGTGAAAACCGCTGATTGTTGGGTCTGGAAAGTATTCGACGATCGTAAATGGCGCTGGCTCTGGCGGAATATTGGGTAGTGCAAGCGGCCCTAGATCTTTTTCGAGGTGTCGAAGTAAAGCCTCTCTAATACGCTCGCCCAGAAGCACGCGACCCGACACTACCGTGCGACTAATACTGCCGTCAGGTGCTTGGCGCAACAGCATGCCAACCGAAGTGACCTGACCCATGTCGTCAACCCGCACCGGTACAGCGTCTACATACACAAGTGGCACTTGACCGCGCACCTGATCTAGGGCGTTCGGGTCTAGCCAGTTAGTTTTGATATCGATTTGATCGCTCACCATTTCTATTGTCACAGATGCCAGCCGTCCACCGTGGAATACCTAGCACAATGGCCGCTGCGCTTGTCAACCTAAGGGTTTAAATAGGTGTGTCAAAATGTATTCATGACAAAACCACAAATTGCTGCAACAAGCGCCAGAGTAATGGCCGCATTCTTATTGACGGCAGGGGTAATGCACTTTGCCAACCCAACTTTTTTTGACAACATCGTTCCACCCTGGTTACCGCCAAGCGAACGCTTTTGGACAAACATCAGTGGCGTTGGCGAACTCTGCATCGGACTAGGCCTACTCATGAAGACAACTCGTCGCCATGCGGCACTTTGTGCTTTCGGATTATTTCTTGCGGTATATCCCGCCAATCTCTATATGGCCTGGGATTGGCGTGATCATGCACTCAGCGACCAACTTGTTGCCTATCTTCGCTTGCCGTTGCAGTTCGGAATGTTTTGGTGGGCGCTCTCGATTGCCCGAGCAAATGCTCTACCAGTTGCCGGCGACGTATTTGGTTTCCAAGAACGCGAGTAGCCCGTCGTGGCCACCTTCGCGTCCAATGCCTGAAGCCTTGACTCCGCCAAATGGTGCAGCAGGGTCAGAAACAATTCCCCGATTGAAGCCAATCATTCCGGCCTCCAACGATTCTGCGACGCGCATGCCCTTTGCGGCATCGCGGGTAAACACGTAGCTCACCAGTCCGTATTCGACATCGTTAGCAAGACGGACCATCTCGGCATCGCTGCTACACGAAACAATTGGTGCAACTGGTCCAAATATTTCGTCTTTCAAGATCTCATCGTCGGGTAAAACATTGGCTAATACCGTGGCCTGAAACCCAAATGCCGGCGTTGTTACCGACTTGCCGCCACACAAAACTTTTGCTCCCCTACCCACTGCGCCATCCACCATCTTTGCCACTGACTCCTGCTCTGCGCGAGACACGAGTGGGCCAAGAGTTGTAGTCACATCGAGTCCATTGCCCAGTACCAACGCCGACATGCGTGCGGTCAACTTGTCCGTAAATTCGGCAAGCACCGAATCGTGAACATAAAAACGATTCGCTGCGGTACAAGCCGCACCTCCGTTGCGCATCTTTGCGAGCATCGCACCGTCAACTGCCGCATCAACATCTGCATCACCAAAAACGAGAAATGGTGCGTTGCCGCCCAGTTCCATGCTGCAGTTAATGACACGTGGAGCTGCTTGCGCGAGCAAGATCGAACCGACTTTGGTCGATCCAGTAAAACTCAACTTGCGCACCTTGCCCGAATCCATCATCGCTGCAACAGCTGGCCCCGATGGATTGGTAACAACAACGTTGACTACACCGGCTGGCACACCTGCCCGCTGCAACACATCGGCTATTGCAAGTGCGGTGAGCGGTGTGTCTTGCGCTGGCTTAAGAACAACGGTGCATCCAGCTGCAAGCGCAGGCCCAATCTTGCGCGTGGCCATCGCGGCAGGAAAATTCCATGGTGTGGCTAATAGCGCCACACCAACTGGTTGCCTTGAGACCATTAGCCAATTGGCACCGCCTGGCGCGCGTCGATAATCACCGTCGATACGAACTGCCTCTTCGCTAAACCATCGAAAAAACTCGGCAGCATAAGCCACCTCTGCTCGCGAGTCAGCAAGTATTTTGCCCATCTCGAGTGTGATCAATCGGGCTAGTTGCTCTTGCTCGGCCATCATGATCTCGAATGCTTTACGCAAGATCTCTGCACGCATGCGCGGCGCAGTTGCACGCCACGAAACAAATGCTGTATCGGCCGCATCGACTGCTCGCAAGCAGTCAGAAATAGATGTATTTGCGACACTTGCCAACGACTCGCCAGTTGCAGGGTTGAGCACGTCAATCTGGTTTACAGAACCCACCCACTCGCCGTTAATGAATGATTCCGTTCGCAAATTATTCATAA
>DFDK01000029.1:0-3630 GCA_002367695.1 Acidimicrobium sp. UBA3029 | reverse complement strand
GCAATTTCTTTGATGCGGTCTCGCAAAAAGTCAAATGCGGTTTTGTTTTCGGCAATCAACACGTCGTCTGCAGGGTGCAAAAACAATGGTGTCGAAACACGTGATCTCGTTGCTGCTTCGCCAACTGGGTTAATTACTTGATGAGTTGTGCTCGGGTAATAACCGCCAGTCACATATTTGAGCATGTCGCCAGCATTGATCGCAACGCTGCCCGGGTCACACGGCACGTCATGCCACTTGCCATCGAGATCGCGCACTTGCAAACCAGGCTCATTTGCTGCTGGTAACACGGTAATCATGTTGATATCTTCGTGGGCTGCTGCACGCACTGAACCAACTGGCTCATTTCCCTTGAGTGGTGGGTAATGCAAAATTCTCAAAAGTGTTCGCTTCGTTCCAACGATCATTTCTGAAAGCGGCATAGAAAAAGACTGAGAAATACTTTTCGGTGTATTGGCCTCCACCCAAGTAAGCAGCTCGGAAGCAAGCGACCAACCGGCCTGATACATAGCGGCCGCACTTGCCGACTCGATAGCAGGCTGACGACCCCACGGGTACCAATGGAAATACTCCTTGATGTCTGGAAGCGATGCACCTACGGCCTGTTCGGCTTCTTCGAGCGGGCGGTATCCGTCTTGTCCACCTTGGCTTGGCAAATAATCCCACTTATTGCCTGTGCGGAAAAAATTAAGCCACTCGTTTTGCAGTTGCTGCACCATGTCGTACTGAATTGGGTGATTGGTGAGCACGGCAAAACCTGTATCGCGCAACGACTCAGTAAAACGCTTGGGTGCATCGGGTGATTGATAATCGACAACTGCGACATCCATAACAACATCCTACGGACAATCAACGTTGATCTAGTGTGGCTCGGTGGCCAACAAGCGTTTGATCTATATTTTGCAGATTGCAATGGGTTTTCTAGCAGCTGGGTATGGCGTTATGTTTACGATGCTCGACGACTGGCGCGATCAATTTGGCATTCAGGAAACAGGCCTTGGCATCATCATCGCTGCCGGATTCTTTACTTCATTTATTGCCCAATTAACGATTGCGCCATATGCCGATAAAGGCCATGCTCGTCGATTGCTGACTTGGGGCATGGCGGCGAATGTGGTCGGTGCCATCGTGATGGCATACGGCTCGTCAATGACAGGTTTTATTTTTGGTCGCGTGTTGATGGGCATCGGTGCCGGTATTGCGATCCCTGCCATTAAGCGCATTGTTATTGTCAGCGACCAAGAAAATATGGGAACCAACTTGGGTCGCGGCGTCGCAATCGAAGTTGGTGGCTTTGCGCTTGGTCCAATCATTTCGGCGCTCACCGTTGGCAAGTTTGGATTGGCTGCACCATTTTTGATCATTGCAGCAATTCTCGTGGTGATGGTGCAATTAATCGCACGCGAAGATATCGAAGAAACCCCGGCCGAAGATCGCACCACCGAGCGCTTTGCCATCGACTTGTTGCGTATAAGGCCGCTGCTTGGCGCAGTGCTCATTGGTGTCGCGTTGTACGTGATGATCGGTGTGTTTGATCCGCTGTGGGTAGTGATGATGGATGACATGGGTGCGTCTAATTGGGTGGGTAATGCAGGTATTTCCATTTTTGGTATGCCATGGATTTTGTTCGCAACTGTCGGTGGCGCCATCGCCCAAAAATACGGTCCTTTTCGTGTCAGTGCTTTCGGGCTCGCGCTTGGTGCTTTTTATATGATGTCGTATGGATTCATCGGCAGTCCGTACTGGATGCTCGGTGTCGGTGTTACTCAATCGGCGCTCGACGCGCTCACTGTCACTGGCACCGGTATTGCTGTCGCTCAAGTTGCTCCACCAGAGCGTCAAGCAGGAGCATCAGGGCTACTCGGCGGAATCCAAACACTCACTGGGGGTATTGTTGCAATGACCGCCGGCAGTGTGTACGAGCACTACGGCCGACAAGCCGCATTTGTTGCTACCGGCATCACTATGTTCACGCTCGTGTGCCTTGGATGTGTGCTGGTTGGACCAAAATATCTTCGAAGACCAGCTAGTGCGAGCGAAGCAATTCTCGTGTCGTAAATCAACAGATAGATTTACAGCATGGAATTTAGATACCTCGGCCGAAGTGGCTTCAAAGTCTCAGCGATTAGTTACGGCAACTGGATCACGCACGGCAGTCAAGTAGAAGAGGATGCTGCCAACGCATGCGTCAAGCGTGCGCTCGAGCTTGGCATCACCACATTTGACACAGCCGACGTTTACGCAGGCACTCGCGCCGAAGCAGTGCTGGGTCGTGCACTCGCCGGCGTGCCACGCGAAAGCATCGAAGTGTTCACAAAGGTCTATTTTCCTACCGGTGGTGGTGTTAACGATCGTGGTTTGTCGCGCAAACACATCATGCATTCCATCGATGCATCACTCAAGCGACTCAATATGGATCACGTCGATTTGTATCAAGCGCATCGATACGACGTCGAGACCCCGCTTGAAGAAACAATGCTTGCTTTTGCAGACATCGTTCGCCAAGGCAAAGCCCTCTATATCGGTGTTTCCGAGTGGGATGCCGATCAGATCACGCGTGGTGCAGAACTTGCGCGCGAACTGCACGTGCCATTCATTTCAAACCAACCTCAGTACTCCATGTTGTGGCGAGTCATTGAAGAAGAAGTCGTGCCAGCAAGCGAGCGCGAAGGACTTTCGCAAATTGTGTGGTCACCAATGGCGCAAGGTGTGCTCACGGGCAAGTACATACCTGGTCAACCACCGCCAGAAGGATCACGAGCAACCGACGAGTTGAGCGGCAAAAACTTTATCTCGCGTTGGCTCACCGATGACACGCTGACAAAAGTGCAAGACCTGAAACCAATAGCGGCAGAGGCAGGTATCACCATGGCACAGATGGCTATTGCGTGGGTATTGCAAAACAAAAACATTGCGTCAGCAATTGTTGGTGCCACTCGCCCAGATCAACTCGACGACAACGTAAAGGCTGCAGACATTGTGCTTGAGCCTGCAATATTGACGGCAATCGACAAGGCACTTGAGGGAATTATTGTCAACGACCCTCGACTGACCGTGTCACCAAAAACTCGCTTTTAAGTTTTATTCGCCCTTCATCGGCGCAAAAGTTTCACCTTCGTAGCGGGCAATTTCGGCTCGCCCCACAACATGCCAGTGCACTTCATCAGGTCCATCAGCAAGTCGCAATGTGCGCTGACCTGCGTACATGCGTGCGAGCGGTGTCCATTGCGAAACGCCCGCCCCACCAAAAACTTGAATGGCTTCATCAATGATCTTGCAAACGCGCTCTGGCACCATTGCTTTCACTGCGCTTACCCAAATGCGCGCCTCGGCATTACCGAGCGTGTCCATTGCTTTCGCAGCGCGAAGCACCATCAGGCGCATTGCTTCAATCTCAATGCGAGCTTTAGCAATTACTTCGGTGTTCTTCCCGAGTCGTGCAATTGGTTTGCCAAAAGCTTCACGGCTCAGCCCACGCTGCACCATAAGTTCGAGCGCACGCTCTGCCGCGCCAATTGAACGCATGCAGTGATGAATACGTCCTGGTCCTAAACGCACTTGGCTGATTTCAAAACCGCGACCTTCACCCAGCAACATGTTGCTTGCTGGCACACGGACGTCGGTGAAACG
>DFDK01000039.1:3932-7427 GCA_002367695.1 Acidimicrobium sp. UBA3029 | reverse complement strand
GTTCGAGTCCCATCGTCTCCACTAGATATCGTTGAAAAAAACACATTCGTGTATATGAAAGCGAGCAGATCATGAACACAGCAGTGATTGTTGATGCACTTCGAAGCCCAGGTGGCAAGCGAAATGGCAAATTGAAAGACTGGCACCCAGTTGACCTTGCAGCCGAAATCATGAAGACGCTTGTTGAGCGCAACGGCGTCGACCCAGCAACTATTGATGATGTGGTGATGGGTTGTGTGATGCAAGTTGGCGAACAGAGCCTCAACGTTGCCCGCAACGCAGTTTTGGCTGCGGGTTGGCCAGACAGTGTTCCTGGCACAACGGTCGATCGTCAATGTGGTTCAAGCCAGCAAGCTGCACACTTTGCAGCGCAAGGCGTTATGGCCGGTGCTTACGACATTGTTGTAGCAGCGGGTGTTGAAGTGATGTCACGAGTACCAATGGGTGCATCGTTGTCTGACCGCACATTTGGTTTTCCGTTTGGTCCACGAGTGCAAGCTCGTTACGAATCGGTAGGTGGCTTGGTTGGTCAAGGTATTTCTGCTGAGATGATTGCCGATAAGTGGAACATCACCCGCGAAGACATGGACGCATTTGGTGCTCGTTCGCAAGAACTTGCTGCTCGCGCTACACGCGAAGGTCGTTTTCAAGGTCAAATTCACCCAGTCATGGGTGCCGATGGCAACATGGTGACACAAGACGAAGGTATCCGCGAAACAACAATCGAAAAATTGGCTTCATTGAAGCCAGCATTCAAACCTGTCGAAGAGGGTGGCCGTGTTACTGCTGGCAACTCATCGCAAATCACCGATGGCGCTTCCGGATTGTTGATCATGAGCGAAGAGCGAGCAAAGAAGTTGGGCTTGACCCCACGCGCACGCTTCGTCAACTTTGCAATGGCTGCAGAAGACCCTCGCTATATGTTGACCGCACCAATTCCGGCTACCAAAAAAGTTCTTGAGCGTGCTGGTCTCACCATGGACGACATCGATTTGATTGAGATCAATGAAGCCTTTGCTTCGGTGGTCTTGGCATGGGAAAAAGAATTACACCCAGACATGAGCAAAGTCAATGTCAACGGCGGAGCAATTGCACTCGGTCATCCACTCGGTGCATCTGGCGCACGCCTCATGACCACTTTGTTAAACGAACTTGAGCGCACCGGTGGTCGCTACGGTTTACAAACAATGTGTGAAGGTGGCGGCATGGCCAATGCCACTATCATCGAACGTCTCTAAGACGTAACTCAACATGTCGTTCGGAACCACTATTTGGTTCCTTTTGGGCGTCGCACTCTTTTTTGGTATCTGGAAGTTTGGTCTTGGCATGTTGAAGAGCATGACCTCATCACTTCCTGCGCCGCCCCCAGCAGGAGAGATGCGACGTATTAACGTGCGTTATCGCTGTGGAGTTTGTGGTGTTGAATTACGAATGGTGATGGCACCTGATCAAGACCCACCGCCACCACGGCACTGTCTTGAAGACATGGATTTTGTTGCTCCGATTGAGTGAGCAAAAAACTAGTGATATTTGGTGGCAGTAAATAGACCACCCAAAACACCAGTAAGACCGGCAAACAGGTACCAATTACTGCGACCACCAGGTACGAAACCCAGGTAGTAAAACAAGATAATGAGGGCGCCGACGCCAAGCAGTGTAAACATCAACACTGGAACCCATTGCGGACTGACCTTCACCTCACGGGCCACAGGGGGCGTGTATCGCGATGATGCTTCGGCAACGGTATTGCCCTGGATCGATGTCGGATCTGAGTGGTCCAAGCGGTGGGTTTCGTGCAGATGACCAGGCTTAGTGCCCTTTGGTGTGGTGCGACCACCGGTGCGTCGTTTTGAAGGTGCCATGAGTTTTCCAGTGTAGATCGTAAATAAGGTTTCGCCTCGCCCTATCGGCTGCCAGTATTACGGGGTGGCTCACATACTTGTGCTCGATAACTATGACAGTTTCACCTACAACCTGGTGCAATATCTTGGTGAGCTTGGCGCTGAGCCAATCGTGGTGCGTAATGATTCGATGAGTGTTGCAGATCTCGTTGCACTCAAGCCAGCTGCAGTGTTGTTGTCTCCTGGCCCCGGAAGACCCGAAAATTCTGGTGTGTTGTGTGATGCGATTACGGCATTTGCTGGGGTGGTGCCTGTGCTGGGTGTGTGTTTAGGACATCAAGCTATTGGTCATGTGTATGGGGCAAAAGTGGTGAGTGCGCCAGAACTTCTGCACGGCAAAACATCAGAGGTGCATCACACCAGTGAGGGAATATTTGTTGGTTCACCATCTCCCATCACTGCAACCAGGTATCACTCTCTGATTATTGAGCGTGAATCACTTCCACCCGAGTTGGTGGTAACGGCACAAACCCAGGACGGAATGATTATGGGGGTACGACATCGCACGCTCGATGTTGAGGGCGTGCAGTTTCATCCAGAAAGTATTTTGACAACACTGGGACATGATTTACTCAAAGTTTTTGTAGAGAAGGCAAAACGAACAACAAACTAAACGCGATTACGGCGTGGTTGATTGACCGATAACAAGTATGACTGTGGAGCCGGGAGCAACCGCAGACTGAGCCTCTCTGCTCTGAGAAATGACACGATTATCGTTCGCATCACCAACAGGCACATTTTGATATTTGATTTCAGTGATTAAACCGGCAGCATTTATTGCGATCTGTGCTTCACCCTCAGATTTGCCTGTCACGTCGGGGACAATAACGGTTGGTGATCCACTAGAAACTATGAGCGAGATTGCCGAACCAGCAGGAAGAGGTGTGCCAATGGCTGGATCGGTACGAATAGCACGACCCTGTTCGACTGTTGCGCTCGGTTCGACCGTAATTTTGACAATGAAGTTGTAGGGAGAACTTTTAAGCAACTGTTCGGCGGCCGACGAAACTTGTCCTTCAATATTTGGAATATTGTTTCCACCAGTACCACCAGAGACAACTACAGAAACTGCAGATCCAGAGCGAACCTGTTCGTTCGCTAATGGTTCTTGAGTAATGATCTGATTCAACGGCACGAGCGGATCATTTCGAACTTCGAGAATCACCAACTGGAACCCAAGAGGGGCGAGTATCTTGGTTGCATTTTCAACAGAGAGACCCTGAATGGGTGGGACCGTTTGCAGTTGTCGCGCAGGGTTGTACGTGATGGTGACTACGTCACCCTGATGACCAGCGGCGGTGGCAGGTGGGTCTTGTGCGTACACAATGTCATCATCGACAGCATCATTTATCACTGCATTAGGAATTGGTGTGAGCCCCATATCGAGTAGTAGTTGGCTTGCCTCGGCTTGAGTCCGGTTGGTGACATCTGGAATCGTGAGAGCGGTTGTAGACCCACGATCAATAGTTCTATAAATAAACACTCCGGCCGCCAGTAAAACAACTGCGGTAAATAGTGCACCAAACAAATATGACGCTGCTCGTCGAGGAGCAATTTCGTCATACGAATCCTCGTATTCGTTGCGGTCGCTCTT
>DFDK01000039.1:0-3639 GCA_002367695.1 Acidimicrobium sp. UBA3029 | reverse complement strand
ATTCTTGCGGCCACGAACATCGGTAAGTGCAACAACTTCTTCTCCAGCGCTGAATCTGCGCAAATCATCACGCAGTGCGCCAGCCTTTGCGTAACGACGCTCTGCAGATTTGGCCATACATTTGGCAACGATCGCTTCGAATTCTGGGGGGACATCAGTGACAAATTCGCTCAGCGCAGGAGGCACCCCGTGCACTTGTTGGTATGCAATTCCAACTGCATTATCACCAATAAACGGCACCCGCCCCGCGACCATTTCGTACATCACCACTCCAAGCGAATAAATATCACTTCGCGGATCTGGCTGCGAACCTTGTGCTTGTTCGGGAGAGAGGTATGTAGCAGTGCCCATCACCGAACCCGTTTGTGTCAGGCCGTCTTCAACTGCGGCACCGAGCGCTCGCGCAATACCAAAGTCAGCAACTTTCACTTGGCCCATGGATCCAATCAAGATATTTCCCGGCTTAATATCGCGATGAACTACACCATTTTCGTGTGCAAAACCCAAAGCGCTTGCGATATCAACCGCAATATCACTGGCTTGTCGGGCATCGAGACGCAATTTTTCTTTCAAGACGCTCGCCAGTGTTCGTCCTTGCACAAACTCCATTGCAATGAAGTAGGTGTTATTGACTTTCCCCCAGTCATATACCGCAACGATGTTGGGATGAGTGAGCCCAGCAGCAGACTGAGCCTCTCGACGAAAGCGCTCAACAAAGTTTGGATCATTGGCATACTCAGCGAACAAAACCTTTAGAGCGACAGGGCGATCAAGTAAGAGGTCATGTGCCAAAAACACTTCTGCCATGCCGCCGCGGCCAACATTGCGCTCGATGCGGTACCGATTGTTGACAATAGGCATATTGCTAACCACGTGAGTTCACCACAGCATCAAATATTTTAAGATACGAACGAGCTTTATCTACCGAATCAAATCGCTGGACTCTGTCTATTTCTCGTTGAAACACTGATTGCATCGCATGTCGCTTCATAGTTGAAACTTGAACAACGGTTGGTTTGATCCATAGCAACCCACCAGGCTGACCCTTATAAATAGCAATTGATGCCGACGAGGAAGAGTTGGTGAACGCCACGAAATACCCACTTCGTTGGTGGCGAAGTACAACCAACCCACCAATGCCCAGCACCGCTACTACAACGAGTGCAAAAATCTGTTTTTTGATTGAAGGGGTGCTTTTGGGATCAATACTTGGACTAGCAACCCCTTCTGGTGCCACTGCTTCAATGTTTGTGTTGACATCCATAACGATCACCGTTATGTTGTCGCGTCCACCATGCTGTTTTGCAGCTGCCACTAATCGCTCAGCGACATGTTGTGGCGTACTGTGCTCCAGCATCATCTCGGTAATCTCATCAAGCGGCACTTCGTCTACGAGTCCATCGCTACACAACATAAAGCGATCACCTTCAAACATGGGTATTGTCCATGTATCAACCGAAACTTGTGCGTCAATGCCAAGTGCGCGAGTAACGATATTACGTCGCGGATGAGTGCGCGCTTCGTCAACTGTGAGTAAACCCTCGGTGACAAGTTCTTGCACATACGAATGATCAACACTCATTTGTCGCAACTCTCCAGAACGCAAGAGATATGTACGAGAGTCGCCAACATTGGCAATCACAATTTGCGACGGTTGAGCTACGTCACCCACTGATTCAAGCAACGCAGCTGCAGTCAGAGTTGTCCCCATACCACGCTGATCGGTAGATGAGGTTGCTGCTGCATAAATGTCGCTGTTGAGATCGCGAACCATTTGGGCAAACGCCTCTGCCGACGAAACACCACTGAGCGCAATACTTCGTAGGTGTTTAATTGCCATTGCGCTTGCAACTTCACCCGCATTGTGTCCACCCATGCCGTCTGCAACTGCAAATAGTCCCTGTTCTGCAATATGTGAGTCTTCGTTTTGATCTCTCAGATTGCCAGTATCGGTAGCCGCACCAATAGCGAGAGTCAACATGGCACTAAGAGGCAACTATGCCTGCTCAAAAACTAGTTGTAATGACCCAAGTGCGATTGATTGTCCAGAAGTAAGAAGTGTTGGTTCGGTGATAAGCACACCATTCACTTTTGTGCCGTTCGTGCTACCGAGGTCTTCAATGGTCCATCCGTCATCCCCGGTACGAAATCGCGCATGTACACGGCTGAGGTTGTTATCAGCAATCATAATTGTGCAAGAGGCCTGGCGACCAATTGTTACGAGATCTCCGTCGAGAGTATGGCGCGAACCGTCGGCAAGCACCACAACAGCACGAAGTGCTGCGTGTTGATGTGGTTGTGCAATCGGCTTACTGTGGGCAGATACAGCTTGTTGGTTGGCTGCAGCTTCGCCCGGGGTGACAACGCATGATCCAATGCGCAGAGCCACATCTTCTTCAAGCGTCACATCGGCTTCACCCGCAATGGTGTAACCCTCAAATTTTGCATGATTGGCTATTGCCTGACGCAGTTCACTCAACAACGCCTTGGAAAAATCTCTCAATGCACTCAAGTCGGATTTATGGAGACCAACTACATATCGTTGAGCTACATCACCATTGTGTGTCGCAGCCTGGTCGTCCATTGCTGCGATGATTTGACGACCGATTTCAATTGGTCGAATTCCAGTGCGTCGCGCGCGTGTTAACACTCCACCATTCTACGCCTTTACAGCCGACCAAATGATCTATGCAGGTTGTCGAGAATAGTCTTCTCTACCGAAATAGCGCTTCCAGCGTTTTTCAAGCATGGCCATTTCGTGCGGTGCGACCGCTGGGTCTCGTGTCAGTGACTCAAAATGAAACAGACGGGCGAGTGGAGTCCACACAATGTGATATCCCGCCTCAAGTACTTTGTTCCCAAAATCCAGATCATTAAAACACGCAGGGAAGTCGATAGAAAAACCACCGAGCTCTTCATAAATTGAGCGATGAATCGCAGCGCACGCTGCAGTCACACCGCTGACCCGACGCGTCACACCAAACATTCCAAATTTTCCCGTTTGGTTGGATGACAAGCCACTTCCAATGTTGTGTGGCGAAGGAATATTGGTGTGGCCGGCGCTCTGAATGCGCGAGTCTTCGAGCAAAAGCATTGGACCAACCATGGCAACACCCGGAAATTGCAGCATCGATACCAGTGTCTCAATCCAGCCAGAATCAATTACCTCCGTGTCATCATTAAGCAAGATCACTATCTTGCCGTTTGAGTTTTTTACTCCAATATTGCATTTGTCGGAAAAATTAAATGGAGAGTCGTAATGCACAACAGAAATGCGTGGGTCATCGGGTAGGGAAACCGGATGCAGTGGCTTACTTTCTTTTACATCGAGAACTACAACGATTTCATAATTCAAATAAGTTGATTTATTGAGAATGCTTGCTACAGCATTTTCGATTAAGCAGGTATGTACTCCCCAAATTCGCTGACCATCACCTCGAGTAGGAATAATGATTGACACCTTTGGCGGAGGCGAACTAATTGTTGGTCGTACCTGAATAAACCCAGCATCAGATACCGAAACAGTTGCATCTAGTTTGATGCGTTTCAAATGATCTTTCACGGCGCGCTCAGCCGAAATCAATGCGTATGGTTTGGCGTCTAGTTGGTTTGCGGCCGAACCAGGTATGGCCCGCCAGT
>DFDK01000102.1:9036-9299 GCA_002367695.1 Acidimicrobium sp. UBA3029 | reverse complement strand
CCGAGTGTGCGCAAGGCAAGTGATGTATACAACGCCATGCCTGTCGTCATTGCATCTTCTTCAAAGTCAACACGGTTCGAGTGATTCGGTGGGGCATTGCGCGGGTCAACACCGTTTGGTGTGCCACCAAGAAACAACATTGCGCCTGGAAGTTTTTCCAGTACATAACTGAAATCCTCTGCACCCATCACTGGGTTCGGAAATTTTGCAACTTGTGTTGGTCCAACGATTGATTCTGCGATGTCGAGTGCAAAGTCGGCCGA
>DFDK01000102.1:8160-8792 GCA_002367695.1 Acidimicrobium sp. UBA3029 | reverse complement strand
GCGCGTGTTGCCGCGCTCACTGCGCGAATGGTTCCCTCAAGTCGAGCAGTTTCTGGGATCACGTTGTAAGCAGTACCAGCAATCATTCGAGTGATGGTGACAACGGTTGGGTCAAAAATATCGTGACGGCGTGTGACCAATGCTTGAAGCGCCAAAACAATTTCGCTGGCAACCGGCACAGGGTCGAGTGTGCGGAAAGGTTCTGATGCGTGACCACCTTTTCCGGTGATGATGATGTCGAGTCGGTCGCTCGACGCCATGATCGGTCCACCTTTTGTGCCAAGGAATCCGGCAGGCATCGAAGAAGTGATGTGGATCGCGTAAGCGGCTGTGATTGGTGAAGCAGAACCGTCAGCTTGCTTTGGCACATCGAGCAAGCCTTCATCGAGCATGTATTCGGCACCGCCGTAACCCTCTTCGCCTGGCTGAAACATAAACAACACACGACCGGGTAAGTCGGCTTTGCGCTCGCTTAACATGCGTGCCGCACCGGCGAGCATGCCTACGTGGGTGTCGTGTCCACAAGCGTGCATTGCATTTTCTATACGAGATGAAAACTCCAGTCCTGTGTCTTCGGGCATTGGGAGTGCGTCCATGTCACCGCGGAGCATCACTGTTGGTCCTGGCTTGTC
>DFDK01000102.1:6346-7845 GCA_002367695.1 Acidimicrobium sp. UBA3029 | reverse complement strand
TCAAGCGCCGTCAACACACGGTCGCGCGTCTTCGGTAAGTCCAAACCAATTTCTGGCCAGGTGTGTAGGTCGCGCCTTATCTCGCGGGCGTACTCGAGCATTCCGGTTGCCTGATCAATAACTCCAGTTGTTGCACCATGTCGTTCGTTTGCTGGTTGAAGTTTTGGTGTCGAAGCCATGAGACAATGGTAGGCACAATGGTGCTGTCGGCCCCACAGCCGAAAGTGCGTGAGTTGTGCGTATTATTGAGATTTCTACTCAAACACAAGGCAGGCACCATGTTGCACGTCGAGTTCACCATTGAACCATTCATTGAAGGATCCCCAGGCGCCCATGTGACGGTAGCCGTTGCCGCGGTTGAACGTTTTGGCCTAAAGGTTGAGTTTGGTCCGTTTGGTTCATCATTTTCGGTAACGAAAGAACAGTTGCCAGAAGTAATTGCAGAATTGATGCGCGCCGCATACGGCAATGGTGCAACATATGTGAGCGTTGATGTTGGAATCGAATGATGATTCCAAATCATCCACTGATTGCCTCTGTCAAGCCATTACTGAAGGCAACTGGAGCCGAACTTATTACGCCGGATGCTCTTATTGCGGGTGATATTCCATTGATGTGGGATGGCACGATAGTTGCGGGTGTGAGGTTGCCCGCCTTGCACGGCGCACTCGACCGCATTATTGAGGGAGTGGAGCGCGAACTCGGTGCGCGCTTGTCGCAACTTTCTCGAAATGAAAAACAAACCGCAATTCGATTACTCGACGAACGCGGTGCATTTACGGTTCGACGTGCGGTTGAAGACGTTGCCGATGCGATGGGTGTCTCGCGCATCACGGTCTACAACTATCTCAACGCACTACACCGTTAGTCATGTCGAGCACCGAGCATTTTGATGCGATTGGCTTCGATGCCGACGACACGCTGTGGTTTAGCGAAGACTCATTTCGGCATAACGAAAATCGTTTTGTCGATTTAGTTTCTCCCTACGCACCAGCGGGGATCGACATTAAGTCTGCGTTGGTTGCAACCGAACGCGTCAATATCGGCACTTACGGGTACGGCGTCAAATCGTTTGGTCTTTCAGCCGTTGAAGCAGCAATTTCGATCACTAATGGAACTGTGCCCAATAAGGTTTTGCAAGAGATTTTGCGCGGTGTACGCGAGCACCTCACCGAGCCAGTCAGGTTGTTTGAGGGCGTGGCCGATGTGTTGAGCAAAGTTGCACAAACTCACCGAATTGTGTTGATCACAAAGGGCGACCTCGTGCACCAAACTCGCAAGGTCGAGACAAGTGGTTTGGCGCATCATTTTGATCACGTCGAGATCGTGCTCGAAAAAGACCCGGCTACGTATCGACGCGTGCTCTTAAGTCTCAACATCGACCCACATCACTTTTGCATGGTCGGCAATTCGCTGCACAGCGACATCATGCCGGTGCTTGCTATTGGCGGGTTTGGTGCGTATGTTCCGTATGAAATTTTGTGGGAACTTGATCAGTC
>DFDK01000102.1:0-6127 GCA_002367695.1 Acidimicrobium sp. UBA3029 | reverse complement strand
TACAGCTTGCGCAAATGCACTTCGGTAACGCGGTGGTTTGCATCTTTTTGCATCACTAGCGATGCACGCGTGCGAGTAGGGGCGATATTGTCGCTCAGGTTCTTGCCATTGATTTCGCGCCAGATACCCCGAGCAACCTGTACGGCATCGTCGTCGGTGAGTTGCGCAAAGTGTGTAAAAAAACTGTCTGGATTGCTGAACACGGTCTGTCGTAGCGCCAAAAATCTCTCGACGTACCATTGCTCAATATCACTTTCTACTGCATCGATGTAGATCGAAAAGTCAAAGTAATCACTCACAAACTCCATTGCGTCACTGCCAACTTGCAAGACGTTGAGCCCTTCAACAATCAAAATGTCGGGTTGGTGCACTACTTGGCTGTCACCTTCAACGATGTCATACTCGACGTGGCTATACACAGGTGCCGAAACATCGGGCATTCCAGCCTTAATTTCGCGCAGAAACTGCACGAGCCGCTTGGTGTCATAACTTTCAGGGAAACCCTTGCGGTTCATGATTCCACGGCTTTCAAGAACGGCGTTTGGATACAAGAATCCGTCGGTGGTGATCAACTCAACCCGTGGGTGCTCTGGCCATCTCGTGAGCAGTGCTTGCAAGATACGCGCGGAGGTGCTTTTGCCTACGGCAACGCTGCCAGCAATGCCGATGACGTACGGCATCTTTGGCGAAATAGTGCCCAAAAATGTTGCAGCAACGCGATGCAAGTTTTGTGTGGCGCTCACATACAAATTGAGTAGGCGAGTGAGCGGCAAATAGATGGCCACCACTTCTTCTAAGTCAATGCGGTCGTTAATACCACGCAATGCTTCAAGATCTTTTTCGTGCAAGGTAAGCGGCGTCTGCGCGCGCAACTCGGCCCAATTGCTTCGGTCAAAACGTAAATAACGCTCTACGTCAATTGCGTCAATCATCTACATTAAACCCTTTTTACTTAACGCTTCCACGGTGCGTTTGGCGACGCAGCCCCCGGGCCTCCGGTAAGTACATCAACACCCGTGTCGGTCACAAGCACTGTGTGTTCAAACTGGGCGGTGCGTTTGCCGTCTGCAGTTACTGCTGTCCAGTCGTCGTTCCACATTCGGTGCTGCCAAGTGCCAAGTGTGATCATTGGTTCGATCGTAAATGTCATTCCCGGTCGCATGATCGTGTTGTTATGAGAGTCGTAATAGTGCAGTACTTGAATGTCGGTGTGAAACTGCTCGCCAATTCCGTGCCCGATAAACGCGCGCACCACACCGAGTTTGTCTTGCTTGGCTCGCGTCTCAATTGCTTTGCCGATATCGCTTAATGGACGACCCGGCACAACGGCTTCAATACCGCGCCATATGCACTCTTCGGTCACATGAATCAGGTTTTTGTTTTCTTGGTCGATCGTTCCAACAGCAAAAGTTGCATTGGTGTCTCCATGTACGCCATTGAAATAACACGTCACGTCAAGATTGATGATGTCGCCGTCGAGGAGTACTCGCGCATCAGGTATTCCGTGACAAATAACTTCATTAACCGAAGTGCACACACTCTTTGGATAACCGGAATAGTTGAGTGGGCTTGGGTATGCGTTTCGTTCAATGCACATGTTGTGCACATAAACATCAATCTCGTCGGTGGTGATACCGGGGCGCACAAATTCTCCTGCCAACTTCAACACTTCGGCGCCCATCGCCCCCGCTACTCGCATTTTCTCGATGATCTCGGGTGTCTTGACTGCAGATTCTTGCCAACGCTGCACCTTGCCTGTTTCGGCATATGGCGGCCGCACGATATGTGCTGGTACTTCTCGACGTGGGCTCACCGCATGCGGCACCACACGACCGTCTAACTGCTTGTGGCAACGCTTGTACTTACGACCACTGCCACACCAGCAGGGGTCATTAGCCACGGGCAGCACGGCTGGCGGTGTAGTTGGGACCGTGGTGGACATTGCTTATAAGGCTACGCCAGCACTACCACGACGACTGTCACTGTAGCTATCAATTACCAGCAAATGCCAGATTTGTAATTCGATTTCTTGAGAGCAGGAGTGGAATCCAAGAAAATATGTCCGCTCTACTGACTCTCCGTACACATGGCGGCACAAGAACAAACAAACCAAGGGGTAATCCAAATGAATCAAGGAAGGTTGAATGTGCTTACCAGGTCGCGTCCGAGTGTGAATGGGAATTCCATCACTCCATCAGATGCGCTCAAAAAATCTGTCAGTTCACCACGTAAGCAGCGTGTGCCCGAGATGGCAATAGGTATCGCTCTCGTGATCGGTGGGGCACTTGGTTCGCTACTACTTTTTCAATCCGCTACAAACACCATCACGGTTGTATCCGCTTCACATTTTCTTGCGCGAGGACATGTAGTTGCACCAAGCGATTTGTTGGCGATGGAACTCTCTGAGCAGTCGGGTAAATCATTTGTCAAAGCAGGTGACGCGCAGTCTCTAGTCGGCAAGTCAATGGCTATAGACATCGATCCATCTACGCCGATCCATCCATCGATGTTGCAGATGCGAGATCCACTTGCGAGTGGTGAGGCACTCACATCAACAGCGGTCGAAGTTGGCGACTTCCCTCCAGCACTCGCCGATGGCGACCGAGTGCAGGTGGTGTTTGCGCCAGATATGTCAAGTGGAGGCGCACTTCCACCTGCTTTGTATGGCCAGGTAGTAACCGTGTGGTCAATCGTGCAACCAGACAACTCACTGAGTGCAGCAGTGATTACCTTGCGCGGCCCGATTGATCTTGCTTTGGCAATTGCAGGTGCAGGCAATGTGCATATTGCGCTGCTTGGCGATGTTGCAACGGATGTGCGACCGTGACAATCTTGTTGGTAGGTACCGAGACCGAACAAGCTCCACTTGATGCCCAATTGGTCACTGCACTTGCATCACGAGTCGGCGAAGCGCTTGCCGACGAACGTATCCTTCGACGGGCACAAGGCAATACAGACTTCCTGGTTACACAAGAGTGGGATTTTGCTCGAAGTGCCGCACATGCCGAGTGCGCAAGGTTGGGAACATCTCGTCGCCAAGAGGGTCAAGTTCCATTTTCGGATTTACAGGAACTACAACTCGCAAATGCAGCCATCGCACAAGTGCTTGGTCTTGGACGATTGCAATCGTTGTTGGATGATCTCGAAATTAGTGATATCCATGTTCGAGGCTGCGCCCCGGTGTGGGTAAAGCTGCGCAATGGAACCCGACTGAAGGTTGCACCTGTTGTTGACTCTGATGATGAATTAATCGAATTGATACGTCGTGCTGCGGCGCGAATGGGTCGTACGGAGAGACGATTTGATGCGGCTACGCCCGAACTCAACTTGCAGTTGCCCGATGGCTCGAGACTGTTTGCGACGATGGATGTATCGGCTCGACCAAGTCTCGTGATCCGCAGACACCGCTTTGAAATTTCGTCGTTAAACGAGTTGCGATTGCGGGGATTATTTGACGAGACTCTCCAAAACTTCTTTGCTGCTGCTGTAAGCGCCAAGCGCAACATTGTGATTGCCGGCGGAACAGGTTCCGGCAAGACAACATTGCTGCGCGCACTGATAAATGAAGTTGGTGCGAGTGAACGAATTGTGACAATAGAGGACGCGTACGAACTCGGACTCGAACGCTTTGAAGATCTGCACCCAGATCACGACTCACTGCAGTCACGGCCTGCAAACATTGAAGGGCGTGGGGAGATAACTCTTGCGGATCTCACACGAATGGCGCTGAGGATGGATCCGGATCGTGTGATTGTTGGAGAGGTGCGCGGTGCGGAAGCGTTTCCAATGTTGATGGCAATGAGTCAGGGAAATAACGGTTCGATGTGCACGATGCACGCCGATAGCACAAGATCGGTATTTCCTAAGTTGGCTGCATATGTTTCGATGGCGTCAACTGGATTGCCAGTCGAAACCGTGAACTTGCTTGTAGCGAGTGCAATTCACTTCGTTGTCTACATCGATAACACGAACTCTGTACGCCGGGTTACTTCAGTGCGTGAAGTAGTTGACAGTGAAGGTTCAACCATTGTTTCCAACGAGATCTTTCATCTCGAAATCGAAGATGGTCTGGTGACTGGTTTCCCAATGCGAGAACAGACCCGCAAACTTCTTACCGCTCACGGGCTGGGCGCTGATATATCCAGCGTGCAAAAGAGCGAGGACGCTTCGTGAGTGCATTACTTGTTGCAGGTTTGGGTGCCATTGCGGGTCTTGGTGCATTTGTTTTCAAGGTTGCATTTCGCGGCGGGCGTGGGCTTTCAACATTGTTTAATTCTCACGCTTCAGTTTCAAGCTCGGGTTTTGTGTGGAGATGGCAGTCACTATTAGTTCCAATAATTGCATTAGTGGTGTACATCGCGAGTGGTTGGGTGGTGATTGCGTTTGCTGCAGGGGCGGTCGCAGGTGCAACACCTGGTATCGGTCGTCGTCCAGTCAAACATCGCGACGAGCAGGAGTTGGTTGATGCAATTGCATCGTGGACTGAACAGTTGCGCGACACACTTGCAGGTGCACACGGTCTTGAACAAGCAATCATCGCGACCGCCCAGCACGCACCACACCCGATTATTAAGGCGGTCGAACGACTCGCGGCATTTATGTCGTATGGGTCGCTCACCGACGGGTTGCGTCGGTTTGCTGAAGATGTTGATCATCCGACTGCCGATTTTGTTGCTGCGGCACTAGTAACTGCAACCCAGCATCAGGCTCGAGACATTGGCGTGTTACTGGGTCATTTGGCCCAATGTGCACGAGATGAAAGTCGAATGCGCAGCAGGGTGTGGGTGGGACGTTCGCGAACACGAAGTGCAGTTCGCATCATTACTGGAGTGATCTCTGTGTTTGTAGGTGGACTATTTATATTCAATCGTGACTATCTGCAGCCCTACGAGTCGGTTGAGGGACAATTTATTTTGTCAATGATCTTGATGACATTTGTTGTGGCGGTCGTGATGATGCACGCAATGTCGCAGATCGAAGTTCCTGAGCGATTTGTGCGCCGCCGAGTAAAGGTAGTTCGATGATTTCGGTCGTTTTTTCGGGTTTGTGCATTGGGGTTGGGTTGATCATGTTGACCATGCCAACTATCACGCAACGTTGTCGAGATGTTCTTGCTGCCACACTTCCGAAAGTACAAGCACATTTGCGTCAACGAATGGGTGATCGACATCGTACCGACTTGGCACTTACTGAGCGAGTGGCTCAAGACATGGTGGTACAAAAACTGGTCGGAGGTCTGATCGGTTGTTTTTCCCCGATTGCGTGCGGCGCGTTAATCACAACTATTGGTGGCAGTCCATCCACGAGCTTGCTGCTGCTCGGTTCATTCAGTTGTGGGATTCTGGGTTTTGTGCTTCCAGACCGCATGCTGCGAAACACAGCCCAACGAAGGCGCAAAAGTTTTTTGCATGCATTCTCGAGTTTTCTTGATCTCACCAATGTGTTACTTGCCGGCGGTGCTGGCACAGAGACCGCATTGCTGGCTGCGGCCGATGCTGGAGACGGCTGGGCTTTTGAACAACTCCGTAATGCACTTGTTCGTGCTCGCAGTTCACATCGTTCTCCGTGGGTCGAACTCGCTGCCTTGGGTGAGCGATTCAATCTCGTGCAAGTTGTTGAAGTCGCGGGCAGTGTGCAATTGGCAGGTGAGCATGGCGCGCGCATTCGGTCATCGCTGTCGGCAAAAGCAGAATCACTGCGACACCGTCAGATGAGTGAGATTGAGGCGGCTGCAAATTCATCCACTGAGCGCATGGGAGTGCCGATGGTGTTGTTATTCCTGGCATTCATTGTCCTGATCGGATACCCGGCAGTCACATTGATTGTGGGGGGATTGTAAATGTTTAGTCGTTGCTGCATATTTGGCACAACTATGCACACATTCCAGCGAGCAACTCAATGCTTTATTTAATAATTAACTAACTGAAAGAGGAAATAGAAAATGTCATCACTCAAAAACATCTGGCAGTACTACTGGATTCGATTTACGGCATCGGCGGAACATGATGCCGATCTTGGAGAGGTAAGCGCAACAACTGTGGTCATGGCCGCTGCGCTTATTGCTCTTGCGATAGTTGTTGGGGCAACTATCACTGCGAGGGTTCGAGACAAAGCAAATTCGCTCGAT
>DFDK01000077.1 GCA_002367695.1 Acidimicrobium sp. UBA3029 | reverse complement strand
GTTGAGAAGGCACTTAAAGCAGGCACTCGTGACGTGGACGCACTCGAAAAAGAAGTGCGCCGCGCCGCTGGCAAGTTTGTCTCGGAGCGAACCAAGCGTCGTCCAATGATCGTGCCGATCGTGATGGAGACATAGGCCCAATTTGGGTATGCCCCAATTGGGTGGTACCCCATTGGTAAGTTTGTTCAATGGCAACCAAGCCCCGTAAGGGGTCTTCTTCGAGGCGCACCCAGTCGCGTCCTGCGCCACGCGGCGACGCCCAGATCAGGCCTCTGCGTAGCCATAAGCGCGTTGACCCAGATGAGATGCAGTTTAGGCGTGCCCGTCGTCCGTCTATTTTGAAGTCGATTCTTGAGGGTCGTGGCCACGAATTTGGTGGCATCGCCTTGGTGTGTCTTGGCATCTTGCTCTTTATGTCGGTCTACGCACACATCGCAGGCCCAGTTGGTCGTGGTCTCAATACGTTGTTGTCGTGGACGATCGGTATCGGTCGATATGTCATTCCTATATTGGTTATCGGCGCTGGCGTTGCCTTTATTAAGCGCACCGAAGTGCAACACAGAGTGCGTTTGGCTTTTGGTTGGACTGTTTTGTCTACCGCAGTGCTCAGCGAAGTTCACATTCTTAAAGGTGGTGGCTCGATACATGCCGAAATGAATGCACTCTCGAGTGCAGGTGGATGGATGGGTTGGTTAATTGGGGAGCCGTTGCGACAAAGCATCGGTGGTATTGCCACAACAATTTTGTTGCTTGGGTCAATGCTGGGGAGTGTGTTGTTGATAACTGGCAATACGTTGCCAGAGTTGTATCGCCGCATATCGTCGTGGGTAAACGGCGTGTCAATGCCACAGGGTCGTCGTGACGGTAGTCGACGAGACGATAGGCATGACGAGCAATTAAATGATGATTCTTCCGAACCACAGTTTTACGACATTGCATTAGATGATGAGGACGTTGCTGCTCGCGAATATGGCGATGATCTAGACGCAGAAAATAGCGATGAAGAAAATGAAGATGAATATGAAGAAGTTGTAAAGCCCCGTCGCGAGCGCAAAAAGCGCAAACCAAAACTTTCACAAATTGATCTAGCAACTTCATCTATGTCACCTTCGGCAGCAGCAATTGTGAAAGGTGTTGCTCAACAAATGCCTCTAGGGCCTGGGGCAAACCCAAGTAGTTGGTCATTGCCCACGCTCGACATGTTGACTGTAACGCGACACGAGAAAGCCGATGAGCGCGCAACCCAAGAGCGCGGCATGAAACTGGTTGAAGCGCTTAAAGAACACAGCGTAGAAACCGAATTAGTTGGATACACGCGCGGCCCAACAGTTACGCGATTTGAGTTGTCGTTGGGTGGTGGCGTCAAAGTTGCCAAAGTGACTTCGTTGTCTCGCGATATCGCGTACACAATGGCTGCAACTGATGTGCGCATCTTGGCACCAATTCCTGGCAAGTCGGCGATTGGTATTGAAGTACCAAACGCTCAGCGCGAGTTGGTGTCGCTTGGTGACTTGATGATGTCCCAAGAAGCACGATCGGCAGGACATCCACTTGATGTTGCGGTGGGCAAAGACATTGCTGGTCGCGCCGTATTCCTCAATATCTCAACAACACCACACATGTTGATTGCCGGTACCACGGGCGCCGGTAAGTCAAGTGCGATCAACTGCATCATCACGTCGGTACTGATGCGTTCGACTCCAGATCAAGTGAAGTTGATTTTGATTGACCCAAAGCAGGTTGAAATGGCACAGTACGCCAGGTTGCCACACTTGCTTACGCCGCCAGTAACAAACCCAAAGAAAGCCGCAAACGCGTTGGGTTGGGCTGTGAAAGAGATGGAGCGTCGTTACGACTTATTGGTCGAGGCCGGTTTTAGAGACATCGTTGGTTACAACGCTGCATATGACCGCGGAGACTTGTCGGAAGAACAAAACACCGACCAGAGTTTTGATCGTATTCCATACATTTTGATTGTGGTTGATGAGTTGAATGACCTGATGATGGTTGCGGCTCGCGATGTAGAAGATTGCATCACTCGCATTGCGCAAAAGGCACGTGCGGTCGGTATTCACTTGATTGTTGCAACGCAACGCCCAAGCGTCAACGTAATTACGGGTGTTATCAAAGCAAATATTCCTGCGCGTATGGCGTTTGCGGTGTCGAGCCTGACCGACAGTCGCGTGATCTTGGATCAACCTGGTGCAGAAAAACTGATTGGTAAAGGCGACATGTTGTTGTTGCCAGGAAACACGTCGGTGTCGCAGCGAATTCAGTCGGCATGGGTTGACGAAGCCGAAGTGCGCAAGGTTGTTGGGCACTGGCGCCGTCAAGCACCAGAAATCGTATATGTATCTGGTGTTGATGGCGAGAAGAGTGGTGGCAGCGGCGCAGATTTGTTTGGGGGCACCACCGGCGACAGCGGTGATGATGAATTGTTGCGTCAGGCAATGGACTTGGTTGTACGCACGCGTCAGGGCTCGACTTCAATGCTGCAGCGCAAGCTCAAGATCGGTTTTGCACGTGCTGGACGGATCATGGACTTGCTCGAAAGCCGTGGAATCGTTGGCCCAAGCGATGGCTCAAAGCCTCGCGAAGTGTTGATGACATTGGAAGAACTCGAACAACTGCAACAAGCCAGTTAGCAAGATTTGTGCCGCTTGCATGGCGGACCGGTCGGAGATCTAAAGTCTCGCCATGACCGAATTTACCGAAATTGCCTCAGGACTCCGATTTCCCGAAGGACCAATCGCAATGCCCGATGGCAGCGTGATCTTGGTCGAGATGTTTGGCAAAGTGATTACGCGAGTGTTGCCAGATGGAAGCAAGCAAAAAATTGCTGACACACCTGGTGGTCCAAATGGAATTGCCGTTGGTCCTGATGGCGCAATCTATTTGTGCAACAACGGTGGATCATTTTCGGAAGTTGATTTTCTTGGGTTGACATTTCCTGGACCATTTAATCCAGACAACTACATCGGTGGCCGCATACAACGAGTCGATATCGCATCGGGCAAAGTGACCGACCTCTATACAGAGTGCGACGGCATCAAGTTGCGCGGACCAAACGACTTGGTTTTCGACAAACAGGGTGGCATGTGGTTTACCGACCACGGCATTCGCCAACATCGCACGTCTGACTTCACTGGTATCTATTACGCCAAGACCGATGGATCAATGATCAAGGAAGTGATCTTTCCGACCGAGTCACCAAACGGAATTGGCTTGTCTCCAGACGGCACCAAGTTGTACTGGGCAGAGACTCACACGGGTCGTGTCTATCAAGCAACGATTACGGCGCCAGGCGAGACAACACCGTTCTCGCCAATTGATCCATCTGGCTTGCTGTGTGGGTTGCCTGGGCTGCAGTTGTTCGACTCGCTTGCGGTTGACGGTGACGGCAATGTGTGCGTCGCCACACTTGGTTTGCAAACTGCCGGCATCACGGTGATTTCCCCAGATGGCGAGGTACTCGAGCAGATTTTGACAGGTGACCCACTGACGACCAACATCTGCTTTGGTGGACCAGACAATAAGACTGCGTACATCACGCTTTCCGGCACGGGTCGTTTGGTGTCGATGCCGTGGGCGTACAAAGGACTCAAACTCAACTTTGTCTGAGTTTCCCTCACGGGTGAAGTGTCTGAATTGGCGTAATACTCGCCTGTAGGATTGGATGTTGTGCAGCAACGTTTTTATGTCGAGACGCTTGGCTGTCCAAAGAACGATGTTGACTCTGACAAAATTGTCGGCACGTTGCTTGCAGATGGCTTAATTGCCACTGATGATCCATCCCTTGCAGACTTAGTAGTTGTGAATACTTGTGCATTTATTGAAGACGCACGCAAAGAAAGTATCGACACGGTGCTTGCCCTGGGTGCACAGCGCAAAGATGGCGCCCGACTTGTAGTCACTGGCTGTATGGCCGAGCGTTACGGGGCAGAACTCGCAGAGGCATTGCCTGAAGTCGATCAAGTCGCCGGTTTTGGTGTGCCCGTGCAAATGGGTCGCAAACCAATTTCGATATCGGCTGCGCCAATCCCTTCATTTGATCTTCTTAATTTGCCAAGACCAAAGAGCTCTGCGCCATGGGCGTATGTAAAAATTGCTGAGGGCTGTGATCGTAATTGTGGGTTTTGTGCAATCCCAAGTTTTAGGGGTCCACAACGTAGTCGCGACATATCTTCAATTTTGCATGAGGTAGATGAGCTTGGCGCAAAAGAGATCGTGTTGATCGCACAGGATCTGGCGAGTTATGGCAAGGATCGCCCAAGCGAACTTGGTGCTGGTTCGATTGTTCCGCTAGTGCGTGCTGTTGCCGCCAAAGTACAGCGCACTCGGTTGTTGTACCTGTATCCGAGTGACTTGAGCGACGAATTGATTGCAGCAAT
>DFDK01000015.1:1852-4771 GCA_002367695.1 Acidimicrobium sp. UBA3029 | reverse complement strand
ATTCGCCGATCGCATGATTGGCACTATTAGATTATTTGTGTGACCCCTACGAGGATGCGGCTCAGCCGACGCTTCGGTGAACTCCACCACGCCTAACCCAAACGTTCATCGCTCGGGGTCTCATTTGATCTCTGCAGATGACATCTGTTTGTCATTCCCCGACTCGACCGAAGCCTTGCGTGGAGTCTCGCTGCAAATCGCAACACACGAATTCGTAGCGCTCGTCGGCCCCAGTGGTTGTGGCAAATCAACACTGCTGCGCGTGCTCAGCGGACTACAACAACCCTCAAGCGGCACTCTGTCGAGCACAACAAGTGATATCGGGTTTGTGTTCCAAGACCCAACACTGTTGCCTTGGCGATCAACGCTACGAAATATTGAAACATTGCTCGAGTTACGGGGAGTCAATAAAAACGAGCGCAGAGCCAAGGCTCAATTCGCCCTGGAGTCTGTTGGACTACAAGACAGCGCTCAGAAGTATCCGCGACAACTTTCTGGAGGCATGAAGATGCGAGCATCACTGGCTCGCACCCTTGTAACGGATCCAAGTTTGCTTTTGCTCGACGAGCCATTCGCTGCAGTAGATGAATTCACTCGTGAATCACTGAATGACGATCTACTTACCATGTTCGCTTCCGCAAAATTTTCGGCGGTATTTGTGACTCACTCCATAACTGAAGCCGTATATCTTTCACAACGAGTCATCATCATGTCGCCACGACCTGGAACAATTGCGCACGAAATACAGATCCCTTTCGAGTATCCACGTACTCCGTCGCTGCGTTATAGCGCCGAATTTGCCAAGTGCTGTGGGCAGATCGCTGTGCTGATGAGAGAAATGCAGACATTATGAATTTTAAAACTCGACTTCAAAAAATCATTGCTCGATATTTTGGCCCAACCGTCGTGTTCGTACTTTTTCTACTCGCTTGGTATGCACTCGCCTATGGTTTAGAAAATAATTTCTCCCCAGCATCCAATAAGCCAATGATCATCCCACCACCCCACCGTCTCTTCGAAGACATACACGGCATTGTCCGAACAAAAATCATCACTGCATTTTGGATTTCCCTCAAAACCTCGCTCGTAGGTTTGACGCTTTCAATTTGCATAGGACTAGTAGCTGGAGTGCTGATGGCCCAGGCCAAGTGGCTTGAGCGTTCGCTTTGGCCCTACCTCATCGCCTTGCAAGTCACGCCGATCATCGCAATTGTTCCCCTCATGATCAAACTTGTGGGTTCCAATTTCGCTGCGAGAGTACTTGTCACGGTGATCATTTCACTCTTCCCCATCGTTTCAAACACACTATTTGGTATTCAATCAACTCCCAGAAATATGCACGATCTGTTCACTCTGCATAAATCAAGTCGCGCGATTCGACTACTAAAACTTCAGTTACCAGCGGCAAGTCCTGCAATATTTAGCGGTCTACGCATCTCAGCTGGTCTGGCCGTCATAGGCGCCATAGTGGGCGACTTCTTCTTTGCCAAAGGTGACCCCGGTCTTGGCAAGCTCATCACACAATTTTTCTTAAATAGCCAAGCTGGCCCGATGTTTGTCACAGCGTTGGCTGCGACCCTCTTGGGACTTATGCTTTTTATCGCATTCGGTCTTCTCAACACGTGGGCTGTTGGTAGATGGTACGAAGGTTCAATTTCACAATGACAACGGAGAATGGAACAACATGAGCAAGCGCGATATAACAATTGTTAGTGCAATCGCAGTAGGAATTTCCTTGTCACTTCTTGGCGCCTGTGGAAACAGTGAACCCGCTGCAACCGATACATCTGCCGCTGCAGCACCGACTACCGGAGTATCACTTGCAGATGTTTGCCCCGCGACGATTGTTGTACAGACAGACTGGTTCCCCGAGTCAGAGCACGGTGGTCTCTACCAGCTCATGGGCGATGACGCCACAGCGTCAAAAGATTCGGGTGCAGTAGTCGGATCATTGGCCGTTAATGGGCAACCAACGGGCGTCAACCTCGAGATTCGTGCAGGCGGACCATTCCTTGAGTCTCCAGTTGTCACAGAGATGTATCAAGACAATGCAATCACATTTGGCTACGTGGGTACCGACGTGGCTATCACTCGATACACCGATGCTCCGACACTCGCGGTATTCAACGCTCTCAACATCAATCCACAGGTTTTGCTGTGGGATGCAACCAAACACCCTGGGGCCAAAACAATCGCTGACGCTGCCAAGACAATCAAATCTTTTTATGTCTACGGCGACCCAGCATGGATGCGATATTTCGAAGCGCAGGGACTTATCCAAAAAGATCAAGTGGATTCAAACTACAAAGGCAACTTGTTGCTCTCTACAGAAGATGCCGCACACCAAGGTTTCGCTACGTCCGAGCCATACAAATACGCAAATCTTGAAAGCGGTGCAATCACAACCGGCTACCAACTCATTCATGATGCAGGCTGGAACTCATACGCACAAAACTTGGCTATTCGAAAAGATCGACTCGAAGAGCTTCGCCCTTGCCTTGAGAATATCGTTCCAATTTTTCAGCAGGCACAACTCGACTACATCGCGGATCCAACTCGTGCGAACGCGATTATCCTCACAACGGTCGCCGCATACGACAGCTGGTGGACTCAGTCAGATGGCGACGTTGCTAACGGTGCTGGATCACAAAAAGAAATGGGAATTGTCGGCAACGGCGATACACAAACTTTTGGCGATCTAGAAGAGGCCCGAGTAAATGACTTCATTGCAAAAGCTACGCCAATCTTGCGCGAGCAAGGCCTTGAGATTGCCGACATCACTGCAAGTGATATTACCGACAACGAATTCCTGGATTCTTCAATCACCTACCAGGGATAGATGAGTCAGGCGTCTTTGACGCTCCACTTGCGTTGCGCAACAGGATCTTTATCGCTCCACGGAAAGTTGATCCATTGATC
>DFDK01000015.1:1215-1568 GCA_002367695.1 Acidimicrobium sp. UBA3029 | reverse complement strand
CAAAACTCAAGTACGTGTTTCAATGTATGGCCAGTGTCGGCGACATCGTCAACGATCAAAACTTTGGAGTCTTTCAAGTCGATGAGACTTGGCACGGGAGGAAGGATCATTGGCACCGCAAGCCGCTCATTGACTCCGGTATAAAACTCGACATTCATGGTGTAGGTGTTCTTGACAGAAAGCGCATAACCGAGAGCGCCTGCTGCAAGTAATCCACCGCGTGCAATTGCAAGAATAATGTCGGGTTCGTAGCCACTCTTGGCCACCATCACTGCAAGCTCGCGACTCGCGACTCCGAAGGACTCCCACGTCATTATTTCTCGTTCTTCGCTCAACTTGACCCCTTTATTGCA
>DFDK01000015.1:0-853 GCA_002367695.1 Acidimicrobium sp. UBA3029 | reverse complement strand
AGACGGCGAAGTATTGGCGTATTGAGATAGTCATCCCTAAGAACTGGGGGTGTCATAACGCTTCGAGCATCTCCCAAAATTGTGGCCAACTCTTACCCACTACCTGCGGTTCTCCGATGATCACGCCAGGCTGTTTGAGACCAGCAACACCAAATGCCATAGCTAGTCGATGGTCATGATGTGTGTCACACCGGCCAGGGTGTAATGCTTGCGGCAAAATCTCGAGACCATCTTCATGTTCGACAACCTTTGCCCCAAGAGATCGCATTTCACTTGCAAGATCCCCAATGCGGTCACTCTCTTTATTGCGGATGAAACCAACCTTGCGAATTCGTGTTGGTGTCTTCGCAAACATCGCAACGATGGCGAGCGTCGGAACCAAGTCTGATATTTGCGACATATCTACATCAACGCCACGTAATGGCTCGTTTGCGTGGCGACTAATGGTGATTCCAACTTGGTCTTCCAAAACTTCACAGCCCATTTGTCGTAAAACATCGACAAATCGACTATCTCCTTGCATCATGGTTGACGACATTCCATTGACGCACACGCGACCGCCCACCACTGCAGCTGCGGCAAACGGATATGAAGCCGAGCTTGCATCTGGCTCGACAGCGAACTGGCAACCTACATACCCCCCGCCATCAATCACAATGTTACACTCATCCGAAATACGTACTTTTGCGCCAAATGATCTCATCACCGATGCAGACATTGCAATATACGGAAGCGAAATGATGTTTCCAGTCAGTTCAATTGTCAATCCCTTATCCAACATTGGCGCAATGAGCATCAACGACGTAACAAATTGCGATGAAGTATCAGCAGCAACTTGAACCGAATGAGAGTA
>DFDK01000106.1:1182-8819 GCA_002367695.1 Acidimicrobium sp. UBA3029 | reverse complement strand
TTCTTGATTGTAAAACGAATTGGTTTGGGGATATGTCGATAGAAAAATCTGATTGGTCGCAGCCAGTTGCGGTGCACCCAGTCGCCCCGTCGGCTGACTTGGTCGCGTTTGGCAAATGAATCACTGAAGTCGTAGGTACCAATTGAGCTCGTTGCGGTTGGCCCATAGATTTTGGCAACTCTCAACTTTGCGCGTTCTCCTATTTCGCTGTCTCGTGCAATGAGCAGATCTAGCTGGTGCTGCCTGCGGGCAAGCTCAGCGGCGTCAGCATTCATGTTGTCAAGCCTAATGAGTAGGCCTGATAGGTATTGACCGACACACCCGTGCGACTAGATTTGTTGCATGTCGTCAAACCGTCCAACCAAATTTGAACACTTCCGTTTCATGGGTGACAAGCGAACGCAACTTGTTTATGACCTGGATAGCTGGAGTGATGTAGCAGTCACAACCGAAATCGCCGATCTTGGCGTTGGTCTGAGTTTTGGCCCCGACACACTCGCCGAAGCACGAAACCGCGGTTACACATTGGCAACTCCCGGCGCAACTCGTCGTATGCGTAAGCCACGCGCCTGATAACTCCACAGAGTTCGTTGAACGAGTCGACAAAGATGAACGGATCGTTCCTCTCTGGCGGACTTAATCTTGCACGATATTTGGTGCAACCAAGTGGAAAGAGCGGCGCATTGCCCGCGATGGTGTTGTGTCATGGATTTCCAAGTGGCGGCATTGATGCGCGACAATCTGGTGGAACGTTTCCTGAACTAGCAGAGCAAGTTGCAGGCGAAATTGGTTGGAATGCAATGACGTTTACTTTTCGCGGCTGCGGCACAAGTGAGGGCGACTTCTCGATGCAAGGTTGGGTCGATGATTTGCGTGCTGCAATTAGTCATGTGGTTGCAGAAACATCTCCGAGCGGTATTTGGTTAGTTGGCAACAATACGGGAGGCGCGCTTGCGCTGTGTGTCGCTGCTGACGACCCACGGGTAAATGGTTGTGCATTGCTTGGTGCCAGAGCCGATTTTGACGACTGGGCAGAACAACCTCGTCGATTTCTTGAACATGCTCGAGAAATCGGCACTATTAAGCATCCCGGATTTCCGTCGTCGACAGAAGAGTGGGGACGGGAGTTGCGAAGGTTCAGGCCGCCAGACGCTGCCAGAAGGTTTGCACCGAGGCCACTTTTTTTGCTGCACGGATCAGACGACGAAATAGTCCCGACAGCAGACTCGCGAGTATTGGCCGAAGCGCACGGAAGCGCCGAGCTACAAATTATTAGTGGTGCGGGTCATCGTTTGCGACATGATCCTCGTGCGATGGCAATTTTGCTCGGATGGTTAGATAGGCAACGCACGCTCGCTGCGATGTAAATAGATTTATTTGGCCGACGAACTGTGCCATTTCCAGGCGCTACCAATAATGTCGCGCAAATCGTGATTTGCTTTCCAGCCAAGTAGCGCACGCACCAATGTAGGGTCTGCAAACACGGAGACTGGGTCGCCCGCTCGCCGGCTGGAAATAATGTGTGGAACCTTTTGTCCACTCACTTGTTCGGCGATGCTGATTACTTCGAGCACTGATGTGGCAATGCCAGTACCAACATTGCATGCCAGACTTTTGCCGCCACCGTTGAGATAATCAAGTGCCTTGATGTGTGCAGCAGCCAAGTCTTCGACGTGAATGTAGTCGCGCGTGCAGGTTCCATCTGGGGTTTGGTAGTCGTTGCCAAATACATTGAGCGGTCCGCTAAATCCGAGCAAAGCCTTCATCACAAGTGGCACCAGATTTTGTGACATCGACCAGTCTTCGCCAATAGCTGCATCGGCACTTGCGCCAGCTGCGTTGAAGTAGCGCAGGGATACAGAACGCAGGCCAATTGTTTCGCACGATGCCAAAAATTTCTCTACCATCGCCTTGGTTTCGGCGTACACACTCTCGGGTCGTAACGGCGCGTCTTCGGTGACAGGCACATGATCGGGATTGCCGTAGACCGCCGCCGAAGATGAAAAGACGATCTTTTCAACACCATTGGCCATGAGCGCTCGCACAAGTGCGATCGTGCCGGCAACATTATTGTTGTAGTAACGCAATGGTTGTTCCATCGACTCGCCAACTGCTTTGTAAGCAGCAAAGTGGATGACCTCAGAAACATCAAACTTACGACAAACCTTGTCGATGATCTTTCCATCGCTGATGTCGCCTTGGACGAATGGGACATTGTCAACCCGACTTTTGTGACCAAGCTCAAGTGAGTCGAGCACAACAACGTCGCGACCTTGGGTAACGAGTGCTCGCACGGTGTGGGATCCGATGTAGCCAGCGCCGCCGGTGACAAGAATAGTCATGCAACAACCCTAACGACGGGGTCGATCTTGTTTGTCAACATCTTGCGCACGTTGCATTTGCTTGAAGCCACGCACTTTAAGTAGGGACGCTTGAGAGTAAATGTCGGCAACTGAGCGTGGTTTGGTATCGCTAAATACACCAGCTGCTTTTTTCCATCCGACGGGGCGAACTCCAAATGTTTTGCCAAGTAGGGCGATGAATATCTCAGTCTTTTCTTCGCCATAGCCGGGCAATTGGCGAAGCCGTTTGCGCAGTTCCTCTGCGTTCTCAATCTTTTTCCATACGTTTGACCCTTTACCTTTATATTCGGTAGTCAGGATCACGCACATTTGATGAATCCGTTTTGCCATCGATGCTGGAAACCGATGAATGGCTGGTTTTTCGCAGCAAATCGAAACAAATTTTTCTTCATCCATTGCGGCAATCTTTGACGCGTCGCAATGACCGAGTCTCTGCTTGATCGTGTGTGGTCCTGTGAATGCCCACTCCATGGGAACCTGCTGATCGAGCAGCATGCCAATGAGTAGTGCCGTTCCATTGCTGTTGAGTAATGCATCGGCCTTTGGGATGCCTGTGATGAACAGGACTCGAGTTGGAACGGATGAAGTTGGTGCAGCCATAGCTACAAGTATCGCTTATGAATAGAGCGGGCTGATGCTTTCTGGGTCAATTGCATATGCGGCGATTGCTGCTTGCACAACTTCCGACTTGATGGTGCCGGCCAAAGCAAGTTGGTGCAAGACCGTGACAACCACATGAGGCATGTTGACTTCGAAGTGTTGGCGCAAAGCCTCTCGAGTGTCGCTGCGACCCATTCCGTCGGTGCCGAGAGGTGTAAACGATCGGCCGGGGACAAATCGGGCAACCTGCTCCGGTACTGCGCGCATAAAATCGGTGACCGCGACAATTGGACTAAATGGGTTTGGTGTGTCGCTCAGCAAGCGAGTCACGAGCGGCTGGCGAGGTGTATCTGTTGGGTGCAGTCTGTTCCAACGCTCTACTTCTAATGCTTCTTCACGCAGCGTTTTGTACGAGGTTGCAGACCACAAGTCAATACCGACATCATATTTCTCTATCAGTTCTACAGCTGCCGCTCGGGCAGCGCCTTGAGCAGCGCCAGAAAACAAAATTGTTGCTCGATGTTTACCACCAATGGCTTCTTGCCACTTGTAGAGACCTTGCACGATGTCGGATTCAATTGCTGGTGACGTTGGTCTTACTGGCATCTTGTAATTCTCGTTGTACAGCGTGATGTAATAAAAAATGTCTTCAGGTGTATCGCCGTACATCCGGTTAAGACCATTTTTTACTATCGCCGCAACTTCGTATGCGAATGCCGGGTCATATGCTTGGCAGAAGGGGACTGTGCTCGCAAGTAACAAGCTGTGCCCGTCTTGATGTTGCAGGCCTTCACCCATCAGGGTGGTACGACCGGCAGTTGCGCCGAGTAAAAACCCTCGTGTACGCGCATCGGCTGCTTGCCAAATGAGATCGCCCACTCGCTGAAAGCCGAACATGGAATAAAATGTGTAGAACGGAACCATTGGCACACCACGCGTTGCGTAACTTGTTCCAGCCGCAATAAAACTGGCCATGCTGCCAGCCTCGGTGATGCCTTCTTCGAGAATCTGACCCGATGTTGACTCGGCGTAACTCAGCAATAGCGCGTGATCGACAGGCTCGTACTTTTGTCCCTGTGATGCATAGATCTTGAGTTCGCGGAACATTGAATCCATTCCGAATGTACGAGCTTCATCGGGGATAATTGGCACTACCCGTTGACCGAAGTCTTTATCGCGAGCCATGTTGCGCAAAAGGCGAGTAAATACCATGGTTGTGCTCACCGCTTGTTCGCCGCTACCAGAGTCAAACTCGCTAAAGGCGTCGGGGCTTGGCAATACAAGTGGCTTACGTGCGGTGGTGGTGCGCTTTGGCACCGAGCCGCCAAGTGAGCGACGACGCTCCATCATGTATTGGTATTCGATACTGTCCTCGGCAGGGCGGAAATATGGAGGATCGTCACCGCTCAGGGCACTATCAGGAATTTCATCGCTGAGGTGGAGAGTGTCGCGCAGTGTGCGCAACTGCTCATAGGTCATCTTTTTAATTTGATGCGTTGCATTACGACCCTCAATCTCGTGACCGAGAGTCCAACCCTTTACTGTTTTGCATAGAATTGCAGTGGGCCTGCCCGAACCAATATTTTCGCTTGCTGCTTTGAATGCGGCGTACACTTTGCGATAGTCGTGCCCACCACGCGGGAGCATCTCGAGTTCTTCGTCGCTTAAGTGCGAGACCATCTCACGCAATCGTGGGTCTGGGCCAAAAAAGTTCTCACGAATGTAGTTTCCGTTTTCGATGATGTACCGCTGAAATTCACCATCAACAGTGTTGTTCATCTTGTTAAGCAACACACCGGTCGTATCGCGAGCGAGTAGTTCGTCCCATTTTGAGCCCCAAATAACTTTGATGACGTTCCAGCCTGCGCCACGAAATACTGCTTCAAGTTCTTGAATAATTTTTCCGTTGCCTCGCACTGGGCCATCGAGCCGTTGTAAATTGCAGTTGACAACAAATGTGAGATTGTCGAGTTGTTCGCGTGCGGCAAGCGAAATCGATCCGAGTGTTTCTGGTTCGTCGCATTCTCCGTCGCCAAGAAACGCCCACACTCTGCTGTTGGAAGTGTCATCGAGTTGACGGTTTTGCAGATAGCGATTAAATCTGGCGTGATACAAAGCGGTGAGTGGTCCGAGACCCATCGAGACAGTTGGAAATTCCCAAAACTCCGGCATCAAACGTGGATGCGGATAGCTCGAGAGACCTTGACCATTGCGGCCAATCTCACGCCTGAAATGATCGAGATCGTCTTCGTCTAAACGGCGTTCAATAAATGCTCTCGCGTAGACACCAGGTGCTGCGTGACCTTGAAAATAGATGTGGTCGCCAGGGGTGCCGCTATCTTTGCCGCGAAAGAAGTGATTGAAACCAACTTCGTACAAACTTGCCGACGATGCAAATGTAGAGAGATGACCCCCGATGCCTTCTGCGTTTGTGTTGGCGCGTACCACCATGACTGCTGCATTCCATCGGATGTATGCGCGGATGCGTCGCTCGATGTGTTCGTCACCAGGAAACCACGGTTCTTGCTCGCGAGGAATGCTGTTGACGTATGGAGTCGAAACTGTTGCTGGAAAACTCACTTGCGATTCGCGAGCTCGTTCTAGAAGTCGCGACAACAAATATCTTGCGCGTGTTTTACCTTGCACATCAACAACGGCGTCAAGCGAGTCGAGCCACTCCGCAGTTTCACCTGGGTCGGTATCGGGCAACTGGTGCATCGAACCATCAAAGATCATTGGCTCATTCTCGCAGACTTACTGGTGGGTACCGCTCCGGAGGCTCTCAATCAGTAAGTATCTAGGACGTGATTGTGATCTACACCGATGGAGCGTGCTCGGGGAACCCAGGACCTGGTGGTTGGGCGTGGGCAACGTCTCCAACTGGTGAGCCGTCCGCATCTGGTGGCACATCTCACACCACAAACCAGCGCATGGAATTGATGGCTGCGTTGGAAGCAGTCCGTGCGCATGTGGGTCAGGCTGGACCAATTGAAATCCGTTCTGACAGCACATATGTAGTGCACTGCTTTCGTGACTCGTGGTGGGTAGGTTGGCAAAAACGTGGATGGAAAAACTCACAGCGTCAAGCAGTTGCTAATCGTGACATATGGGAACCGTTAATAGATGCGGTGAATCAACGCGGTGATGTCACCTTTACATGGGTCAAGGCGCACAATGGTGAGCCGATGAATGAGCACGTTGATGCACTTGCTGTAGCTGCTTCGCTCGGCTTTGCTTAACGCCTATTAATTTGCGTAGTCTTGCTCCTCATGGAACTCATCGGAGCAAGCGCAATAGTCACAGGTGGAGCATCGGGAATTGGTGAGGCATGCGTCCGCTTACTTGCCAAGCGTGGTGCAAAAGTAGTAATTGCCGACATTCAAGAAGAGAAGGGTCAGGCACTCGCAAAAGAAGTTGGCGGAGCGTATTGCAAAGTTGACGTGACAAACACTCAAGACATCATTAATGCCGCTGAGATGGCTAAGTCGATGGGACCAATTCGTGCGCTCGTCAACTCGGCAGGAATCGGTTGGGCGCAACGCACAGTTGGCAAAGATGGCTCATACGAGTCGGCCGCAAACCTTGACGCATTTAAAAAAGTTGTGGCGATTAACTTGGTCGGCACTTTCGATTGCATTCGCATCATTGGTACTGCAATGAGCACAAATGAGCCACTCGAAAACGGCGAGCGTGGTTCAATTTGCAACATGGCATCTGTCGCCGCATTTGATGGACAAATTGGTCAGGCTTCGTACTCGGCGTCGAAGGGTGGAGTGGTTGGCATGACATTGCCGATTGCGCGTGACCTTTCAGCCATTGGTATTCGTGTCAATACTGTTGCACCTGGTCTTATCGATACGCCGATCTACGGTCAAGGTGAAAACAGCGAACTCTTTAAACAGAACTTGCAAAAGGGTGTGCTCTTCCCACAACGACTTGGCTACCCAGAAGAACTTGCAAGCATGGTGGTGGAGTGCATCACCAACAGCTACATGAATGCCGAGACGATACGCGTCGACGGTGGCATTCGCATGACGCCTAAGTGATCTGATGTTGGGCACGCAGCAATGAGCGTGCGATCATGACTCACGTACTGCATCAACATCCGTTTACGCCGTACGACCAACTGCCAGTAGTAGATGTCTCATCGTTCCGTGCATTACCGATGCCCGATTCGATGCTTCCGGTAGAGATGACCAATGAGTTTCGCCATCGTGTGGGAACACGCCCGCTCGACATGGCGCAATGGTTGCCAAGTGACGAAGAGACCGCGCCGACAATCGCTATGAAGGGCGAGTTGTTGAAAACTCGTAGGAACGAAGTAGTTGGGCTGCTCGAAGGCGGTGAAGATGCAGCGGGTGAAGCAGCACAACTCGTGGCTGACTTTGCAGGCAAGGCATTGCAGTCAACAGGTATCGATGCACTTGTCGAAGCAGCCTTGATGGTTGCTGACGACTTGGTGGTGATGAAATCAGTCGTCGTTGCTGGAGTGGTGTGCTCGCCAAGTCGATGGAGGTTGAGTACCAAGTTGGGACAAGACATGCTTGCAGTACATCGACCTGTCGCAAAATATGCGGATCACGTAGGTGGCGCAGTTGATACAACGATGGCAAGGCTGAAAGCAGACCAACCCATGGTCCGATCAAATTGGACGATAGAGGATCATTGTTCACT
>DFDK01000106.1:0-861 GCA_002367695.1 Acidimicrobium sp. UBA3029 | reverse complement strand
CTGCCTCTTTGTGGCGGCTCGATGTTTACGATTCGTACGTATCAGCAACCAATAACTGAGTATGTCGCGAGAGGTACCGATAAGGCACGCACACTGCATTCATTGATTGAGCGGTTGCCGGATGACGTGGCCAAATACAAATCATTGGCTCATTACCGTGAATCGCTTTTGGCTTGGCTTGAGGGCTACTTCTAACTCACCGAGTAAATATCAGGTGGTGTAGTCGGCGTTGATGCGCACATAGCCATCGGTGAGATCGCAGCCCCACACGGTTGCATCACTCGTGCCCGTAGCCAGACTCACATGTATACGCACATCTGTACCACGCATGTATTGACTTAAGTTTGCGAGCCCAGTCGCGTCGACTTGAGTGGGGTACACCTCTTGTGAGCCAAACCGAATCACAACATTGTCTTGATTGATGTCGCTGTATTGACTGCATTTACCAACGGCCATTGCAATACGACCCCAGTTTGGATCTGCACCGTGCACTGCAGTTTTCACAAGAGGCGAGTTGACAATGGCCTTTGCAACCGTTTTGGCCTGGACGCGATCTTTCGCACCATCAACGTGAACTTCGATGAGTTTCTCTGCACCTTCTCCGTCGCGGGCAACTTGCTTGGTAAGTGACAGGGCTACTTCGTGAAGAGCGGCCTCGAATGCATCGATCTTTACGGCTCCGGCTGCGCCACTAGCCAGCACAATCGCTGTATCGCTCGTCGAAGTGTCGGTATCTACTGAAACGCAATTGAACGTGCGATCAATCACATTGCGAAATACTTGGTCGAGATCGGCCGGTGCAATAAGTGCATCGGTAAAAATCATGGTGATCAACGTCGCCATGTTTGGCTCAATCATGCC
>DFDK01000049.1:2892-7172 GCA_002367695.1 Acidimicrobium sp. UBA3029 | reverse complement strand
GCACCCAACATTGCTGTGTCGTTATATGAGTCGCCGGCAGCAGCAACGCGGTAATTCAATTTCTTGAAAGCCTCAACGGCAAGACGCTTTTGGTCTGCTTGGCGCAACTCGAAATCGACAATATGGTCATCTTTAACAATGAGCCGATGGCAAAACAGTGTCGGCCAGTTGAGTAGACGCATAAGTGGGCGTCCAAACTGCTCGAACGTGTCAGAGAGAATGATTACCTGCGTGCGCTCGCGCAGTGCATCCAAAAATTCGACGGCACCAGGCATTGGCGACAAGCCCGCAATCACTTGTTCGATACGGCTCATGGTCAGACCATGTTGGTTAAGGATCTGAATTCGCGATTTCATCAGCACGTCATAGTTGGGCTCGTCGCGAGTAGTGCGCTGCAACTCAGCGATACCAGTGCTTTTGGCAACAGCAATCCAGATCTCGGGCACTAACACGCCTTCGAGATCGAGCGTGACGATTCCTTGATGTGGTTTTGTTGCAACAGCCATAGTTCTAGTCTTGCTCGCGGCAGTCTTCGCACGAAATTGTGGGTGATGCGGCTTCACATGCACTACACACCAAAGTCAACTTGTGGCAAGCAAGGTTTGAACAATTATGAAACTGGGCAGTTGGCGCCAAACACAAATTGCAGGTGCCCAACACTTTGGCGTCGTCACTAAATTCAATTTTGAGTCGTCGATCAAAGACATACAGCGAGCCTTCCCAGAGGCCTTTGTCTCGAAACTCTTCGCCGTATCGAACAATGCCACCTTCGATTTGGTAGACATCTTTGAATCCGCGGTTTTTCATGATCACCGATAACACTTCGCAGCGGATGCCGCCGGTGCAGTAGGTGATGACTGACTTGTCTTTGAGGTGGTCGTACTTGCCGCTCTCTATTTCGGCAACAAAGTCTGGTGTTGTCTCAACGTCAGGGATGACTGCGTTTTTGAATCTGCCAATGCGTGCTTCATATGCGCTTCTACCGTCAAAGAAAATAACGTCGTCGCCGCGCTCGGCAACAAGTTGATTGACTTCGGCTGGTTTGAGGTGCACGCCACCGCCAATAACCCCAGTTTCATCGACCTTGATTTCGTCAGGAACTCCAAACGTGACGATCTCATCGCGCACGCGAATTTCGATTCGTGGAAAGTCATCGCCGATGCCGTCAGACCACTTGAAGTCGATGGTCTTGAAAGCCGGAAACTCTTTGGTGACGCGTACATATTTTTTAATTGATGCCAACGATCCGCCGACGGTTCCATTGATGCCGTCTTTCGAGATGATGATTCGGCCGTTGAGATCGAGGCGCTCGCAGAGTGCGCGCTGCCACAGGCGGATTGCTTCTGGATCGGCAAGTGGTGTGAACTTGTAGAAGAGGACGATTTTGGTGGGTTCGATGACTCTAAATTTAGCGGTGCAGCGATAAATAAGGCGTTGCCGACAAGCGCCTCGGCGTAGCCTTAACAGTCATGGAAATTCTGCAGTCGCACAAGTTGGCCAATGTCTTGTATGACATTCGTGGCCCTGTGCTTGAAGAAGCCAAGCGTCTAGAGGCTGCAGGGCATCGCATAATCAAACTGAATATAGGTAATCCGCAACCATTTGGCTTTGAGACGCCACCAGAAGTGTTGGTCGAAGTGGTCCGCAATCTGCCGATTTCGCAGGGTTACTCAGATTCGCAGGGCATCTTGTCGGCACGCACTGCAGTTGTGCAGCACTACCAGGAGCGTGGCATCGATATCACCGATGTAGACGATGTGTGGTTGGGTAATGGAGTAAGTGAACTTATTCAGGTTGCACTGAACGCATTACTCAATGAAGGCGACGAGGTATTGATTCCCGCACCGGACTATCCGTTGTGGACTGCATCGACAAGTTTGTCAGGTGGCACTCCAGTGCATTACTTATGCGACGAGTCAAACGGTTGGATGCCCGACATGAACGACATTCGGGCAAAGGTGAGTGACCGCACCAAGGCAATCGTGATCATCAACCCAAATAATCCAACTGGCGCTGTGTACAGCCCCGAGATCTTGCGCGAGATCGCCGATCTTGCCGCAGAGAGAAACCTCATCGTGATGGCAGACGAGATCTACGACAAGATTTTGTATGACGACGCAGTCCACACCACGTTTGCCGCAATTGCTCCAGACGTATTTACTTTGACATTTAGTGGTCTTTCGAAGGCCTATCGTCTCGCTGGTTTTCGTGCTGCGTGGATGGTGGTGACCGGCCCACGCAAACACGCAGTGAGCTACATCGAAGGCATCACGATGCTCACCAACATGCGATTGTGCGCCAACGTGCCAGCGCAGCATGCGATTCAGACTGCTCTTGGCGGACGACAGAGTATTAAAGACTTGGTGCTGCCAGGCGGGCGACTGCTCGAGCAGCGCAATGCCGCGATCACCGCCCTGCGCAAGATTCCTGGAGTTTCATGCGTCGAGCCAAAGGGCGCATTGTATGTATTTCCAAAGCTTGATCCAGTGGTGTATCCGATTACGGATGATCGTAAGTTTGTGCTCGATTTGTTGCGAGCCGAGCATGTATTAGTAGTGCAAGGAACCGGTTTTAACTGGCCCACACCAGACCACTTGCGCATCGTGACATTGCCTTGGGCGACAGATCTCACAGAAGCAATCGGGCGCATCGGCAACTTTCTGTCCACTTACTCGGCAAAATAGTGTTGAAAGATAGTGTCGAAAGATAGCGCCCCCGCCTAGAAGGAGTTTGTTATGCCAGCAGTAACCGCAGACACACTGACACTTCCACGAATAAGTGCGGCGTTGTCGAATCGTTCGCGCTCGGTGCGCTCGATCACCACCGCGCCTAGTGGTTTTGAAGGCGAAGGTTTTCCAGTGCGCCGCGCTTTTGCTGGCGTGTCGACGGCCGATCTCGATCCGTTCATCATGATGGACCAAATGGGCGAGATCAACTATGCGCCGCTTGAACCCCGCGGCACCGATTGGCATCCACATCGTGGTTTCGAAACCGTTACGTATCTCATGGACGGCACATTCGTCCACCAAGACAGTCATGGTGGTGGCGGAATCATCGCTAACGGCGGGACGCAATGGATGACAGCCGGTAGTGGAATCTTGCATATTGAAACTCCACCCGAGGACTTGGTCGTACGGGGCGGATTGTTCCACGGAATTCAGTTGTGGGTCAACTTGCCTTCCAAGTTGAAAATGATTTCTCCTGCATACCAAAACTTGGAAGGCGATCAAGTGGTGTTGTTGTCGTCAGAAGATGGGGGCGCACTCGTGCGCTTGATTGCCGGAGATCTTGGCGGGCATCATGGACCTGGCTCAACGCAAACACCAATTGTGGTTGCGCATGCAACCCTCAGTGCCGGAGCACAGATGACATTGCCGTGGGACTCGTCGCATAACGCACTTGCTTACGTATTGTCGGGAAGTGGAACTGTTGGCGATGATGCACATCAAATCAATCTCGGTCAACTTGCAGTATTCGTTGATGGCGACTCAATCACACTGCGTGCATCGGCAAACGAAGCGCTTGATGTGATGTTGCTCGGGGGCCAGCCAATTCGTGAACCAGTCGCTCAACACGGACCATTTGTTATGAATACAAGAGACGAACTACAACAAGCTTTCGATGATTTTCAACGCGGACTTCTCGGAACTGTTCCCGCCAACGGACTTCGTCCATTTAGGCGTTAGATCAAAAAGACTTCGATCAAGAGCAAGCCATCACAATCAGGGCGCAGGGTTAGTCAATACACTCAACTACGTGTCTGGGCCCTTGCAACTTGAATTCGTAACGTCGGCAGTCAATATTCGTGATCTTCCAGAGTCACCAATAGAAGTTGCAGTAGTTGGTAGGTCAAATGTGGGTAAGTCATCATTGATCAACGCGCTTGCCAATCGTAAACAACTTGCGCGAGTTTCTAATACTCCCGGTCGAACACAGTTGATCAACTTATTTGAGACACCAGGTGGTGGCACGGTAGTTGACTTGCCAGGTTACGGATATGCCGCTGCACCTGGAAACGTGCGCAAGCGCTGGCAGAGCATGATCACCGACTATTTGCTCGACCGTGAATCTCTCGTGATGGTCTTTGCGTTAGTCGACGGCGTGATTGGGCCAACTGAATTAGATCAACAGGTGTTGGGTGAACTTGAAGAAAATGGAATTCCATTTACTGTTGTGGCTACCAAGCTCGACAAAGTTAAACCGTCACAACTTGAGACCCGCAAGCGCGATCTTGCTCGCGGATGCGGTCTTGCTCAAGATGACATTGTCTGGGTGAGTGC
>DFDK01000049.1:0-2668 GCA_002367695.1 Acidimicrobium sp. UBA3029 | reverse complement strand
CGCTAGATAATTATCGCGCGTAGGTGACGCCACCGTCTACAACGACGGTTGAGCCAACGACGTAATCGCCGGCACGAGATGCCAAATAAATTGCAGCACCAGCCATGTCTTCTGGAGTGCCGATTCGACCAGATGGAATTGCCGCGGCAATTGCATCACCGTGGTCGCGTGCGACCTTATTCATGTCGGATGCAAAAGCACCTGGCGCAATTGCGGTGACTCCAATGCCGTCTTTGATGAGACGCAACGCCATGCGCTTAGTCATGTGAATGAGTCCGGCTTTGCTACCTGCATATGGGTACGTCTCTTCCATGTTGGTAGAGATGCCATCGATTGATGCGATGTTGATGACCTTTGCGAGATGTCCATTTTTTGCAGCTGCAGCGCGTAATTGTGGGGCGAGTGCCTGGGTCAGAAAGAACGGTGTTTTCAAATTGAGGTCAACCGTCTTATCCCATCCACTTTCTGGAAACTCATCAAACTTTGCGCCCCATGCGGCTCCAGCATTGTTGACAAGAATGTCGAGCGTTTCTTCACGTTTCGCAATTTCTGCAGCGAGAGCCTCAACACCTGCTTGGGTCGAAATGTCTCCTGGGATCGAGATGCATTCGCCATACATGCTCAGGTTCTTTGCTGCAGCATCACACTGCACAGCCTTGCGAGCGGTGATATAGACACGTGAACAACCGTGCTCTAAAAATCCTTGGACAATCATGGCGCCGATGCCACGAGATCCACCAGTTACGAGTGCTACGCGACCATTGAGCGAGAAGATGTCTTTCATCCGAGCAACTGTAGAGGGTGAGTAGTAATATCGACAGCATGCCTAGTGACAGAATGCTGAAAACAATGAATGGAATACATCGAGTGATTCTCGGTGTCACACGCGGCAAAGCAGGTTGGACAGCTGGCAAGATGCCTGTGCTCGAACTGACAACGATTGGTCGCAAGAGTGGTGAACCACGTAGTTGTTTGCTGACTTCGCCACTACAAGAAAACGGTGAGATTGTGATTGTTGCGTCTCGCGGTGGCGACGACCATCACCCAGCTTGGTATCTCAATTTGCTTGAGACCCCACAGGTACAGGTGTCATATAAAGGTGCACCTCACAAAATCATGACTGCGCGTACAGCCAACTCAGAAGAACGTGCACGCATGTGGCCAATTGTTGCTGGCGCATATAAGGGTTATGCGGGCTATCAAGAAAAGACATCGCGCGAGATACCTCTCGTCATACTTTCCGAATCCTAAACGCGAGTTGCTACCTAGGTAGCAATTAGGTAGTATTGTAAGGCATGAAGCTCAGTGTGAGTCTGCCCGATGACGAATGTCTATTTCTTGACCAATGTGTTGAAGATGGCTTATATCCGTCAAGGTCGGCCGTGTTGCTGCGGGCTCTGCGCTTACTGAAGAGTGCCGATCTCGGGCAAATGTACGCGGAAGCGTTCGAAGAATGGAATGTCAGCATCGAAGGCAAAGAGTGGGATGCGCTTGATGTATCGCAGGATGTAACACGTGCTGCGAGGTGAAATTCGGCTTGTCAATTTGGAACCGGCACTCAGTGGTGAGTCAAACAAAGTTCGTCCTGCTGTCGTTGTAAGTAATGATGTCTTGAATAATGCAACTCAAGCGCTCGATCGCGGGGTTGTAACGGTTGTTCCAATCACCTCCAACGTTTTGAAGGTATATCCATTCCAGGTTCATTTGCCTTGCAAAATAACAGGATTAGATGTTGATTCAAAAGCGCAGATAGAACAAATTCGAGCAGTTGCAATTAGTCGAATTGGAAGGCGTGTGGGGCGCCTTACCGCAGATCTGGAAGAACGCATGGATGCTGCACTTACATTGCACTTGGCTCTCTGACTAGGTTGGCAAATCGACAAGACGGGTAGCGTGGGGGTATGCCAAAGCCCGGAATGCACTCAGGAATAGCCACAGACGACGCGATGAATTTGGCCATGTCGGCCAAAGCGGTCCCATTGTTCGAAGCCGTAAAAACCTTTATCAAAGATGAAATAGATCCGATCACACAGGAATATTTTCAACTCGGCGAAGGCAGACCTGATCGTTGGCAATACGGCAAGGGTCAACTTGAATTGCTGAATTCGGTTAAAGCAAAAGCCAAGAAGGCTGGGCTATGGAACTTCTTCTTGCCAAATGCCGAGACCGGTGAGGGTTTGTCAAACCTCGACTACGCATATATCGCGAATGAGTTAGGCAAAAACCCTATTGCGTCAGAGAGTTTTAACTGCAGTGCTCCAGACACTGGCAACATGGAAGTGTTGGAGCGAGTTGGCACCCCAGAGCAAAAGAAGCGTTGGCTTGAGCCGCTGCTTGCAGGCGAAATTCGTTCTGCGTATGCAATGACCGAACCAGATGTCGCTTCGTCAGATGCCAAGAATCTTGAGTGTCGTGCGGTGAAGGATGGCGACGAGTGGCTGATCAATGGTGAGAAGTTTTATATCTCTGGAGCAGGAGACCCCCGCTGCAAAATAATGATTTGCATGCTCCGAACAAGCCAAGATGGTCCACCGCACAGCAGACATTCACAAATACTTGTACCGATGGACACGCCGGGCGTTGAGATTCTTGGCGCAATGCACGTATTTGGCGAGGACGATGCGCCTCACGGACACATGCACTTGCGTTTCACCGACGTCCGTGTGCC
>DFDK01000089.1 GCA_002367695.1 Acidimicrobium sp. UBA3029 | reverse complement strand
ACATTCCGGCCTCGTAGTGATCCGGAAGGTTGCACACGAGTTGATAGGTACCTGGCGTCAGATTCATTGTCAACGATTCGGTAGTGCCTTTGGCAAATTCGCCAATTTCGTCGATCACTTCGATGCCATCTGTTGGCTCAGCAAAGTGGTCTCCGTCAAGAGGAATTTCTCCGACTGCGATGTCTGTTTTAACCACGAGAAACTCGTGTCCGATTGTGCCCTCATTGGCAACTGTAAATGTGACATCGCCCGCCAATGCGGTTGTCGCGTCAACTTCAACTGCCCATTCGTGAAGTGTTCCAGTGATGTTGTTGCTTGTGGCGTTACCGCCATCGTTGCTGTCCGAACCGCAACCCGCTATTCCGACTGTCAAGAATAGTGCTACTGGAACTGCCTTTAAAATTGATACCTTCATGATGATCCCCCGACCATTGTTTGCTTAGTTGTTCTCACCACACACCTAATTCCAGTGATGGTACAACTCAGACCCCTATCGTAAAAGTATTCCTCATCTCGATTCACTCCTAGCCTTCGCTGCAGCATCGCTCGCATTACTGGTTATTCCTGGCCCAGCCGTGCTGTACATCATTAACCGCAGCGTTTCCGACGGTCGAAGCGTCGCATTATCTGCCGTTGCCGGCCTCGAGATCGGCAATTTCTTCCATGTCATAGCAGCCACTGTTGGGCTCTCTGCCATCATTGCCGCATCACAAACTGCCTTTACGGCAGTCAAATGGATCGGCGCAGGCTATTTGGTGTTCGTAGGAGTACGTACCCTCGTGCGCAAACCTGCCGTATTTTCTGATACTTCAACATCAGTTACATTGCGCCGATCATTCACTCAGGGAATCATTGTCAACATTTTCAACCCAAAAGTTGCTTTATTCTTTTTGTCATTTTTGCCACAATTTATTGACACAGGTCGTGGTTCGCCGGCATTGCAGTCGCTCATCCTCGGGTCAACATTCGTATTTATTGGCTGCATCACCGACGCTACGTATGCACTCACTGCGAGTGCATTACGGACGCGACTACTCACCGGTCAATCACTTCCATTTGTGCAGCGGTATGTGGCAGGCACAGTTTTTGTATTGCTAGGTGTAGTAGCTGGCACGGCTGTTGCGCCAACCAGCCCTTAACCGGTTACTCGCACGATCAGAAAAAAGTGTCGGCGATGATCTTGCCGGGATTCATGATTCTGTTTGGATCTAATGCTTTTTTGATCGTCGCCATCACACCAACCGCTTCATTACCAAGTTCGTCCACGAGATAATCAATCTTTCCAACACCGATGCCGTGCTCGCCCGTGCACGTACCCTCCATTGACAACGCTCGCCCAACAAGCCGAGTATGAAACTCTTCCATTCGCTCCACCATTGAGTGGTCATCTGGATCGACGCTAAACACCACATGAAAATTGCCGTCGCCTACATGGCCAATAATTGGTCCAAACAATTGTGATTCTGCAAGATCTTTCTGAGTTGCTTCGATGCAATCGCTGAGTCTCGAAATTGGCACGCACACGTCTGTTGCAAAATTGCGAGCATTCTTCACCAACGACCTACATGCGAGAGCAGTGTCGTGTCTTGCCTGCCAAAGTTTTCTACGTTCCGACTCATCTGTGGTCTGAGTAAAATCTGTTCCGCTATAGCGCTCCAGTACTTCCCTGATTGCCGCAATATCAATCGCATTTGACTCCGCTGATCCGTGAAATTCGAGAAGGAGCAAAACCTTTTCTGGCAGATTCGTTTGTGAATATTTATTGACAGCCATCACTGCGTCGCTGTCGAGAAGTTCTATTCGTGCAACACCGATGCCGAGTTGGATCACCTCAATTACGCCATCCACTGCCTGGCGAACTGTCGCAAACTGCATGGTTGCAGCAGCAATGGCTTCTGGTATTCCAAATATGCGCAGCGTCAGTTCGGTAATCACCCCAAGTGTTCCCTCTGAACCAACAAATAAGTGTGTGAGGTCGTAGCCGGCAGATGTTTTGCGCGCACGACGGGATGTCACAATCACATCACCGCTTGGCGTCACCACAGTCAGACTCATCACAAGTTGTTTCATTGCCCCGTACTTCACCGTGGTTGTGCCGGAAGCACCAGTTGCGGCCATACCCCCGAGGGTTGCATCGGCACCAGGGTCAACAGGGAAAAATAATCCGTGCGTCGACAACACTTCGTTCAGCTGCTTTCGTCGTACGCCGGGCTGCACGGTGCAATCCAAATCGGCATGACCAATGCGCAGCACTTTGTCCATCTGAGACAAGTCGAGTGAGACTCCCCCATGAATTGGGTTGCTGTTGCCTTCTAGCGATGTGCCAGCTCCCCAGGTCACTACTGGCGTGCGATGCTTATTGCAGATTTTGAGCACTGTTGCCACATCCTCGGTGCATGTGGCAAACACAACCGCATCGGGAAGTCGCGGTGTATGGAAGCTCTCATCTTTGGAATGATGCTCACGGATAGTTTCGTTTACTGAGACCTTTTCCCCCAGGGCAGCCTTCAGCTCATCAATGGCGCTGGCGTGATCTACAAATGTCGTCACCAAAACCCCCTCAGGTGTTACCAAAACTCTAGTGCTTCACCGTTATTGTTTATATCTATGAATTATCAACACATCAAGAAACGACTAGACGCCAAAGACATCATTGTTCTAGACGGCGGCACAGGAACAGAGTTGCAACGTCGTGGCGCACAGATGGACACCGCTGCTTGGTGCGGGCCTGCATCGCTCACCAATAGCGCACTACTCACCGAAATTCATCTCGACTACATCAAGGCTGGTGCCGATGTAATCACCGCCAACACGTATGCATCATCCCGACTCATGCTCACCGGAGCAGGCTTCGGCGACCGTGTTGCCGAGATCAATACGATCGCAGTTGAGGCGGCACTACGCGCGCGCGACTTAGCACCCGAGGGCCGCAAAGTAGTTGTTGCTGGCTCGCTCTCACACATGGTGCCTGTCGCCGAGGGCACTGCAGTTGTCGACCCAACGAAGACACCCCCGCTCAATCAAATATCGGACGCCTTCCACGAACTTGCACAGGTTCTCAAAACAGCAGGCGTTGACCACATCATGCTTGAAATGATGTACGAACCCACCCGTGTGCCGCTTGTGTTAGAGGCCGCATTGGCAACTGGGCTACCAGTTTGGTTTGGCTTGAGCGCACGGCGCACAACCGATGGCCGAGTAGTTGCGTTTCATGCATTTGATGATTTGCCTCTAGAGGAAATCACTAAGTTCATTCCGAAAACCGGAGTAGATGTGGCAGGCGTGATGCACACCAGTGCAGAAATCGTCGGCGAGTCACTTTCAACTATTCGCAAAACATTCTCAGGCCCTTTGTCGGCATACCCAGATGGTGGATACTTTGAGATGCCCGACTGGAGATTTGTCGATGTCATTGAGCCAACGCGACTTGAGACATTTTT
>DFDK01000086.1 GCA_002367695.1 Acidimicrobium sp. UBA3029 | reverse complement strand
CCAGGCGAACACGCAGCAATTGTCGGCGCTAACGGTGTCGGCAAGAGCACGATATTGCGAATTTTGTCTGCACAGATCGATGCAGATGGTGGCGAGTTTTCTATGGGCGGCACCATGCTCAACATGACACAAGACGTGGGTATGTCGCGACCTGATGACACTCTGCGTGAGATGTTGATCGAAGTTGCGCCTGTCGCACTGCGCACAGCTGGCCGCGCGCTTGTTGCTGCCGAGAAAGCATTGGCCGACGGCACCGACGACGGCATGGGCTACGCCACTGCGCTCTCCAACTGGGGCGATTTGGGTGGATACGAGCTTGAAACCAAGTGGCAAGCGTCGGCGCAACGCAGCGTTAAGTCACAAATTGATGATCTATCAACACGACTCGTATCCGAGCTCTCAGGTGGTGAACGTAAGCGCTTAGTTCTCGACTTATTACTCACCTCGGGTGCAGATGTGTTGCTGCTCGACGAACCAGACAACTACCTCGACATTCCTACTCGAGCATGGCTCGAAGAACAGATCAAGGTTTGTCGCTCAACCATCTTGATGGTCAGTCACGACCGCACGCTGTTAGAGCGATGTGCAACAAAGATTGTTGTTATCGAGGGATCCGGATGCTGGGTACACGGTGGCTCTTATGTGACGTTTCCCGAAGCACGTGAAAAACGCCAAGCATTGCTCGGCGACGACCTCAAGCGCTGGAACGACGAAGAGCGCAGACTATTCGCGCACATGAAGATCATGAAGCAGCGCGCTGCACAAAACTTTAAGAACGCAACAAAGGCCAATGGTGCCGAAACTCGTTGGGAGAAGTTTGTGGCAGCAGGCCCACCACCTCCGCCAGTTGCCGATCAACAGATTTATGTACGTCTTCGAGGTGCAGATGCTGCACGCCGCGTTGCAAAACTCGAAAGCGTGTCCATTGCCAATCTCTTCTTGCCGTTTTCCGAAGAGATTCATCACGGCGAACGAGTTGCACTGATTGGTCCAAACGGCACTGGGAAAACCCACTTACTGCGCGTGCTCAGCGGTCAGAACGAGCCGGACACCGGCAAGATCACCTTTGGTCCGCGCACATCAGTTGGTGTGTTTACTCAGATCAACAACCGCCCTGACTTCATTGGACGTGAGTGTTTGGCAATTGTGCTCGACCGAATTTCGGAAGAAGAACGCGCGATGAAAACTCTCGCGCGTTACGGTCTGGTCAACAATGCCCGCCAAAAGTTCGACACATTGTCTGGTGGCCAAAAGGCACGCCTCGAAATTCTGCGTCTCGAGATCGAGGGTCACAACGTGCTGTTGCTCGACGAGCCAACCGACAACCTCGACATCGAATCATCCGAAGCACTTGAGCATGCCCTCGATGGGTTTGAGGGCACGGTTGTCGCCGTGAGTCACGACAGATCTTTCTTGGCACAGTTCGATCGCTTCATCATGATCACCGACGACGGTGAGGTCTACGCACTTCCCGACTTCGATATCGCTCTCAAAGGCCTGACAGAACCAGACAAACTCGCTTCACTTCGTTTGGCCAAACCACTCCACGAGTAAGTTTGTTCGTTGTGAACTTAACCAACCTGCGAAGCACGACCCGCCCAGTAGGGAGCGCGCAAATCGCGCTTCAATATTTTGCCAGAACCCGTCTTTGGTAGCTCGTCGCTCCACGACAGTGAGCGAGGCACTTTGTAACTTGCTAAAAACTCGCGCGCATGTGCATTGATTTGGTCTTCGGTCAGCGTGGAGTCAGGTCGCTTCACGACGACGGCATGCACCGTCTCACCCCACTCTTCATTGGGTATCCCAAAGACTGCGGCCTCATAAATGTCTGGGTGATTTTCAAGCACTCCCTCAATCTCGGCAGGGTAAATATTCATTCCGGCAGAAATAATCATGTCCTTCTTACGATCACAGATATAGATGTATCCATCGGAGTCGCGATACGCGATGTCACCCACCGTTTGGTAACCGTGCTTTTGATCGGCCATGTATTTATCGTGCTGTTTGTAATAGTCGGCAAACACCGAAGGGCTACTGACAAACAATTCGCCCGTGTGTTCTGGACCAATTCCTGTTACCTCATTGCCGTCATCATCAAACAGCTTGATGTCAACGAGAGGCGATGGCTTGCCGCACGATCCAGGCTTGCGCAATTGGTCTTCTGGCAATAACACGCAGTTCACGCCCAACTCGGTTGACCCATAAATCTCGTACAGCGAGTCGTGTGGAAATGATTCGAGGTACATGTGTTTGAGTGTCATGCTCCAAGGAGCTGCGTTCGCAACCATGCGCTTCATTGACGTCATGTCGTATTTCGCTTTTACATCAGCTGGCAGGTTGCACACCATGCGTATCGGAGTCGGCGCGCTAAAGGTGCTCGTCACTTTGTACTTGTCAACGAGCCTCAGCCAATCAAGCGGATCAAACTTGCGCTGCACCACAACTGTTTGGCCCAGCGCCAGCCCAGTTGCCATAAACCCACCTGGTCCACTGTGATAAATCGGACCGGTTGTTAGATACACGTCACCGGGATGCGATCCAAGCAAACCGATCAACGCGATCCCCTGCTCCATGTTTGCGGGCGATGTACGCAGTGCGCCTTTGGGCTTACCCGTTGTGCCCGATGTGTAAATCATTGTCGCACCAGGTGCGCGATCATCCGATCGAACTGGCTCATCGGTTGATGCCACAGCCATCAATTCATCTGCGCTCAACATTCCGTCCAGGGCCTTGCCGCCGTAAACCAAGATTGTTTTAACTTTTGGAATCTGCGAGCGGATACGTTCAAATGTCGCGGCGTTGTCGGCGTCGACAAACACGACAGTTGCATCACAATGATCGGTGACGTAGGCCGACTCGTCATCCGATAATCGATAGTTGAGCGGCACGGCAGTTACGCCCAGCTTGCGCGCGGCACCGATCATCACCACAACACCAATAGAGTTTTGTCCGCACCACAGCACTTTGTTACCTGGTTTGGCGTGGCCTGTTTCAATCAACACATGCGCAAGTCGATTTGATTCGTTGTTCAGTTGTTCCCAATTCAGTGTGCGCACAGAACCATCCGGCCTGTCGTCAATGACGGCCGGCTTGTTGGGTTGTGATTCTGCGTACGCAGTCAGGTAGTCAGGCATCGCATAGTTGTATCAGGAACTCAGCAAGGAGATCGAAAGACAACGCATATACGACAAAAGCCCCCGCACGAATGCGAGGGCTTTTGTTCAAATTAAATCTGGCGGCGACCTACTCTCCCAGGGGGTCTACCCCCAAGTACCATTGGCGCGGGCGGGCTTAACTGCCGTGTTCGGAATGGGAACGGGTGTGTCCCCGCCGCTATGGCCACCAGAAATCATGTGTCTATTGGGATTCCCCCCAAAGACTTCAGAGTAAGCACGAGCATAAATCCAAGCCCTCGGCCGATTAGTACCGGTCAGCTGAAGATGTTGCCATCTGTACACTTCCGGCCTATCAACGTGGTGATCTAGCCACGGGCCTTACTGCATTAACTGCATGGGTGAACTCATCTTGGAACGGGCTTCCCGCTTAGATGCTTTCAGCGGTTATCCCTTCCGGAGGTGGCTAATCAGCCGTGCCTTTGGCAAGACAACTGACACACCAGAGCTCCGTCCGTCCCGGTCCTCTCGTACTAGGGACAGCCTTCCTCAATTCACCTTCGGCTGCGGAGGATAGGGACCGAACTGTCTCACGACGTTCTGAACCCAGCTCGCGTAACGCTTTAATTGGCGAACAGCCAAACCCTTGGGACCTTCTCCAGCCCCAGGATGCGTTGA
>DFDK01000032.1:4430-5534 GCA_002367695.1 Acidimicrobium sp. UBA3029 | reverse complement strand
GATGTGATGCAACTTGCGCTGTCGACAACAAGCTTGGATGCCCCAGTTGGTAGTGACTCCGACGACCTCACGGTCGGCGACACAATCGCCAGTGGTGATGCAACCAATGATCCAAGCGAGTCGACCGAAAGGCGTCAACTCGGGGAGGCGGTAGAGCGAACCCTGAGCGATTTGCCTGAACGCGATCAAGACATCGTGTCGATGCGCTTTGGGATTGGTAAATATGCCGGTCAGCCACACACACTTGAAGATGTGGCAAAGAAAATGAATGTGACGCGTGAGCGAGTGCGTCAAATAGAACAAAAGACTTTGGCTAGATTGCGCCATCCGCATAACAGTGCCAACCTGCGCGCTTATCTTGATGACAACTAGTCTGTAGGGATGAAATCGGTTTCTTCATCAGGCATGGCTCGCAGCCGAGCCACTGATGTCAAGGTGGTGACAGTAAACGCTGAGGGACGCTCGGGCTCGAAGCCAGATTTTGTAGTTACTGAAGAGCCGATGGAGATCAGGGCTGGAGCACCAGGCTTGGAGCCAGAATCAGTTTCAGTAACGATGCGCACGCCCGGCCATGACTTTGAGCTGGCTGTTGGTTTTTTGTTCACAGAGGGCATGATTGTTGAACCGAGTGATGTTGAAACAGTGAAATATTGCGAGCTCAATGGCGAAGAGGAGCAAAAATACAACATTGTTACTGTTGGGCTAACGCGGGCATTCGATATGGCGCTTGCTCGACGAGCGATGGTGACTTCATCGAGTTGCGGTATCTGTGGCACCGAATCACTCGATCAATTATTGACATGTACAATTCCTGTAGATCCCGAATCTGGCCCCAGATTGACGACCTCGGTATTGATCGGATTACCAGATGCCGTACGCAAAGTGCAGCCGACATTTGATCGAACTGGTGGGTTGCATGCGGCCGCTTTGTTTGATGCACAGGGGAAGATGAAGGTGGTGCGGGAAGACATCGGACGTCATAATGCGGTTGACAAAGTGATTGGTCATTGCGTGCTTGATAAGTCGGTACCACTGACTCAGTACGGTTTGTTTTGCAGTGGGCGATTATCGTTTGAAATTATTCAGAAAGCGGCGATGGCGCGT
>DFDK01000032.1:3586-4092 GCA_002367695.1 Acidimicrobium sp. UBA3029 | reverse complement strand
TTTTTGCGCGATGGCAAGGCAAACATTTACACGCATGATCACCGCGTGCAGATGTAGTCCTACGAAAAAGTTGCTTGAGCGCTCGCAGTTTTGCGCAACACGTCTTCGTTGAGTGAGATACCAAGGCCTGGTTCGTCTGAAAGGTGAATCCAACCCTCACCATCGGCTTCGATGGTATTGGTGAGCATGTAGTCGCGTCGCGCGGTTGTCCACTCTGGCGGGTCGAAGGGAAACTCGATAAATGGCGCACCGACTGTTCCTGCTGTGACGTGCAGGTTGCCCATCATGCCGATGCCAGTGCCCCACGTGTGTGGTGTAAAAATCTTGCCGGCTGCAGCGACTTCGTGCGCGAACTTGGCGAGGCCAGTGATGCCTTGTGTGCACACAACATCTGGTTGAAACACGTCGAAGCAGCCGCGCTGTAGCAACTCGCGAAATTCATATGGCTCGCGCGTCAGTTCTCCACCAGCAATACGGATCTTGACACGATTGTGCAGCTCGGTCAT
>DFDK01000032.1:2969-3271 GCA_002367695.1 Acidimicrobium sp. UBA3029 | reverse complement strand
AGATCGTCGCGGATGGCTTTAACAACGGCAAGGTCGTCATCCAACTTTGGTCGGCCAAAACGCACCTTGAGGGCAGGGAAACCAAGATCGCGGGCTTGGCGTGCGACGGTGACCATGTCTTCGATCGGGCGGTGCACACCCGAAGATGCGTACGCGCGAATTTTGTTACTGAACCCACCGAGCATCTTCCAGACAGGTTCGCCGTTGATTTTTCCGATGAGATCCCACAGTGCGAGGTCGAGCGGCCATGGCCGTCCTGCATGAAACTCGATATTTGCTAGTACTGCGGCGTGGCGATCGAT
>DFDK01000032.1:0-2686 GCA_002367695.1 Acidimicrobium sp. UBA3029 | reverse complement strand
GCAGGAAAGTGCGTCCGTGGCACAGTGTCCCATGACGCTGGAAACGGTGGGTCTAAAGGCAGTCGATGGTGCGTGATTTCGATGCGAGTGATCGTGCTCATGGGGTTGAAAGTTAGGCGCGCATGCGAGAGCCGCTTGGGTCGAGCACGGGCTCGAGTTGCAAGTGGGCCGGACGCATATTGCCAATGATCTCAATCTCGAAGCCAGTCGTACCCTCTGCAGCTAATGCTGCAGGGATGTAACCGAGCGCAAGCGAGACGCCTGAGTAATGGGCATAGCCACCAGATGTGATCCAGCCAACAACTTCGCCGTTGTGAAATACGGGTTCGTCACCGAGTACGTCTGCAGGCTTGTCCTTGTCCACGTCAACTCGGAACATCACGAGCTTGCGTGCTGGACCGGTCTTCATTTCTGCCTCAACAGCAGCACGACCGATGAACTCGTGGTCAAACTTCATCGCGCGTTCCATGCCGGATTCGAGTGGTGTGTAGATAGGGCGGAACTCGCGATACCAAGTACCGAAGTTCTTTTCGAGACGCATCGTGATCAGTGCGCGGAAGCCGAACATTCGCATGTCGAACTCTTTGCCGGCATCCCAAATGAGATCAAACAAGTAGCGCTGATATTCCGGAGCAATCCAAATTTCGTAGCCCAAGTCACCTGTGTAGGTCATGCGCGACAACCACACCGGCGCCATGCCGATGTTGACGCGACGGAATGACATAAACGGGAAGTCTTTGGTGGCAAGCGATGTATCGGTCAGTTTTTGCAGGACATCACGCGAGCGAGGGCCAGCAACAGTCAGACCCACCATCGAAAGTGCGAGTGTCTCAAATCGAATTGGAGAGCCCTCTGGCAAGTGAGCCAAGAACCAACGCGGGTGATGCACTTCTGCAGCCTGTGAACCGAACAAGAAGAACTCTTCTTCACCAATTCGCGAAACCGAGAACTCGCCTTCGATTCGACCTTGTGGGTTGAGCATCGCGGTAAGTACTGTGCGACCAATCTTTGGCAATGCATTGGTAAACAATCCTTGTAACCATGCAGCAGACCCTGGGCCGCTTACTTTGTATTTAGCAAAGTTGGAAGCTTCGGAGAACCCAACACGCTCACGAACCGCACGCGACTCTTCGCCTACGTTGTTGAACGCGCTTGATCGGTAGAACGTCACTTCTTCAATTGGTTCTTTATCTTTGTCTTGGAACCACAGTGGGTGCTCGAGACCGAAGCCCACACCCATTACTGCATTGTGCTCAAGCAAGCGATCATAAATTGGTGTGGTGAGCAACGGTCGTGCAGCCCGAAGTTCTTCGTTAGGAAACGTAATGCGGAAGCGACGCGAATAGTTTTCGCGAACTTTTGCGTGTGTGTAGGCAAGTGTTGCATAGTCGCCATAGCGAGCAACGTCCATGCCCCAAATGTCTGCGCCAGGATCACCATTGACCATCCAGTTGGCTAGCGACAAACCAACGCCGCCGCCTTGTGACAAACCGGCCATCACGCCGCAAGCAGACCACATGCCGCGCATTCCGCGAATCGGCCCAACAAGCGGGTTGCCGTCGGGAGAGAACGTGAACGGACCGTTGACGAATTTCTTGATACCTGCACGACCAACAGCAGGGAAGTGGGCAAACCCTCGCTCGAGTTCTGGTGCAATGCGCTCTAGGTCATGTGGCAACAACTGGAACACAAAATCCCATGGCGTTTCTTTTGCAGCCCAAGGGCGATTCTCTTGCTCATAGGTTCCGAGCAAAATGCTTTGACCTTCTTGGCGTGCGTAGATCTCGCCAGCGAAGTCAATGATGTGTGGTAATTCACGACCCATTGTTTTGTTGTATTCAATGACTTCATCCATTGGCTCAGTCATCAGGTAGTGGTGTTCCATCGCCAAGACTGGCAACTCGAGTCCGCACATGCGTCCGACTTCTCGTGCCCATAACCCACCGGCATTGACCACGTGCTCTGCATGAATCGTGTGGTCCTGGTCGGTGATGACATCCCACGTTCCGTCGGGTCGGTGGTTGAGCCCGGTTACCCATGTGTCGGTGTACACCTCGGCGCCAAGTTTTTTTGCACAGATCGCGTATGCGTGAGTCACACCGTATGGGTCGACTGAACCTTCGTCTTCGTCGTATAACGCACCAACGAAATATTTCTCTTCGAGCAGCGGGTTGAGTGCTTTTGCTTCCTTCATTGACAACATTTCCATGTGCATGCCCAAGTAGCGACCGCGAGCCTGTGCCATGCGCAAGAAGTCAAGACGCTCTGGTGTGTCGGCAAGCATGAGTCCGCCCGGCAAATGAATGCCACAATTTTGACCAGACTCTTTTTCGATCTCTTTGTACAGGTTGACGGTGTACTGCTGCAATCGAGCAACGTTTGGGTCACCATTGAGTGTGTGCATGCCGCCAGCTGCGTGCCATGTTGAACCTGCTGTGAGTTGCTTGCGCTCGACGAGCACAACATCTGTCCAACCGGCTTTTGTGAGGTGATACAACACCGAAGCGCCAACGACGCCTCCACCGATTACTACAACGCGTGCTGATGATTTCATGATGAGTAACTTTCTGTGTCAATTGCTGAAATAACTATGAAGATAAAGAACTAAAAATCAGTTGCTACGCCACCCTCGGCGAGTCGGCGGGCGCGGAATGCGTCGAGTCCCTCAATGATCGCTGGGTCAATC
>DFDK01000035.1 GCA_002367695.1 Acidimicrobium sp. UBA3029 | reverse complement strand
AAAAACTCGATCCATGCCGATGTGTCGATGAGGATCATCGTTTTGTAGTTTTTTGAGTTTCAGGTATATCTCCGTCCCACCCAGTGCCGCCCATAGCTATTGCTTCTTTGAGAGTCATTGGCTCAACGGCTAATTGATTGAGGGCAAAATTGACTGCGTCCTTCATCGTGGTGAGGTTGTACCGCTTCATAACTCTGCGACATGCAACTTCATCAATGTCAATATTTGTACGAGCCATCGTCATACTATACACCTCTCATACACATTTGGGTTGTGGCACTTAAATCAGCTTTTCGTGCATATGTGGAGATGGATGTGGCTAAAAGTGCGAATAAAGAAATAGAGAAGGGCGACCCTTGCGGGCCGCCCTTTTATTTATCTATTTATATGCAGGTCGGGGGGTGACCCCGCAGAAATTACTTGGAGATACTCCAAAGGCTTTCGGTGAGTGCCAAGCCGTAATCAGATTGTGAAGCGGCAATCGCAAAGATGAACAATGCGCCACCGGCCATCGAAATGTTCTTCATGAATCCGATCATCTCGGTTTGCTTGGCCGTTGCGTCTGTCTGTGTCCAAAAGTCATGCATCTTGAGCGCCATGATGACGAGCAACGCTGCAAGAACAACAGCGCCAAGGTCGGCATAGACACCGAGGATGACGGAGAGACCACCAAGAACCATCAAGGCTCCCGACAAAATATTGGCAAGCTTTGGTGCCGGCACTTTCTTGTAGGCGGCGTAACCGGCCATTGCCTCAGCTTTTGTGAAGTGGTTGAGACCACTTGCGATAAACATAAAAGCGAACAGAATACGCCCGATCAACATCACTGAATTCATTACTTGCTCCTTGTGTTAAGTACCTCATTAGTGAGGTAGTTGCGAGCACAACTATATCACCTAAGTAGTTGCGTGCGCAACTATTTGGATATACTTGATCCATGGCGATCCCACGTTGGCTAAACGAAGCCGAGATGAATGCTTGGTTGGGTTTCATCACCACAACTCCTGATCTAATGAATGCCATTGAACGAGATTTGGGCGTGTTTGGTCTTGATGCTGGCGATTACCAGTTGCTGGCCATGTTGTCTGAAGCGCAGGATCACCAACTAAAGATGTGCGATCTTGCTGACACGTTGAGGTTGTCAAGAAGCGGGCTTACTCGTCGAATGGATGGTGTTGTAAAAGCTAAATATGTCGAGCGAATACAGGACAAAGACGATCGACGAGCTTCATTTGCTCATTTGACTGCGAAGGGTTATGAGTTCTTGAAGAAGGTTGCGCCGTTGCATTTGAAAGATGTTCGAAGTCGCATGATCGACTTGCTGAATGAGTCTGAGATACAGGCGCTTGGATCTGCATTCGCAAAAATCAATGCTCATCTACGCACTACCGGGTAGACACTTCAAACTGGTAGTTTTGGCATATGGAAATTCGCAAATTTGTAACTACATGTGAAGATATTCAGGCTGAACTCGGTGAGCCAACTGGGCGTGTTGTACGCAAAGCAGTGTGCAGCGCAGTAATCACCAATCCTCTTGTCGGCAAACGACATAAGGATCTCACGATGCTTGAACTGATGGGCGCAGAGATCTCGGGTCAACTTGCTGAGCGAGCACTCGCGGCCCTCGGGGTTGAGGCTGGGGAAGTAACTGCATACGGAAAAGCTGCCATCGTTGGCACAGCGGGCGAAATTGAACATGCTGCCGCACTGATTCACCCAAGGTTTGGTGCTCCGATACGTAAAGTAGTTGTGCAGGGACTCGACATCATTCCCTCTACCAAAAAAGTTGCTGGGCCAGGTGCTTCAATCACTATTCCAATCACGAACAAAGACGACATCTGGTCGTTTAATGAAATGGATGCAATCGAAGTCTGTATTGGTGATGCACCGATGGCACACGAAATTTTGGTCAGTGTTGCATTAGCGGTTGGTGGCCGACCTTTCGCTCGAACGAACAAAGTGTCATGACCTTTAAAGCAATCATTTTGCTTACTCGCGCCGCTGACGCGACTCACGAGCAGTTTGCAGACTGGTGGCTGAAAAATCACGCGCCGTTAGCAAAGCAGTTGCCAAACTTGCGTCGCGGAGTATTCAACTTGGTGGAAAACCCTGTCGATGGCGACCCAGATGGTGTGTCTGAATTGTGGTTCGACTCTCAAAGTGATTTTGAGGCAGCATATGCAAGCGAAATCGGCAAAGCAGTCGTAGCCGATTCACTGTCAAACGTTTCTGGCAGGCGTCGCATGTTTGTCGTTGAAAACACCATTCATTCGTAAGTAGTCAAGCAACCTAACTGTGGCTATCACGTGAGCCGACTCGGGTTGGTCACTTATGTGGCGCGCGAATACGACGAAGCCATTGGTTTCTTTGTTGGGAAACTCGATTTTGAATTGGTGGAAGACACCGACATGGGCGAAGGCAAGCAAGCAGGTGGTCGCGTTGCATTCTTTTTAAATACTGACAACATTGATCGCGACTATGCGAATTGGTCGGCTCGCGGGGTGAAGTTTCGTCAACAGCCGCGACACGAGGTGTATGGCACGGTCGCAGTATTTGAGGATTTGTACGGTGCGCCATGGGATCTGATACAGCCAGCATGATGATGGGTGTATGACACAATCAAAACTCTTTGAGCGACTTACCCCATGGATTTTTGTGGCGTTATGGAGCACTGGTTTCGTGGTTGCTCGCTACAGCACGCGCAATGCCGGACCACTGGCGTTTCTCACGGTGCGCATGTTGTGCGCAGCATTGGTGTTATCGGTAATCGCTCGTGTTGTTAAGGCGCCAAAACTTCCTAAAGGCTCGTGGTCAACTTCGGCAATCGTTGGTATCTGCATGCACGCTATTTATCTTGGCGGTGTGTTTTATGCAATCAAGCGCGGACTTCCCTCTGGCCTGAGTGCGTTGATTGCTGGACTACATCCGGTCATTACATCTGTTGCCGGTCGAGTGATATTGAAAGAACGTTTGCGAATAAGTCAGTGGGCTGGAGTGTTGCTTGGTATCTGTGGAGTAGTGGTTGTTGTGATCGACAAAGTTCGTGACGGTGTAGGCGATGTAACGAGACCTGCGTTGATTGCGATGGTCGTCTCAATTATTGGAATGTCAACTGGAACATTGGTGCAACGTGCTCGTGGCAAAGATATGCCATTAGTAAGTGGCACGACCGCACAATATGTTTCGGCTGGAGCAGTATTGCTCGTGGCATCAAGTTTGTTCGAAAAGTGGGAGTTTCATCTCAATGCAGAAATGTTGCTTGCGCTTTTGTGGTCAGTATTCGTGCTTTCGATATCTGCAGTAATGTTGATGATGTTGCTGATCTCGCGACACTCGGCTGCACGCGTGAGCAGCTTGTTCTTTTTGACTCCTGCGTTGAGCGCAATCGAAAGTGCAATCCTGTTCGGCGAAAGGCTGAGTGTGCTTTCACTGGTGGCATTGGTGGTCGCGCTTACGGGGGTCTACCTCACAATGCGAAACCCAATCAGTGAGCCAGTTGGACAAGCCTTCCTGGCCGATTAGCCATCACTCAAATCCCTTGTAATCTCTGGCTCTGAACTTTATGTATTGTAAAGTTGGTAATATATCAGTGACGTATCAAATTGGGGGGACTGCATGGCTTTAGCGACACGCTTAGAAAAACTTGGAACCGAGACGGCATTCGCAGTTTCGCAAGCGGCAGCAGAGTGGGGCGCAAAGGGAAACGATATTTTCCCGTTCCACTTAGGTGACCTCAACATCGCAACATCGCGCAACATCGTTGACGCAATGAATCGTGCGATAGTCGATGGAAAAACTGGGTATTGCCCTGCAGCAGGAATTCCTCAACTACGCGAAGCACTAGCAAATGATGTTGGTGCGCGTCGGGGTCTCAATTTTTCGCCAGCCAATGTGGTCGTGCAACCAGGTGGCAAACCAGTAATCACTAAATTCATTCAGGCAGTAATGAACCCAGGTGATGAAGTGTTGTATCCAAACCCTGGTTACCCGATTTATGAAAGCCAGATCGAATATTTTGGCGGCGTCGCAAAGGCCTATCGCTACTTGCCATCGTCGACCGGATTCAATATTGATCTCGACCAGATCAAGGCATCCATTACTCCAAAAACAACTGCAATCATTTATAACGACTTACAGAATCCAATTGGGGCAGAGTCGACAGATGCTGAGCGCGAAGCAATTGCAGAATTGGCGATCAAGCACAACTTGTGGGTGTTGTCGGATGAGGCATATTTTGAAATGCGTTACTCGGGAATGTCGAAGTCAATTGCGTCGCTGCCAGGAATGCTCGAGCGCACCGTCATCTTGTACACGTTCTCAAAGAAGTTTGCGATGACTGGTTGGCGACTTGGTGCATCGATTGCTCCTATCGAAGTCTCAAACATGATTGCCAAACTCAACACCAATGACGAGTCGTGTACAACACACTTTGTGCAGTACGGCGGAGTTGAAGGATTACTTGGCGACCAGTCGGGCACAGCAGTGATGCTTGACACTCTTCGTGAGCGTCGCGACATCGCAGTGAACATGCTCAATGCGATGCCAGGTGTCAGCGTCCATTCCCCAGAGGCTGCGTTTTATTTGTTTCCAGACGTGACCGATGCGATGCAGAACAAGGGCATTGATGATTTGGCCGTGTTTGCAGAGCAAGCATTGCACGAAACCGGCGTTTCTTTTTGCACACGTCGCCATTTTGGTCGTCCGCAGGCAGGGGAAGACCGCAACTATGTTCGGTTTGCATTTTCTGGCATCAACAAAGACCAGATCGAAAAAGGAATGACTTTGCTTGGTGATTGGATAAAGAAGTAGCTATGGCAAAAGTTGTTGTTACCGGCAAAATTCCGTCTGGAGCGTTGGCTCGACTGCGTGCAGAACACGACGTCTTGGCTTGGGAGGAATCTACGCCAATCAGCAGAGAAGAGTTACTGAAGCGAGTAAGTGGCGCCGATGCAATTGTGAGCTTGCTGACGGAAAAGATTGATGATGAGCTTCTGTCTGCAGCGGGAGATCAGCTCAAGTCGGTCTCGAACGTGGCCGTTGGCTACAACAACATCGATGTACCTGCGTGCAAAGCGCGATCGATATTGGTGACAAATACGCCTGGAGTTCTTACCGAAGCAACCGCCGACATTGCAATGTCGTTGATTTTGATGGTTACTCGTCGGCTCGCAGAAGGCGAGCGTGTGATTCGCGCTCAGCAACCGTGGCAGTGGGGCATGTTTTATATGTTGGGCTCAAGTATTCAGGGCCGACAACTGGGCATTGTTGGGATGGGGCAAATTGGTGCGGCCGTAGCGAGGCGAGCACGAGCTTTTGGGATGACCATTGCGTACACAAAGCGCACGCCGCTTGACACTGCAACGCACAAAGAACTCGATGCGAAACATGTCGAGATGGACGAATTGCTCGCGACGAGCGATGTTGTTTCGTTGCACTGCCCGTATTCGCCAGACACACATCACTTTATGAATGCAACTCAATTGGCAAAGATGAAGTCGAGCGCTTATCTGATTAACACTGCTCGTGGCCCTGTTGTCGACGAAGCAGCGTTGGCCGATGCACTCAAGCGCAATGTAATTGCGGGTGCCGGGCTTGACGTATTTGAAAAAGAACCTGTTGTGCACGAAGGTTTGCTGGGTCTTGAAAATGCTGTGCTGATTCCGCACCTTGGTTCTGCCACTGTCGAAACGCGTGCAGCAATGGCCGACTTGGCTGCGACTAATGCACTGGCAATTTTGGGCGGCAAGACCGCTCCAAACTTGGTTGGCTAAAAACTATTTGCCAGATTCGGCGAGCGCGTCGAGCAACGTATTCCAGCCCAAGGTTGCGCACTTGATGCGCACGGGAAACTTAACGACACCTTGCAGTGCTTCCAGGTCGCCCAAATTGATTGACTCATCAATTGTTGCGTTGTCGTCTTCGTCGAGAGTCATCATCTGCTTGAAACGCTTGACGATTGCGCGAACTTGATCGACAGGCTTGCCCTTAACTGCAGTCGTCATCATCGATGCCGAACTCTGGCTGATTGAGCAACCCGAGCCATTGAAGCGAACATCGCTGACCAGACCATCTTTGACATCAATAAAAATACGAATCTCGTCGCCACACAACGGGTTGTGCCCCTCTGCGCTCACTGCTGGAGCCTCGAGTTCGCCACGATTGCGGGGCGTGCGGTAGTGGTCAAGAATGATTTCTCTGTAGAGATCTTCAAGCCCGGCCATGATTTACTCCCTCGTCTGCCTGATTAAAAGATATCTGATGCGCTGTCAAGTGCATCGGCTAGGGCATCGGCTTCATGGGTGGTGTTGTACAGATAAAAACTTGCGCGAACGGTGGCATTGGCGCCAAGGATCTTCATCAGTGGTTTTGCGCAATGGTGTCCGGCGCGAACACACACATTGGTCTGGTCAAGAACTTGGCTGAGATCGTGCGGGTGAATGCCGCGAAAGGCAAACGAAAAGGTGGCACCACGTAGCTCTGGGTTGGTCGGTCCGTGGATTGTGATGTCATTGCCAAAACGAGATGTCAGTGTGTTGAGCACATATGTGCTTATTTCAATTTCGTGCTGACGAATATTATTCATGCCAACTTGTGTCAAATACTGAACTGCAGACCGCAGGGCAACTACTTCTGCGATTGCTGGAGTGCCAGCTTCAAACTTTGCTGGAACTTCTGCAGTTGTGAAACCGTCAAGGCGCACATCGGCGATCATGTTGCCACCACCCAAAAACGGAGGCATGGCCTCAAGTAGCGACTCGCGACCCCACAACACGCCAACGCCCGATGGTCCACACATTTTGTGCGAACTAAAGACCACGAAGTCTGCGCCCCAATTTTGCACATCGGTGGGCTGATGCGGTACCGACTGGCACGCATCGACGATTGCGATGGCACCTGCTTTGCGAGCAGCAGCACATAGGCGTTGTACTGGGTTGATGGTGCCGAGCACATTTGACATCGAAGTGAATGAGAAGGCTTTTACGTCTTTGAGCAACTCATCCAGATTGGTGAGTTCAAGTTGGCCATCAGAGGTAAGCGGCACCCAACGCAATTGAATGCCGCGCTCTGCAACGAGCATGTGCCAAGGAACAATGTTGGCGTGGTGCTCCATGTGCGTGAGCAACACCGCGTCGCCTGCCGTGAGATTGGCTCGGCCCCACGACATGATGACCAGGTTGAGTGCCTCGGTGGCATTTTTGGTGAAGACAACTTCGTTGACCTTTGGCGCATTAATAAATGTGGCAAGTGCGCTGCGGGTTGCTTCGAATGCGTCGGTAGCTTCGGCTGCCAATTGATACGCACTGCGATTGATTGGCGCATAACCGTGCTCCATGAAATTGGAGAGCGCATCGATGACTACCTGAGGTTTTTGTGAAGTGTTTGCGCTGTCGAGATAGACGAGTGGTTTGTCATTGACGAGTCGATGTAAGACCGGAAAGTCTTTGCGAATTGTGGCTACATCAAAAGTCATGATCAGTACTTATTCTTTGTACGACTCGTAGCCAGATTTTTCGAGCTCTTCCGCAATTTCCATGCCACCCGATTTGACGATGCGACCATCAATCAAAATATGTACGAAGTCTGGTTGTAGTTCGTCGAGTAGTCGTTGATAGTGGGTGATCAGAACGATGCCCATCTTTGGTCGTTCTTTGCGAACTTCGCGAATACCTTGCGCGACGATGCGCAATGCATCGATGTCGAGGCCAGAATCGGTTTCGTCCAAGATTGCAAGCTCGGGCTCAAGAATTGCCATCTGCATGATCTCGTTACGCTTTTTTTCCCCGCCCGAAAAACCTTCGTTGAGGTAGCGATCAACAAACGTCGAATCCATTCCCAATCGTTTCATCCAAGACATTGCAGAAAGTCGTAGTTCAAGAACCGACAAGTCGATGCCTTTGCGAGCTGAGAGTGCTTGACGCAGGAATTGAATGACGGACACACCAGCAATTTCTTGCGGATATTGAAAACCCAAAAAGATCCCGGCCTTGGCACGAGCATCGGTAGGCCACTGGCTGATGTCGTCACCTTTGTAAAACACGCGACCGGAAACGACTTGGTATTCGGGGGAGGCAAGAAGTGTGTTAGCGAGAGTGGATTTACCGGAGCCATTTGGCCCCATGATCGCGTGAACTTCGCCCTCGTTGACCATGAGCGAAAGACCGCGCAAGATCTCGGTGTCGCCCTCAATTGGCTTGGCATGCAGTTCGTCAACTCTGAACAATTCGGTCACGGAGTTCATTGTATTGAGGCGTTTTGGGGATTAGCACTACCTGCGTAGTGTTAATTATTTCGCGTTGGTAAGTGACTTGGGCCGGGAGCGAAGGGCGCGCCAAATGGCCAGATAACTGCCGTATTCGTAGGCATCTGTGACAAAACCGGATGCTCGAAGTTGGCGGTGATATTTGGGCAATGAGCGAAATGGAATGCCAGAGTCAGTGTGGTGCGCGATGTGCCAACCGAGATTGAACGGCACAAAATAGAAGCTTGAAAATAGGTGTTGTTTGACTGAATGTGTGGTGACTCGGCGGTCTGAGTCGGCGCGCAAGCCACCGTGCTCGGCTATAGATCGCAGCCTGTTCATTACGCGCCACACCGTGATGTACGGCAGTAGCCACAACATCGCGTACACCCAGGGGTTTACAAAGATTACGGAAAGAATGAGCAGAACGGTATGCAGGGCAAATATTTTGCGCTGAGTATTTTGCTGCACATTTTGATCTGGCAATTTTTTATTAAAAACCGAGACGAACTGTCCGCGCAACATTCGAAAACCTGTGCTACCAAGCCCGTCGCGACGCATTTTGCGCCAAAAACTTGCACGCGTGATGGGGTAGTTGGCATATAGCGGAATGTCTGGTTCATTTGGCCCAAACTCTTCGCGGTGATGTGCCATATGTACGTACCGATATCCATCAGTGTTTACAAATGACATGTACCCGAGTAACCAACGACCCGCGAAGTCGTTGAGTTTGCGTTTACGAAACAGCAGTCGGTGCACCGACTCGTGCATCAGTGCAAGCAGCTGCGCATGAGCACGACCCATGAGCAAAAAAGCAATGACATATGTGATGGGGTTGCGCAACGCTAGTGCTGTCCAAATAATGCCGACTGTCTGTACGTAAATAGATGCAATAGATATTGCGTTACGGAGATTTGGAATGTGCCGCAACTCGGTGCGCCACTGCGATGCGGGGTGGCCATTTGAGAGGATCTTGTCGTCACCACCGATTTCGATAAAAACCGCAGAGTCAGGAACCATGTTCATTACTAATTGTCTACCAGCCGCGATCGACCCAGGTTTGTAGGTGCGGTCGTTCGGCGCCAATAGTGGTATCGAGGCCATGACCGGGCAACACAATGGTGTCCGGCGGAAATGTAAAGAGTTTGTTGTCGATCGACTGAATTATGGTTGCAAAATCACCACCCTCTAACGCGGTATTGCCTGGGCCGCCGGGAAACAATGTGTCGCCAGTAAACAGCAGCGGGGTATCGGCCACTGCAAACGAAATTGAACCCTCTGTGTGGCCAGGGTTGTGAATAGCAAGTAGGCGCAAGTTGCCCACCTCGATCACTTCGGCATCATCAATAAACACGTCATATCCAACATCTTTGAGGCGCGGTGCATCGGCTGCAGTCACTGCAACTTCGTAACCGGCTTCACGCATGGCAGGTATTGCCTGAATGTGATCCCAATGGCCGTGGGTTTCAAGCACACGGCGTACGCCAAGTTGCGTGCACAACTCGAGCAACTTCTCGTGTTCGTTTGCTGCGTCGATCAGAACTGCATCGCCTGTCGCTCGGCATCGAATAACAAAAACATTGTTGTCGTATGGACCAACTATAAGTTTGTGCACTTCGACGTTGCTGTCGTTCCAGTGCAGCGTTGTGGTCATGATGACACCACGTCAAAACCAAGCGAGAGAGCAACTGGGATTTGGGCTGGATCGAACGTCACAAACTTAACGGGCTTGGGTAAACGTGTAGCGGCAGCTAAATGGATTGCATCAGAGATATGCAGGGGCTGCTGGCGAACAAGAATTGCTGCTTCGTCAAGGCATCGTTGGTCAACTGGCACAATTGAAACATAATCCCATGTGTGGCGAATTGCATCTTCGAGATCGTGTCGCACAAATTCTTGTTCTGACATGCGATCAATGATTGACATCGCTTCGGTGAGCGCGAGCGCACTTGCGCACCAGTCGACATCACTCTTGATCGCTTCATGGATGATTGCTCGGGCAATACCGCTGGTGTGTAGGGCGACGAGCGCACTTGTGTCGAGCATGATTGTCATCCGCGTACCTCGCGCAATGTCTGGTCGATTCGCGAGCCACTATTGAAAGTGATTGCCTTCGGTAGCTGATATTTGTCGCGTCTTCGAGGCGCAACCACTGCACCGTTGGCAACAAGTTCGGTCAGAGTAATGGTCTGAACTACAGATGGAGTGAAGGGACCAAGGGTGGCAACTGGATCGCCACTGACGGTAATAATCATCTGCTCACCAGCACCCGCACGCTTGATAAACGTGGATGAACGCTCTCGTAACTCGCGGATTCCTATGCTGCGCATACAACTCAGGGTAGCCGAAAATACCTCATTTGTGTACGCCTGTGTACACCTACCGATTGGCGTGTGTCGTTCCTGATCAAGCAGAATTGATCACATGAACTTTGCATTCTCAGAAGAACAAGAAGAACTCCGTAAAACAGTCCGCGCATTTTTGGAGAGCAAATCTCCAGAAACTGCCGTACGCGAGCAGATGGAAACCGAAAGCGGTTTTGATCCTGCCGTGTGGTCGCAAATGGGCGAGCAGATGGGTCTTCAGGGCTTGTCGATTCCTGAAGAGTTTGGTGGTTCTGGATTTAGTTTTATCGAACTTGGCGTGGTGCTTGAAGAGATGGGACGCGCGTTGTTGTGCGCACCATTTTTCTCGAGTGTTGTACTCGCAGCAAACGCATTGTTGCTGAGTGGCGACGAAGCCGCTAAGAAAAAGTATTTGCCAGGTATTGCTGCTGGAGAAACTATTGCAACTCTTGCGACTACTGAGCCATCTGGCAAGTGGGACGAAAAGGGAATCACGATGGAAGCCAAGGGCAGTGGAAGCGATTTCACTCTGACCGGAACCAAGATGTTCGTGATCGATGGTTCAACTGCAAGTTTGATCATTGTTGGAGCACGCACGGGCAAAGGTGTCTCGTTGTTTGCGGTAGACAGCAGCGCAAAAGGCCTTACCCGCACTTCGCTTTCCACGATGGACCAAACCCGCAAGCAAGCCAAGTTGGAGTTCAATGCAACTCCTGCAACTTTGGTTGGCACAGAAGGCAAGGGCTGGGACGTCTTGAGTCAAGTGTTTGACTTGGCAGCAGTTGCACTTGCAGCTGAGCAAGTGGGTGGAGCGCAAAAAGTGCTTGAGATGGCAGTTGAGTACGCCAAGGTACGTGTGCAATTTGGTCGTCCAATCGGTTCGTTCCAGGCTATAAAGCACAAGTGTGCAGACATGTTGCTTGAAGTTGAGTCGGCAAAATCTGCCGCGTACTACGGCATGTGGTGTGCAGCAGAAATGAACGATGAGCTTGCGTCTGTTGCATCGTTGGCAAAGGCATATTGCTCAGAGGCCTACTTTCACGCAGCCGCCGAGAACATTCAGATTCATGGTGGTATCGGCTTTACATGGGAGCACCCAGCACACTTGTACTTCAAGCGCGCAAAGTCGAGCGAGTTGCTCTTCGGTGATCCGACGTATCATCGCGAGTTGCTTGCGCAACGCATCGGCATCTAATTAGTCGGCGGTTGGGCTATCAACTGGGTAACCGTTGTTTTTGCGATTGTTGCAGCGCTCGCTGTATTCGTTATTGCTGCAACCGTGATTGGGCGTGAAGCACATCGACTCGATGCGTTAGCGCCGCGAGTCATCTACGACATAGATGAAGCAACATCATTTGTTGCGGACAGATTGCCAAGTGAATCTCAGGCGCGTTTAACCTACGCAGAGCTACGCAAAATGTTGGCGATGCACATGGCTTGGCTCGAGTCAAAAGGATTACAGCCACAAGATGTGACTGATCGTCGACAAGACATCACTGAATCAGTGATTATCGCCGAAGATGAATTGACTGCATATTTACTTGGAAAAGCCGCCGAAGCACGAATTGAAATACTCGATGATGTGGACATTGTGCATGTGGTGAGTGCACACTTGGATTATTTTGAGGCAATAGGCGCAGTTGGCCCAAGCGCATCAAGTACAGACCTCTGACCCATCACATTCTCTTTCCAAATATCGATGTAGCGCTCGAGATGCGGGTTGAAATACGGGTCGTCTTCTAATTTGTCGCGCCATCGGGAACCGATTGTTGCAACTTCAAAAGTTTGTAATTTGGGCGTGCGGGTCTTTGATTCGAAGTGATGAAATTGGGCGTGCGGTGTCCACACAACTCGATGACCAGCGTCTTGAATCTTGAGGCCGAAATCAACATCGTTGTAGTTGGACGGAAAAAGTGTGCAAAGCCCGCCAACCTCGTCAAAAACACTCCGTCGAACAAGTACGCAGGCCGCGATGAGGCCAGATGCTTCGCGTTGTACCTGTAACAAGTGCTGTGCGCCAGTGCATGTCAGTTCGCGTTCGCGATACAAATCAAATGGCACGGGGTTGAGGATGTGCCCAGCCGACTGAATTGTCATGTCTTCGTAGAGCAACATTGGTCCGGCCATACCGACTGTTTGGTCTTCAAGAATTCCAACAAGTGTCTCGAGTGCATCTGCAGTGATGATCTCGGTGTCGTCGTTAAGTAATAAGAGAAAATCTGCATCGCTACAAACTGCACCGAGATTGATCTTTTCGGCAAAATTGAATGGGCGGTCATAGTCGACAATCTTGAGGCGATCACCGCCTGCGTTGATTATTGCTTGGCGTCCTTCACTTGGGGTGACACCGTCGAGCACTGCAACGACGTCGAAATTTTGATATGTGCTGTTGTCGATCAAAGTTTTGATTGCATGGGCAGCCAAAACAACCTGGTTACCTTTCAGATTTTCTGTTGTGCCTCGGGTGGGCACGATCACGCTGATTTTTGGCTGTGAGCGCAAACGCCGTTTAACACGCACTGTACGCATCTTTTCGTCAATGGTGCAGACTGCATCAATGCCAGTTCGTGCGCAATGTTGCTGTACGGCATCGAGCGAAGCAGTTGGCACCATGCGCTCTTGGCTGGAGTGATACAGCACATGAGCAATCCGGTGCGGAGACTCGGACGCGTCAAAGAGCCGAAGAGATCGATCGTGTTCATGCAGTGTGGCAAGCGCTGCAAGTCCGCCATCAAGATCTCTAGTTGTCGTAGTAATAACTGACTGTGAAGCAGCCAGTAAGTCGCCAACATAGTTGTGTGAGCGCAGTCGTTCAGGGGACCATTGTGGTCGACGCGCTTTTGATGGTTCCTCGAACTTTCTCGCACGACCGTGTGCCGAGTCACCATAAATGAGGTCGTGCTGATCGGTGTGTTGCGCAACGAGAGAAAGTGCATCAGAAGCAATTGTGTCGCCGGCACGCAAAAACACGACTGTTGAAGATTGCAGAGTGAGTGCAGGGTTTGAGAAATCGTCGGAGATCACGATTGTTGTCTTTTTCATTGAACGGTGGCGCGATAATTTTGTCAAATTGAAACTGCCGCCGACGACGACCCAATGTGTCGGACGATTTGAGCTGTCTGCCAGTGATCGGGCGGTCTGTAGCAAATCTTTAATGGTGCAGCCTTGCGCACTGGTGACCACTACTAATGGGTTCATGCAAAGAGTTTCTTGATTGTAAAACGAATTGG
>DFDK01000090.1 GCA_002367695.1 Acidimicrobium sp. UBA3029 | reverse complement strand
GTTTGGTTTTGCTCAGACGAGCACACCACGTTTGCGACAACGTCTGGCAAATTACCAAAAATTGGATCCCGCATCCGTGTCACGCCGGCACACATCGACCCCACGCTGGCCATGCACGACTTTGCATGGATCGTTCGTGGTGACGAAGTGATTGACCGTTGGTCTATCGACTTACGTGGTTGGTGACATTTACTAGTCGCAAAATTTACAAAAGTTTTGCAAGTGCACGAAATGCTCTGCCGCGATGTGACAATTCGTGTTTTTCGTCAATGGTCATTTGGGCAAATGTGCGACCGTCGCCATCCAGAGGAATAAAAAGTGCGTCGTAACCAAAACCACGCTCTCCAATTTCTTTCATTGCTATCGAACCTTCACAAACTCCGTGAGCTATGAATTCACGACCATCTGCAAATCGAAGTAACGCCACAGTACGAAAACGAGCAGTTCGTTGCGCTGCATCTTTCCTGTCCAACTCCACCAACATCTTTTGCCGATTCTGTGCGTCTGTCGCACCCTCACCAGCAAAACGCGCGGTAATCACGCCTGGCGCACCGTCTAGTGCATCAACTTCGAGACCGGTGTCATCAGCAAGTGCGGGTAATCCTGTCGCGATACACACAGCAGTTGCTTTGAGCCGAGCATTACCTTCCAGAGTGTCGGCATCTTCAACTACATCTGCCAAATTGCTGGGGCGTGGCACAAGGTCGACCACCCCGCCCATCAGGTCAATGATCTCTGCAACTTTGTGTGGGTTTGCAGATGCGCACGCAACGCGCAACACCACTATCTTCCGATTGCGCGCTTGCTCGGTGGCACAGCAATGACTTCTCGCTGCATGTTGAAAATTTGCTCAATCCCATCAGAGGCAAGACCCAGTAACACGTCAAGTTCACTGCGACTAAATGCTTTTCCTTCGGCAGTGCCTTGGACTTCTACAAATGTTGCCTCACCACCACCTATTGGTTGCAGCATCACAACATTCATATCTACTTCGGCAGTTGAATCTTCTTCGTATGGCAAATCAATGATTGGTGTGCCGTTGTGAATGCCAACGCTGATCGCAGCACACAAAGAATGTAATGGGTTGGCCGTAATGCCACCGTTTTGTTGCACGCGAGTAATCGCATCATGCAAGGCCAAAAATGCGCCACAAATACTTGCGGTACGCGTACCACCATCTGCCTGCAACACGTCGCAGTCAATCAAAATCTGTCGCTCTCCCAATACTTTCATATCGCAAGATGAACGTAAAGCGCGACCGATCAGTCGCTGAATCTCGACGGTGCGACCCGACTGCTTACCTTTTGCGGCTTCGCGGTCAACGCGCTCTGGCGACGAACCAGGCAACATCGAATATTCGGCCGTTACCCAACCCTTGCCGCTTCCCTTCATCCAACGCGGCACATCTTCATCCACCGATGCCGTACACAGCACTCGAGTTTTTCCAAATGACACCAACACTGATCCAGCAGACATTTCGGTGAAGTCGCGTTGGAAACTCATCGGTCGTAATTCGTTTGTTTGTCTGCCATCAAAGCGTGTCATGTAATGCTTCTTTCTGTTTTGTCTCGTGTTAATTAATACTCGACTTGTGTAACTAATTCTTCCACTGCGTAGCTGTGTCAAGTTCGGGGCCGAGTAGACGCCGACCCAGTTGGGCAAACCAGGCGATATCTCCGGACGATAAAAATCTATGTTCTCCAGTTGACTTGACATCATCTTTGCGCCTCAACTGCGTTACTTCCAATTCTTGTTTAACAATAAAAGCAGTTTCATCTGCACTTGACACCAGCACGACCCCTGGTCCCATCACATCACTAATCGCACGCGAGAGATATGGATAGTGCGTGCACCCAAGCAACAACGCATCGACCCCAGCATCGCGCACCGGCGCAAGCAACTTTTCGGCCAAGACCATCAATTCATCGCCCGTAGTTTGATCTCGCTCTACAAACTCGACGAAACCTGGGCACGCCGCACTTGTGAGAGCGACGGGAGCACCAGTTGCTTGTATTGCCTGCACGTATGCGCCAGACGCGATTGTGCCGACCGTACCAATGACTCCGACCTTGTTATTGCGCGTAACACGCACGAGTGCGCGGGCACCCGGATCAATAACTCCGATCACAGGAACTGGCAGCTCATCAACTAATTCGCCTAGTGCCACCGAAGCAGCCGTATTGCATGCAACAACAATCATTTTTGCTCCGTATTCGCGCACCAAACTCCATGCCAACTCTTTGGCATATCCGCGCACGTCGTCGGCTGGTTTGTTTCCATATGGATATCGACCCGTGTCGCCGATGTAAACAAGGTTTTCTTGTGGCATCAAGTCGATGAGGGCTCTCGCCACAGTCAACCCACCGAATCCAGAATCGAACATGCCGATGGGGCTGTCACTAGAAACTTTTTGAGACAGTGGCATCGCAGTTCAGTTTATGCCATTGCAATAGCCTGCAAAGGTGCTTCTTGCAACTGCTCTCGCACTCATTGCAGCAGTACTACACGCCTCGTGGAACATCTCAGTCAAGCAAAGCGGAGATAAACGACTTGCACTGTGGGGTCAATTTGCAATTGGTGGCGCACTCTCCGGTGTCGTTATCTTGATTTGGACAATGATCTCTGGAGCGCCACAAGTCGCCTGGGGCTGGGCTGCTGTGAGTGGTGCAACACATACGCCATACATCTTGTTGCTTTCGCGCGCATACGACCGAGGAGACTTTTCGATGTCGTACCCAATTGTGCGCGGTGGCGGAGCACTTGCGGCAGCACTGGGTGGCGTACTGATACTGCACGACACAATTTCTTTTGTTTCTGCATTTGGGATCTTATTGGTGGTTGCCGGCCTGCTTGTACTTGCTTCGAGCGGTTCGTGGCATGTCGTTGGCGCCGCACTCTCCGTTGCCACATCGATTGCCGTTTACTCGATTGTCGACGCTCACGGCACCCGGCAATCAAATGCAATCGGCTATGCACTTGCACTCAATGTCTGTGCCGCTGCGAGCACATCACTTTGGGTTGCCTCAACACGACGCACCGAGATGGTTCCGGCAATCAAAAACAACTGGAAACGATTTGGCTTGGCTGGTATCGCATCTACCGCCGCCTACACATTGATCATGATTGCATATCAACATGCTCCCGTTGGATATGTTGCAGCACTTCGTGAGTCAAGTGTTGTTCTTGCAGCTTTCGCCGGTTGGAAGATGCTTGACGAAGGCGATCATCGCAGACGAATTACTTCTGCCGCAATTGTTCTTGTAGGACTTGTCGTGCTTGTTGCCGGTGGCTAAAACCAAGAAGCCGATAACTAGAAGTAGATAATTTTTTCGGCTGATGCTTCTGCTGCATCCAAATCGTCGGTGTATGCACCAGTTGACAAGTACTTCCAACCACCGTCACAAATGATGAACACAATTGTGCCTGATTCAATTTCGCTCGCAACCTTAAGTGCTCCTGCAAGTGACGCTCCGGCTGAGATACCACCAAATACGCCGCACTCGCGCACCATGCGCCGCGTCATTTCAATACTTTCGCGGGGGCGAACAACTCGCTTGCGGTCCAACACATCGATGCCGTGCCAGTTTTCAAAAATTGGTGGAATATAGCCATCATCCAAATTGCGCAAACCTTCAACGCGTTCGCCCAGTGGCGGTTCTACAGCGATGATTTGAATCTTCGAATTCTGTTCTTTCAAGTAACGACCGACGCCCATCAGCGTGCCACTTGTGCCGAGACCGGCAACGAAGTGAGTGATCTCTGGGCAGTCGCGCCAAATTTCCGGACCAGTGCCTTCATAGTGCGCGCGAGGGTTTGCATCGTTTTGATATTGATGCATGAAGCACCATTCGGGATGCTCGAGCGCCAATGCTTCAGCGCGCTTGACCGCACCATTCGAACCCTCTCCGCCTGGTGTCAAAATAATTTCGGCACCGAAAACTTCAAGCATCTGACGACGCTCGATCGACACACTCTCAGGCATCAAAATCGTGATCGGATTTCCTTTGATTGCTGCGATCGCAGCAAGCGCGATACCGGTGTTACCAGACGATGGCTCCATGATCCGTTGGCCAGGAACAAGTGCACCTTCTTTGATTGCCTGATCAATCATCGACAATGCGATGCGATCCTTTACCGATCCGAACGGATTTTGGTTTTCCAATTTGGCCAACAGTCGCACGCCAGGTTTCGGAGATAAATTGCTGACGTCAACCAACGGCGTGTTACCAATGAGATCCAGAATGCTTTCGAGAGGCACCATAAACGTCTCCGAACCTGTGTGAGCGAAATTTGAGTGAATTGAACGACCGGCGATTGTTGACCGCATTGGTCATAATTGTACCGAGCCAGTCAAGACTCTGCACAGTAAGGCCAAGAGCCTT
>DFDK01000075.1 GCA_002367695.1 Acidimicrobium sp. UBA3029 | reverse complement strand
CATCGTGCGCTCTCACCCGGCTCAACCACCAGATGCCGACCATCAGCAGCATGTGCAGCAACGAGTGCAGTGAGTCGTCCATCGGCAATACCTACTCCAAACACAATCGGACGGCCGTCGGCCAAGAGCGCAAGCGCATTGTGCGTGATGCCATGCAAGCGTTGCGCCAACGCATCATCGCCACCCACATATCGCGATGGTCCGCGTGTAGCCAACAAAATAACGCCTGGGGTGCTCACTTCTACGAGGGGAACAAGTTCGCCCACCGCGCGCACTACCGACTCAAACATCAATCTGTCGCGCTCGGGGTTGTTGGTAGCAATGTGCAGCTCAGGACACACGGCTTGCGCCTCACGTCGACGCATACCTATTTTTACACCTTGTTTGGCAGCATAAGCAGTGCGCGCCACTACGCGTTGTGCATGCAATACCGCAACTGCATCAAACCATTGTTTGCGCGAATACAACTCGCATTGCGCAGCAACTGCCTGCCAGTCGGTGCATGAAATAACAGCAACACGAGTTGCAATCTGCTTATCCATTGCTAGCCAACATGCTGCAACACGTGTTGCATCGCTCGCGGCACACGTCTACCACTCACCGTCACATCAATGTGTCGGCTCTGCACATATCCGGCACCACATTCGATGCCATCCCATTTTGTGGTCGCGGTGTGCAGCACCACATCTGGCTGAAACACCGAACGCGGCGTTGTATGGCGTGATGTTTCCACCAATACAAGTACATTACGTCGTGCCTGAATGCGGGTTTGAATACGTCGTGCATCAGACTCGCTCACGTCTCGCGGCACCTCAAGCATCATCACATCGAAACCATCGGCAACAGCAGCGACTGTGCTTATCCAATCTTTTTTATTATCGGTTGGTGTCACCAACACCGTGCGTTGCAATGCAACTCCTTGTTCGCATGCCGACATCAATCCAAAATCACTCACACCAACTACGGCCAACCATGAACCATCTTGTGTTGCAGCACTCACCACCAACAAGGCCATCGACATTGCGGCATCGCCACTGCACAAGACAGTACGACCCCGCATCAATACACCATCGGGAATTATTGGTTGCAGAGCCTTTGCAACAGACAGCGAATGAGACATGCCATCACTGTAGCGAACATATGTTCGTAGTTATTTGGCGACTATTAGTCGCCCATTGAGCGTATTTGGGTGCGAATGGCATGCTGTTTCAGTAACGGCATCAGCATCCGGGGGTCACTGGCCCAATAGTCGGCACCTAAATTTTCGGCGTGCTCCGAGTCGAGCACTGCAGCACCACCGACAAAGCAAGGAATCAAGTTGTTTGACGCTTTTTTAATCTTAGTGATCGTTTCACTCATCGTAAGAAGAGTTTCTGGCATCGTCGACGCAATGCATACGGCCACAACATCGGCAACATGTACTACCGCTGTTACAAACGAATCAGCAGGAACATCGGCACCGAGATTGTCAACCTTCCAACCCTCCATGCTGATCAGGTCACTAAGTAGCTGAGACCCCAATACATGCTGTTCGCCTTTTGGTGAACCGACCAATACCGTTCCTTTGTGTACTCCGCGTTTCGAAAAACGTGCACCGATTTTGGCAGCCGACCGAGTCGCAATGCCAGTGGCACGATGTTCGACGAACACATCAATTTCACCTGCATGCCACTTCACCCCAATTGCATTCATCGCCGGCACCAGCACGTCGAGGTAGACGAAATACAAGTCATTTCCCGATCGCAATACCGATTCCATCAGCTTCACCACACCACTCTCATTGCCATCAATCAGTAATGCAAGTATTCGCTCGGACCATGGTGCTACTTTTTTGCCGCCGTTAGGAGGAGCAACTGCTTGGTCAACCCCACGCCGAAAATTACGTACGTCACTTGCTTGTACAACCCAACTAGTTCCATTCTTGGTGGCTGGAAGATGACCTTCGTGCACATACCGATAAACAGTCATATAGTGGACGCCAAGCATCTCTGCTACTTCATGAAGTGTCATACTGTTGGGCAGCCTTTTGGTTACTTTTTTGGCACTCATGTCGCTACTGGCAACTTAGCGCATAATTCGATGAGCAGACACCGCCGCCCGCAAGATCAACTTTTGTTGGCTTTTGCCTTAGCAAGTGCTGCTTGGCTACGAGCCAGTAACACAGATGGAATCTTGCTCGCTGCTGCCGATAACGGTGCACCACTTACGTCAGTCGTTGACTGAGTTGCAGGCTCGGCGCTCTTTGGCACCATTGCCAATAGCTCTTCTGTCGACTTTGGCGCCATGCCAGGCTTCCAGTATTGGTAGAGATCTTCGACAACTTTGGCCAACCCATCGTTGCTGGCACCATCAGCCACATCCACGGTGATCACATTGGAATACACGTGAACAGCGCTCACTTTTCCAGTTGCAAATAAGCGTTGGGCAAGCACATCAGATGGCTTTACGCCCGTTGCATCATCGATATTTGAGTAACGCTCGTGCCCCTGGCCCGTCAGCGAGCGATTAATCTCAAAACGAACTCGCCCAGGCGTTGCCGAAGGCTTTTGAACTACTGCTACTGGTTGACCCATGGGCTAGAGGCTAGTTGACTCGCCTTCGCCCAAACCATATTGCGGCAACTATCTTTGGGATTATGACATCTGCCCCAACTACACCTATTTCTGTCGAGGATTTCGCTGCGTCGGCACGGATATTTCTTGAGGCCAACGCCGAGCGCAAACCAGTCAAGACCAAGTTCACATGGGGTGAGGGCGCCGACAACGTGTCGATGTTTGAAGAGCGCAGTCGCGAGGCCGAAGCAGAGATGCTCGCCAAAGCAAAAGATTGGCAGTCGAAACGTTTTGATGCTGGCTTTGCCTGGATCACTGGACCAAAAGAGTTTGGCGGCGCAGGTTTGACGCCAGTACATGAGCGTGCATACAACTCAGTCGAGCGCGAGTACCGCACAGCACCACTTGGCGCATTTCAGATCGGACTCGGTATGGTTGCGCCAACAATTTTGGCCCATGCATCCGATGCCGCAAAAGCAAAATATCTCAAAGCAATGTGGCGCGCCGACATCGTTGGTTGTCAATTGTTTTCAGAGCCTGGCGCAGGTAGCGACTTGGCTTCACTACAAGCAAAAGCCGAGCGCGACGGCGACGAGTGGCGCATCACTGGCCAAAAAGTATGGACATCAGGTGCGCAGTTTTCCGACATCGGGGAAATCATTTGCCGCACCGACGCTTCGTTGCCAAAACACAAAGGTCTCACTGGCTTCATTGTCGACATGCATGCACCAGGAGTAGAGATTCGTCCACTGCGCCAGATGACGGGTGGTGCAAGTTTCAATGAAGTGTTCTTCAACGAAGTACGCGTACCCGACGATCATCGTCTTGGTGATGTCAATAACGGCTGGAATGTTGCGCTCACCACGCTGATGAACGAACGCGCATCAATTGGCTCTAGCGACTCGAGCGAAAACAATATTCATACTCGCCTCGTTGCAATGATCCGCCATTTCGAATTAGACAACGACCCAATTGTGCGCGACATGCTCGCCAACCTCTACATCAACACGCGCGTTGCGGGCTTTACGAGCCAACGGGCAACTGACAAAATGCGCGCCGGCCAATTGCCAGGGCCCGAGATGTCAATCGGCAAGATGGCACTTGTCGATAACCAAAAGCGTCTCAACGATCTCGTTGCTCACATCCTTGGCGCAAAGCTTGTTGTCGACACCGGCGAGTGGGGCACGTATGCATGGAGTCAGTTGTTGCTCGGCGCACCAGGTATGCGCATTGCTGGTGGCTCCGACGAAGTGATGCGCAACATTGTTGGCGAGCGTGTGCTCGGGTTGCCAAAAGATGTTGGTATCGACTCCAAGTCGCCATTCCGCGACATCAAGGTCGGCACCCAAAAGGGCTAGGCAAACAACAGCCGAAGCCTGACAACAATCTCTTCAATTGCAGGCGACGTTGCAGCAACCCAGATGACGAAGTCATAAACATCGTCATTCGAAATCCGAAGTGCCTTCACGCCATTGACTTCCAAAAATACGGCCGTACTCAACCATCCGAGTCGCTTGTTGCCGTCGATCAGTGCATGATTGTTGACAATCGATTGCAATAGTGCTGCAGCCTTAGTCAATATGTCTGGGTACGCATCTTGCCCAAACGCACTCGTTCGTGGTCGTGCAACAGCAGAACCCAATAAACCCATATCCCGAATTGGAGGTGGGTCTCCAAAAAGTATCGCCGCTAAGGCAACGACATCTTCAAGTTCGAGATATTCGACTTGCCCGCTCACCGACCCAAGCGATCAAGCGCATCACCATGCGTTGCAATCACTTGCTTGGCTGCTTCCATAACTCGAGATACGTGTGCTCCACGCTCCACATATTCGCGCACTGCTCGTCGAGCAGCATCTTGCATCGAAACTCCTTCAGCATCCGCCCGTTCTTTGAGCGCCTGCTGTTCGTCGTCTGTGAGCCGTAATGTCATTGCCATACCTCCAAGGTATCATTTTGATACCTAACTGTGTGCGGCAATTTCGAGTTTGTGACGAGAATATTTCCCTTTGTTTTAGCGCGATGGGCGCTTGAAGTTGAGCGCGGCGTCAATCAAGAGTCGCGTTCCATAGCCAGTCATTCCCTTTTGCAACCAACCGCTGTCAGAGTTTGACCACATTGGTCCTGCAATGTCGAGGTGTGCCCATGGCACGCTGCCAACAAACTCATCCAAAAATAACGCTGCGGTAATTGCACCGGCTTCGCCACCCACATTTTTCATGTCGGCCACTACCGAGTCGAGCCCAACGCGATATTCGCGCTCGAGCGGCAACTGCCATAGTTTTTCGTCGGTGCGTGCAGCCGACGCAGTCAACTGATCGATCCACTTTTGATTGTTGCCCAATACTCCGGCCATTCCTTCACCCAATGCACGAGCACATGCACCAGTCAGGGTCGCAATGTCCACAATCGCATCTGGTTTTTGATCTGCAGCAAGCGACAAACCATCGGCCAAAACCAAACGACCTTCTGCATCGGTGTTAAAAATCTCAACAGTCTTGCCATTATGCATGTGCAGTACATCGCCCATGGCCATTGCACTTCCCGAAGGCAAGTTGTCGGTGCACATCAAATAACCAGTCACTTGGTTTGTGCAACCGAGTGCCTTAAGCGTTGACATCGACGACAACACTGCAGCAGCACCGCTCATGTCGCCCTTCATCATTGCATGCGACGGATCGGATGGCTTGAGCGAAATACCACCCGAGTCGTACATCACGCCTTTGCCCACCAACACCACGTGTGGCTTTGAGTTTTTCTTTGCACCGCCTGCAGGCTTGTATGTCAAGCGCACCATGCGTGGTGGCTCAACACTTCCGCGGTTGACACCGATCATGCCGCCACAACCCATTGCCAACAACTGGTCCTTATTAAACACTTCTACTTTCAATCCGGTTTCACCAGCAATACGCACTGCATGGTTTGCAAACATCGTTGCGGTTAGGTGTGCAGGTGGCATGCTCGCAAAATCGCGTGCCATGTTGGTCGCATTGGCGATCACTTGGCCGCGCTTTGCGCCAGCCTTAAGTTGTGTGGCATTGGCCGTTGTGCCAACAAGAGTTACCGATGCCAACTTTGGTGCCTTTTTGTCAACCGTTTTTAGATCGGTGTAGCGATGCACGGCGAGCGAAATGCCCTCGACCACTACTTGTGCCGCCAACTTGCGATCTACTTTTGCCACACCAGCGAGCGTCGTTGCAACTGATCCAAACATTGAGGTCGCGCGACCAAATGCCGCAGCCGACTTGCGCAACGAATCTGCAGTCACCTTCGACGACTCGCCAATGCCAATCACCACAGTCACCGCACCGCGATCGGCAGCGATCACCGATGTCTGCCCAACCTTGCCCGAAAAACCAACGGCCTCAAGTGCCTTGCGCGACAACGAAACCTCTTTAGGCATCGCGCCATCTGTCGACACCGCGATGCCGATTGCACTCACATCTGCTGGAGTCTTGCTCGCCACTTCAAAGTTGATTGACATGTTGTCTCCTTGTGTGTACTTATTTTAGAAAAATTTAAATAACGTCTTTCACTGCCAACGACTCGCCCTCTTGCCAACGAGCAAGTGTCCATAACAAGTCGCTCAACCTGTTGAGATATGGAGTCGACTGTGATGGCGGTGGAGCGGCAGCAAGCGAATGACGCTCGGCTCGGCGTGTCACCGTGCGACCAACATCGAGCAGAGCAGACACTTTGTTTTGACCTGGCACAACAAAGTCGGTTGGAGGTGTAAAGCGTTCGTCAAGCGAGTCAATCATCGTCTCCAAGTGAGTCACCATCTCGGTTGTTACTCGCGTCTTGCCGTCAACCAACTTGTGTCGGTTCTCCGGAAGTGTTGCAAGCTCGGCCATCAACACCCAAAGGTCTCTACATATATGGACGAGCATGTCATCGAGTTCGGTGCCTTTGCCTGCTTCGGCGCGCACCAAACCCAAGATCGACTGTGCTTCATCTACAGCGCCATACGCTCGCGGCAACGCAGAGTCTTTGCCTACGCGACCGCCATAAAAGAGGCCTGTGGTTCCATCGTCCCCTGCTCGGGTATATACCTTTTCGCGCGCCATGACCCTTTCACGATACTTGACAACTACAGCAACACTGAGGTCATACTTGCCACACTGGCGCACACATCATCCTCACAAAGCCTGTACAAGGGCCCGACGAAATTGAGGATCCATGAGCCAGCAAGCAGTACTACTCGACATCAACCAGATCGGAAACCTGATGGCAGACCAGCCCGAAAAGACCAAAGACTCCCCCGCGACCGTTCAAGACCTTCGCAACATGGGCATCGCCATCGATGCCAATTTCATTGTGATACGCAGCGAGACGACAAATGGATTCACCAAAGTCGAGTCAGAATTGAAATCCGTGCGCAGCGAGGCAAAGTTAGAGTCCGCATTACTGCGCAGTGAAATGGCAACCGGCTTCGCCAAAGTCAATGCACAATTCGTCAAAGTCGAGTCAGAATTCAAATCCGTGCGCAGCGAGGCATCAGAAGGCTTCTCTAAAGTGCGCGACGAATTCGCAAAGCTCCGCACGGCAGCCGCCTATTCGTTGGCCGTGTTACTACTTGCCATCATTGCCATCGGCATCTCGCTTGGCGGACTCATTATCAACCAGTCATAACCCATTACGTTGGATCGATTGTTGACTAGCTGATCAAATCTTTTTTGATCAAACGAAAGTAGGTGCTTGACAGCCAGAGCGCGGTTTGGGTAATGATCGTTTCATCACCCACTTTTCCCTTTTCCAGCAAGTAACAGGTAGTGACCTCAACACGCTTCAACGAGATATTGATACAGAAGTGAGAGAACTTAAGTCACAGATAAGACAACTCGAGTCATCAATCGCTTCCACGAAATCGTCCCTCAAGCATGAGATAGTGATGGCGGGTATTGCGACCGAGATGTCAATCCTAAAATTTCTGGGATTTCTAGTTCTATGTGTGGTTGGTCCTCTAATTGCAGTAACAGCAATCGCTGCAATCGTTACCTTTATCATTGAAAACCGATAAGGCAGGTTTGGGCGTCAACTACCGTTAGGCACATGACACTCGAGGCCGCGCCACTCATCGACCTCGCAGTATTCGAGCAAGGCGACACACAAACCCAACAACGCATCGCCAAACTCGTCGACGAAGCGTGCCAACACACTGGCTTTCTCGCCATCACCAATCACGGCATCGCTCACGACATCACACACAATATGTGGCAAGCCGTCCAACAATTCTTTGATCTCGCCCTAGATCAAAAACAACAATCCAAAGTTCCTCACCCTGGCTATCCATACGGATACATGAGCAACGAAGCCGAAACCCTCAGCGCATCGCTCGGCAACGCCACCCCACCCGATCTCAAGGAAACATTTAACGGTGGCCCACTGCACACGCCCGCCCACATCACCGACCTCGACGCACTCGCCTTTTGTTACGCCCCAACACCGTGGCCCACGCAACCGCCAGCATTCATCGAGTCATGGAACAATTATTACAACGCCATGCAAGATCTCGCCGCTCGCATCATGCGACTCTTCGCAACAGCACTGCAACTCGAGCCAAACTTCTTCGACGAATACATCACGTCACCCATCAGCGCACTTCGCGCGCTCAATTACCCTCCGCAAGATCACGCACCTCAACCAAACCAACTTCGTGCTGGCGCCCACAGCGACTACGGAACCCTCACCATCTTGTGGCCCCAAGACAATTCCCGCGGTCTCCAAATCCAACGCCCCGACAACACCTGGCAAGAAGTCGCCCCCCTTTCCGGTGCCTTCATCATCAACATCGGTGATCTCATGGCCCGCTGGACAAACAACCGTTGGCGCTCCACTCTTCATCGTGTTGCCAACCCCGCTCAACACGACCCCGCGTCCCGCCGACAATCCATCGCGTATTTTCACCAACCCAATTGGGATGCTGTCATCGCCTGCCTCACCGACACACAGCCGCTCTATGCACCCGTGGTGAGTGGGCCATACTTAATGAGCAAGTTCAAGGCAACTATCTAACTCGCCTTTAGAAAAAGTTCGTATCGAAACTCAAGCGCTTCATCGTGTGGAAGCACCAAAACACCGTGCAAACTCGAAATCGGAATCTTCATTTTGTCTAACGAAGGGCCCTTCGCACGGGTTTCGATATTTAACGTCTTTGGGTGTACAGCCCATAAATTTGCATCCAACGCTCGGTGAAGCGAAGCGGAAAGTAGTAATCCATTTCGAGGATCATCACTTCCTCCTTTGTCAACAGGAATGACGTGAGCACCGTCAAGCATTTCCACCACTGCAAGTCCTGACAGCACACACTTACTTCCGTACATCTTCAACACTTCAAACTTGAATCGAGAACTACGTTCACGACGCATTACTTGAGTCGTAGTAGTCGGTCGTGCAATGCGAGGAACAAATAGCTCACTGCGGTCTGGTTCTATTACAAACTGCGATTGCGGAACTGCCGAAAATTCGAGAAGAAACAATCGAGACACATCATCGCTGTCACCCACCCACGCACGACGAACTTGTCTAGATTTTCCTTTCTGAATTATGACGAAAATTGGCACCCCCAACTTCCCTGCACTTTTTACCGAGTCAATTTCACTCTGATCACTACTTGCATGTCGATTAGTCGTTGGATAGTGATAGATAATCCCATCATCATCCACATCATCGGCATAATGACGACCTGTGTGTAAAACAGAAATTGCAATGCCATTTGGTGAAATTGCACGCGTTCGTGACATCTCTGAATAAATTCCAGCAGCGCCGCCATACACCTTTAACTCGCGCAAGAAATCAGGCGGTAGATCAGGCCACAGTGGATGCGATTGCATCTCCGCCCAGACAGTCTCCCTCCACAGAATTTCTTCTGCCGGACTTGTAGGAAGGTTCGCCATTGTTCCGGAGCTTACGGGACCTTCACTATCTTGTCGAGCGCCGTAATATCGACACATGCAGTCCCTTCCGTTGATCGATGTGAGTGCCTTGATTGGCAGGGGCGTATACATGGCCGGGTGTGCGAACGAGATCGATCGGGCGTGCAGGAAAAGTGGCTTCTTTCGAGTGACAGGGCACGGGGTGTCGACCGAGTTATTTAACCGCATGGATGAGTTGGCGCGGGAGTTTTTCTTTTTGCCAGAGAGTCAGAAGTCTCTAGTGGCGATGCCACTCGCGGGGTCGGCATGGCGGGGATGGTTTCCTGTTGGCGGAGAGTTGACGTCGGGTGTGCCCGATCGCAAAGAAGGTTTGTATGTCGGTGAAGAATCTCGGTTGAGTGGTGTGCCGTTGCATGGACAAAATTTGTTTCCCGATTTTGTTCCCGAGCTGGGGCCAACTGTGTTGGAGTGGTTTGCGCAAATGCGCGAGTTGGGAATGGCATTGATGCGTGGAGTTGCAATGGGATTGGGCATGGACTCACTGTGGTTTGAGAACACGATTGCAAAAGATCCAACATGCTTGTTTCGTATCTTCCACTATCCCCCTGCTACTGGTGCGCCAAGCGAGTGGGGTGTGGCAGAGCACACCGACTATGGGTTGCTGACGATCTTGGCGCAAGACGACTGTGGTGGATTGCAAGTGCGCATGCCGAATGGTCTATGGATTGATGTGCCTGCAGAGCCAAATGTTTTTGTGGTCAACCTAGGAGACATGCTCGATCGATTGACGGAGGGGCGATATCGGTCTACTCCGCATCGGGTGCGCAATGTGAGTGGACGTGAACGATTGTCGTTTCCATTTTTTATGGATCCGTC
>DFDK01000061.1:8701-10719 GCA_002367695.1 Acidimicrobium sp. UBA3029 | reverse complement strand
AGTCGAAGTAGTAGTCGAAGTAGCTGAGTCATTAGTGCCTGCACTGGCTGATGCAACGCTCGCACTTCCCATAATCGAGATTGCCAATACTGCCGCCACAATCACTCGCTTCATTGAGCCTCGGCCAAAATTACTCGCGAAGCAGATGCCCCAATCCGGTTTGCTCCGGCTTCAATCATCGCAATTGCATCGGCATAGGTGCGAATCCCGCCACTTGCTTTCACACCAATTGAATCTCCAACGGTATTTCTCATTAGCCGCACCGCAGCAAGCGAAGCGCCACCCAATTTGTGGAATCCAGTCGAGGTCTTGACGAAGTCTGCACCACCAAGCACCACAGCTGTGCACACGCTGGCAATCTGCTGGTCACTCCACAACGCAGATTCAATAATGACTTTGAGAATCACGTCATCCGAAATTGCGGAACGAACAGTCGCAACTTCACTTCTCACCGCCTCCCAGTTGTTACTGCCCACAAGTGCCAAGTTGACCACCATGTCGATTTCATTGGCGCCACGCTCGCACGCTTGTCTAGCCTCGACAGCTTTTGTTTCGGGGCTATGTGCGCCGGAAGGAAACCCTACGACCGCTGCGATCTTGATAGAAGCAGGCAACATACCTCTCGCGATTGGCAACAGGGAGGGTGAGATACAGATTGCACCAACCCGCAGATCAACCGCCTCGACGCACAGTCGCTCAACATCGGCCAAAATTGCCTCTGGGGAAAGCAGCGTGTGGTCAATCATTTGAGCAAGTTTTTGCGCTTCCATTACCTACATCCTATTGCTATGTGCGCGAAGGGTGCATTGCAGACTACGGTTCTTTGCGACATGGCTACGTTGCGATTCAGTTTTGGAACAATGGGTTCAGGCAAAAGCACCCTTGCGCTGCAAATTCATCACAACATGTCATCGCGCGGTGTGCCGGGTTTGCTGCTCACCAAACTCGATCGAGATGGTTCACAAGTGACAAGTCGATTGGGTGTTTCTGCGCCAGCAATCGAGATGGCTCCCGGACTGAATCTGTTTGAACTTGCCGAATCACACATGCCCATCTCATTCATTGTTTGTGACGAGGCACAGTTTTATTCGCAAGAGCAATGCGACCAACTCGCACAAATCGTTGATGAACTGAATGTCGATGTATTTGCTTTTGGTCTGATCACTGACTTTCGAGGATTACTTTTTGATGGAACAAAACGCATGCTCGAGATTGCCGATCAACGCATTGAAATGCAAGTTGAGGCAAGATGCTGGTGCGGTGAGCGCGCCAATAACAACGCGCGACTGGTCAACGGCGAGATGGTGTATGAAGGTGAAACGGTTGTTGTTGGAGACACCGATAAAACAATGAGTGAGCCACTTTTTGGTGATGAGGTGCGATACGAGTTGCTCTGTCGTAAGCATTACATCGCAGGAGACATGGGCCCAGCTATTTTGTAACTGATTTGCGCATGTGTGTGAGTTGCAAGACCACAACAACAATCCCTGCTCCAACAAAGTTGCCAATCAAATCGCTAGCTTGGCGTGAGCGTAAATCGGTAAACCATGGTTGGGCAATTTCCACAAACAATGACCATATTGCAAGTACCAATACAGCGCGCACTCGATTTTGATGTGTCGTGCAGGCAATAACTATAAGCAGAGCACACGCACCCCAAATAACAGCGTGTAGGTCGGCGTCTCCTGTTGGTCGATTATTCATCACCGAGGTTGTTGCATCGTAATTAACGCGCAGAAAAAAACTAACGATCTCGCTCCACCACCGAATCGCACTGTCTGACCACATCAGTGCTGTTGCACAGACAACCGCAACGATCGCAAGAATCGTTCGTAACCGTTGCACAACTAGTTCAGACGAATTGCGCGCTTTACCGGACGATCCCAACCTGGTTGCCCTGTTGGTTTAGGGCTTGGCCACAAGCCGGGACCCATCTCGACCATGCCGTGATGCGCGCCATACTCTCCAAGCAAATTAAGAAATGGATCAGCTGGAAATGCTTCAGCTCCGCGTACACC
>DFDK01000061.1:7863-8456 GCA_002367695.1 Acidimicrobium sp. UBA3029 | reverse complement strand
GCTGTTTGCCACAACACGGCTTGCGAACCCCAGTCGCGCATTGTGGTTTCATTGTCGGCGACATGATACAAATAAATTTCGCGTGACTTACCAGCGTAAGTGCCCCGCACCCAAGTACCTGCACATGTTTTTCCATGCATCAAGTGCCCAAGTTTCGCTGGGTTTGGCAACACCGCTGCCAACACATCGCGTGGTGAAACTGAAACATCGCCAACTCGCACATGTTCTTTGCTGTCGAGACCTAGATAAGCAAACGTCTTCAGCCAGTCAATGAACTCGGCTCCCAAGCTGTACTTAAATGTGACGCGCTTGCAATCAATTTCTCTTGGAATGAGGAGTACTTCTTCGTGCTCTACGTTGACGCACTCGTATGGTCCGATGCCGGCAGGAAAGTGAAACACTTCGGGCTCACTAAAGCAGTCGGTGGTGTACAAACCACGCTCCGCTTCCCACACGATTGGTGGATTCAGACACTCTTCGATCGTGGTCCAAATCGAGAATGTCGGCGCAAAGTCGAGGCCGTCAATTGAAAGGTTCGATCCATCGCGCACCCCAATTTCGTCAATTGTGTCAAACAGGTTGTCTGCTGCGTA
>DFDK01000061.1:6171-7525 GCA_002367695.1 Acidimicrobium sp. UBA3029 | reverse complement strand
GCACCAAAAATTGGTTCATTCATACGTGGATCGCATGCGTTAACGACAACGTCGGCTTTGACCTTGTGAATAAGTGCGGAGATGGCCGTGCGATCTCGGGCGTCAATCTGCTCAGCAATAAACTTTGAGCGGTCATCAAGTAATGCAATTGCCTCTTCGGCTCGAGACAAAGAAATATCTGCGAGAACAAAGGTTTTGAAGAACGATCGGGTCTCAGCAATAGATGCCATTGAGGCACCTACACCACCTGCTCCGATTACCAAGATATTCATTACACACCAATTCGTCGAGCACACAACGTTGTTGTTGTGCGCATCTCTGTTGATGTAAGTCTACCGCTGAACTTTTATGTTCAACCTTTAGAAAACGTTGAGTAAATCGACAACAAACACAAGTGTTTCCCCACCTTTAATCACACCACCTGCGCCGTTATCTCCATATCCAAGATGGGCCGGAATAGTAAGACTGCGACGACCACCAACTTGCATACCGGCTACACCCTGGTCCCATCCGGCAATAACTTGTCCGTTACCTAAACGAAATTCAAATGGCTCATTGCGATCCCACGATGCGTCAAATTGCTCACCATTGCTATATGCAACACCGACATAATGCACCGAAACATTTTTGCCGTTAAGGGCAGTTGCGCCCGTACCAACCGTGATGTCTTCAATGACGAGTTCGGTTGGTGCTGGTTGTTGTGGGATGGTGACTGATGGCTTAGAAGTTGACATCGGAGCAGGCTACCAACCGCGCAAGGAAACCAAAATGCAAAAGGCCCACCGATTTCTCGGTGAGCCCTTTACTTACTGGTGGCGGGGACAGGATTTGAACCTGTGACCTTCGGGTTATGAGCCCGACGAGCTACCGGACTGCTCCACCCCGCGTCGTAGAGGTTGTACGGTAGCGAGCGGGATGCCAGCTTGGCAACCTCGATACCAATACCGATATGGACAAACATCTCAATATGGCACTCTTTTCTAGAACCCCGAAGGCAAGCGCAAGTGACTTAGAGGCGCTGCGTGCAGAACTCGAGCAACTTCGTAGCGAACTAACCAAACGCACCAATGAACTTTCAATGATCACTGCTGCAACGAATGGTCTTGATCAACGACTTGTAGTGATTGATGCTCGGCTCACCAACATGACATCAGAGCTCTCCAATCAACTACATGAATTGGGAAGTGAGATGCAAGTGCTTGCCGAACAACAGTCCGACCCCATGTCTGCGACCGCACTCGACCAACTACGTATAAGCCAAATACGCATTGCCAACGAGCAAGCTCGATATGAAATCGCGTTCCGTCAAGACTTGGCTGCTCTAGCTGAACATTTCAGCCGAATAAAGTAACAA
>DFDK01000061.1:2240-5866 GCA_002367695.1 Acidimicrobium sp. UBA3029 | reverse complement strand
CAAGTGCAAGGCGAACAAGTTCTCGTGCCTGAGCAAGTTTGCTTTGATAGGTACTGAAATCTGGTGGTGTTGCAGCCAACGCCGCATCTGCTTCGTAAAACAAGATCTCTGCTTGAGCAAGTTGCTGAGCAGCAGTCATTGAGCCCGAATCAGCAGTACCCGAAGGTACGGTCGTTGCGGTGTTGGACGGCACAGTAGTTGCAGTGTTCGAGGTGTCGGTTGGCGCTGGTTCTGATCCATCACTTACTCGGTCACCAATACTGCCCGTGTAGCCAGGGAACAACTTTCCAACTGCGCCAGTGAGATCATCAGCGATCACGACCTTGTTGTTATAAAAAGCCAAAAACTTTCTGACGAAAACCTGTCGAGCATTTGCATCGTCCGGACGCACATAGAGCGGTCGCAGGTAGAGAAGACCCTTGCCGACGGGGACAATTTGCAAGTCACCGAACACAACGCGCGATCCACGCTGGTCAAGCAGTGTCACCTGCTGTGAAACTGCAGGATCACTACCAAATTCTGCTGCCACAGTAGCGGGACCTTCAGGAAATGGATTACCCACTTCAAAGACCGTGATTTCCCCATACGATTTCGGATCACTCGAGACGACCATGAACGCACGCAATTCTTTACGAGTGTCATCCGACGAAAACGGAACGAATGGTCTCAACAACGAAAAAGTGCCGTTGGCTTCAGAGGCACCGGGAGTATGGAACATCGTGTAATACGGTTCAAAACGAGCAACGTTTGCATCTTGCACATCGATTTGGTCGGCCGAAAGTATGGTGCCAGAAGCGCCGATCACACCCGTTGTCGCATCTACTGCCGTAGGTGGTGCCTGAGCAACACTCCATGCAGCATCCCGATTGAAAAATAGCGTTGGATCATCGAACTGGTAGCGCCCATACAAGTTTGTCTGAACACGGAAAAGATCTTCTGGGTAACGGAAGTGTGAAACAAGATCAACGGGAGCCTTCGATACTGGAGTCAATAAGTTTGGGAATGCCTTCCCCCACGTCGTAGCAATCGGATCATTCGGGTCAACGAGGTAGAGAGTGACCTCGCCCGAGTAAGCATCAACTACTGCTTTGACACTGTTACGTACATAATTAAACGAAGCATTCAGTCCAGATCCCGAAGTGAGTTGTGAGACGTTGGCAGTTTGGGCATTTGGATATCGACTCGTTGTCGTAAACGCATCCAAGATCCAGACAACTTTGCCATCAACTACTGCTGGATAAGGATCGGCGTCATACCGAAAAAACGGTGCAATCTTTTCAACACGGTCTTTGATGTTGCGAACCCACATCAAGCGAGATTCTGAAGTTATGAGATCAGATCCGAACAGATTGAATTCACCGAAATGTACAGCAAACGCTGTGCGACGTAGCGTTGATGAAAGTTCAACACCACCGGTTGACTGATATACCTCAGGTTTGAGATCCGGACATGCTTGTTCTACTTGTTTTGTAGCAACGATTGTGTAATCGTTAAGGCCCTCGCCCACATATAGCTGTGGACGCGTAACACCTAAATCGATATATGTTGGCCGACCATCGGTTGTCACCTTGCTCGCAGGTGCTGCCACCACGCCACAACCGTGCGTGTAGATCAAGTGACGCGAAACCCACGTACGGTTGGGAATACCATCGCTATTGAGTTCTCTTGCTCCAAGGACTACTTGCTGTATTCGCCCATCAACTGAATACCGATCTACGTCCAAGTCATTGATTGTGTAAAACGAAGTTTTTCCCTCATCCAATGCAAACCGATCACGCATTTCCGTTGGATCCAATTGACGTACATCTTTGAGAGGCGCATCATTTGCTATTACATCGCTCGCGCTAAGCGAGCCAAACGAGAGTGGCACACGTATCACATCGCTTAGATCCATCGCATGCTTCGTAGCCTCCATGTTGGTGGCAATGTATGGAAGTTCCTTCGTGCTCACATCAGGTTGCACAGAGAAACGTTGCACCAATGCTGGATAAATAGTTCCTGCCGCGACAGCGACAACCATCCACATCAGCGTGGCCATCACGGGAATACGCCAGCCTTTGAGACGGACGTTATAGAGGAACAACAGCGCAACTGCAATTGATACCAAAATCATCAGATTTGTGGCCGGAAGCTGGGCGTTTACGTCTGTATAGGTAGCACCCTGCACAACTCCACGAGTCGAACCCAACAAATCGAAACGTGATAGCCAGTATCCGGCGGCGCGAGCAAGCGCAAGTGCTGCCAGCATTACAGAAAGATGAGCCTTTGCCGCCGGCGTCACTTTGTTACCTAGATTTTGCAGTCGAATACCACCATTGAGGTAATGCATTGCGGCAGTTACAAGTGTGATCAAAATAAATGCACCGAATAGCCAGTTGGCAACGAAGCCAAGAAATGGAAGACGAAATACGTAGAAACTCACGTCTTGTTTAAAGAGAGAGTCTTTGATGCCGAAAGTTTGCTGATTGACAAACAGCATCCAGTCTTGCCATTGCGACATTGCTGGCAGACCAACCATCAGTCCAAGAATGACACCAACCACAATGCGTAGGAGCCATTGACGCTTACCTATTAGTTGTTGATACGCGGCGAGTGCTCGCTCCTCTTGCGATGGTGGGATGAAATCTGGCGCCATGCGATCGGCAAGCCACATGTTGACGATCAAAATGATTGCAAATGCGACAACAAAAATGGCACCCAGCATTACTTTGGTCCCAAGTATCGACCAGTACACATTGCTCTTGCCGAGCGCATTAAACCACAGCACATCAACGTAAAAAGAAGCAATGCTCTTGCCAGAAATAAATAGTGCAACAAGTGCCCCAATGAGCACGCTTGCAATTACCCTGCTTCGGCCTGGCTTGGCAATTCGAAAACCACCTGACCCAGATCGACGGGGTTGCTGTGGTGGTAAATCTGAGGGGTTCTGCATCCCTTTTAGATTACCCGCCAGTTGGCGTAACTAAACAGCGACAACCACTGTGAGCAATTGGGTGCGAATGACCCGTAGGAAAATCAGTTCCAAGCGCAGTTGCGCCAGCAAGCGAGTTATCTTCCGCATCTGCACAAGGTGGCCCGTTTGGATCAACCATCCAACAGACCGATGTCCCCTGATCCAACACCAGATAGGCGCCACGGCTGTACGCCAAACGCGCAATATCACCAATGTGTTGTTCGACACGTTGGATCTTCCACTCGCGGTACACACTACGAATGAGTTTTGACATCTCTTCACGATCTCCGTCGCTCTCTTCGACACAGCGTTGAATTCGATCTCGGAGCGGTCGCACCAAAACATCATTGATATTTTTTGACATCACCTGCATAACTGCTGACGAAGTCACTTTACGACGAAGGTCTGCTTTCAAACTTGTCGACAAACTTTTTGCGCCGCCCATCGCCGCAGACATCACATCTTCTGCAACAGCCTCGATAAAGCCTTGTACATGCGCCGAGGGCTCTGGCAGTACTTTTTCAAGTGCGACGGCAGCTTTTTTGCCTTGCAGGTAGGTGAGCATCGCGTTTTCCTCGTCAGCAAGCACCCTCTTCATTTTGCTGGTGAGTGCCGCCATGATCGGTGCCAACACTTCATCTCGGCGTACGAATACCGATTCATCAACCTTTGG
>DFDK01000061.1:1651-1935 GCA_002367695.1 Acidimicrobium sp. UBA3029 | reverse complement strand
GATGTTTTGCGCAAATTTGCAAAAAGATCATCTACCGATTTCTTGGCTGGTGTCCTAGACGTCTGAGGCTTTACTTCAGCAATCTTTGGCGCTTCAACCTTGGCTGTCGGTTCTGGCTCAGGTGTTGCCGTTGGCGAAACTACTGATGTAATTGTTGCTTCACGACGCTTCTTGCCGAAGAGTTGCACTACTTCCGCAAGATGTTCTATAGCCAACACATCTGTAGATGGATGATCAGACATGCCAATTTGCTCTTCATGAATTGACGTGATGTTCGTCTCGAC
>DFDK01000061.1:0-1359 GCA_002367695.1 Acidimicrobium sp. UBA3029 | reverse complement strand
CTCGTCTTGCTCAATCAGGTCTTCCTGAATTGCAACGTCTGAAACCAATTCGTCAATTACTTCTGCTTCAATACTGTCGGCAATCTTGGTTCCAGCTATTTTTTGTGGAATCGCCTCAGGATCCTCTGTGTGGTCAACAAAACCGTTGCTGTTTTCACTGACCGGTTTCGTAATTCCGGTTGCGTGCGCCACTTCGTTTGACAAATCATCAAATTCGGCGAGGTCTCCGACTACGTCATTCGCAGCATGCCGAGCACGGTCAAATGCATTGACCAACCTGTCACGACTATGAATCAGTTGTTCAATTTGTTGTCGAGCAAGTTCTCGACGACGCGCCAATTCGGAAAGAACTTTCTCGCGATACTCGCGCGCTTCGTTCACCATCTCGCGACCCTGTTGCTTAGCCAGTTCAAGTTCGGCTTCGACGTCGGAGACCGCATCACTGCGACGGCGTGAGGTCTCAATGTCGGCATCTTCGCGAACACGAATTGCGTCAGCATTCGCTTCGCGCATCAGACGCTCGGCGGCCTCAGCAGCCCGCACTCTCATTTGGGCAGCAGCTTCGCGTGCAACAGTGAGCACTCGTGCGGTTTCTTCGCCCAACAATGTTGTAACGGTCTCTTCGTCGAGCACTCCTGGCCCAGACATACCGCGGGTTTGCATCGCGCGCAATTCGCTTTCTAAAAAGCGCTCACGCTCCTGCAGTCGACCTAGTTCGGCTGAAACACTGCGTAAAAAGTCGCGGACTTCTTCTGTGTCATAGCCACGACGTGTGACCGTGAATTGCGCCGATCCAACTGCCGCCGGTGATGACGGGTCGGGGCGCGAAAAAGAAATCGCCATGCAAACAAGAGTACGCCTTGGCTATAGGTCGATTGTGGCATTACTAATCCCGCTGCCTCCAATGGACTCGAGGATTGCGAGCGCTTCGGTCAAATTAGCGACTGGTTCGATACGCACTGCAGACCCAACAACACGGCGAGCGGCAGACAATTCATCTTCGCTTTGTCCTTTTGGTACCAAAAACACCTTTGCACCAGCTGCTTTTACTGCAATGGCTTTTTGTGCGAGTGCGCCAATTGCACCAACAGATTCATCTTCGCCGATTGTGCCAGTGGCTGCGACCTTCACTCCGCCCATCAAATCTCCGGGTGTGAGTTCGTCCAACAGTGCAAGCGTAAATGCAAGTCCTGCAGATGGACCACCAATCCGGTCAGTGTCAATCCCTACTTCAAATGGAAGTTGCACGGTGCGCGTGTCGGCTGGAATGAAACCGATGATTGCTCGTGTCGGAGTATCGGGATCAGCAATCAATTGAATTTTCTTTACAACTTCCATCGAAGAACCATCAGGTGTGCC
>DFDK01000051.1:33728-34212 GCA_002367695.1 Acidimicrobium sp. UBA3029 | reverse complement strand
GCCTGAGTGTCGATGACGAGAGATGCAGGCACGATTGCAACACCGCGGCGTTGATCAGTCGCTGACTGAGTTTCGGATGGTGTTTCGGCTGGCACAGCATTTCCAAGACCGAGGTGGCGAAAGAAGGTGTCGAGCGTGGTGCCATCTGCGGCAATCGTTGCAAGGCCAACGCCCCATGCGCTTGCTGGGGTAGAAGATGTCGCAGCCACGACTACTTGGCCTCTGGACGAAGTGTTGGAAACAGAATCACGTCTTTAATTGAACCAGCAGCAGCCAACAACATGACAAGGCGGTCTATGCCGATGCCAAGGCCCGCTGTTGGTGGCATTCCATACTCGAGTGCGCGCAAATAATCTTCGTCCATGCTGCCAGCCTCGTTGTCGCCGGCAACCTTTGCCTTTTGCTCTTCTTCGAAGCGCGAGCGTTGTTCGACAGGGTCATTTAATTCGCTGTAGCCATTGGCAATCTCTCGTGCACCAATAAA
>DFDK01000051.1:32183-33436 GCA_002367695.1 Acidimicrobium sp. UBA3029 | reverse complement strand
GTTGGCTCTTGCAATTCGGCTTCTGCGAGTTCAGCAAAAATCTCTTCGATGATGCGTCCTGAGCCCCAATGAGCATCGGTTTTGATCTTGTGCTTGGCAGCAATGTTACGAACAACATCTACATCCATGGACGGATGCAATGTTTCGCCAACTTTTTCGCCAGCCAAGTCAATCATGCGTGCTTTGCGCCATGGTTGAGCAAGATCAAACTCGTGTCCATTAATAATTACTGTCGAGCTTCCAGTTGCTTCACGTGCGGCATTGGTAATGAGTTGTTCGGTAAGAGCCATGACTTCGTTGTAGTCGCCAAATGCCTGGTAACTCTCCATCATCGTGAACTCTGGGTTGTGGCGCGTAGAGATGCCTTCGTTGCGAAACACGCGACCGATCTCGAACACGCGCTCCATGCCACCAACGATCAAGCGTTTGAGGTGCAACTCGAGAGCGATGCGCAAAAACAATTGCATATCGAGAGTGTTGTGATGGGTGACGAACGGGCGAGCGTGGGCACCGCCGGCTTCCATGTGCAACACCGGTGTCTCTACTTCGATGAATTGATTGTCGTGCAATGTCTTTCTGAAACTGGCGATTGTTGCGTGACGGATCTCGAATGTGCGACGCGCCTCTTCGTTAATAATGAGGTCTGCATAGCGTTGGCGATAACGCGTGTCAACGTCGGTGAGGCCGTGCCATTTGTCGGGCATTGGGCGCACGGCCTTTGCCAACAATTGCGCGGTGTCGACTTTGACTGACAGTTCACCCTTGCGAGTTGTCATCACCAAGCCACTCACACCAACCCAGTCGCCTAGGTCAAAATTGTTGATCGCATCAAACCCGTCATCGCCAACAATCGCTTTCGACACAAACAACTGAATGTCGCCGGTGCGATCCCGAAGTGTGCAAAAAATAAGTTTGCCCTGATCACGCTTGAGCATGATGCGCCCTGCGATGGTGACGTGCTCGGTAGTTTCGCTACCCGCCTCGAGCGCACCGTGCGCGGCGCGAATTTCGCCAAGGGTGTGAGTGCGATCAAACCGATACGGATATGGGTTGGTGCCTTGGGCCCTGAGCGCAGCAATACTGCCAAGGCGTCGAGCCATCTCGGCGGCGAGTCCACTCGAGGTTTGGATTGGATCGAGATTGTCGCTGTTTTCGGCTGATTCGGGGCTAGATGTCACGCTCACAAACTAGTCGCGCGGGCTAGAGGCGTCGTTACTAGTTTCGTTAATTAGTTTCGTTAACTAGTTTCGCTA
>DFDK01000051.1:25285-31979 GCA_002367695.1 Acidimicrobium sp. UBA3029 | reverse complement strand
TAACTAGTTTCGCTACTCAATAACTGCGAGAACGTCTCCAGAGCCAACTTTGTCGCCTGCAGTCACATTGACTTTGGTGACTTTTCCAGCCTTTTCGGCGGTGATTTGGTTTTCCATTTTCATGGCCTCGAGCACAACGACAGCATCGCCAACGGCAATTATCTGACCGACCTCAACCATGACCTTGACGATGGTGCCTTGCATCGGAGCTGAGACCGCACCGCTTGCTGCACCACCACCGGCGCCACCCGAGCCTCGTGTTAGCTTCTTTGACTTTTTGGCGGTGCCGACTGCAAATTCGGGCACCCACATCTTGACGTCAAATCGTTTGCCATTGACTTCAACAGTGGTCGAGCGTTCGACTAAGTCTTGATCGTTGTCTGCTAGCGCTGCGCCAGCAGACGAAACAAGTTGTGATAAATCGAGCGTCTCTTCAACCCACTTGGTGGAGTGTGTGATGGCAGAGAAATCTGGGTGGCGCAAAATTGCTAAGTCAGCAGGAATGGTGGTGTGCACACCAACAATCACCATTTCTTCGAGTGCGCGAATGGTGCGAGCAATTGCGGTGTCGCGGTCTTTGCCCCACACAATTAATTTTCCAACAAGATTGTCGTAGTACTGACTCACGGTGTCGCCGGCTTCGTAGCCGCCGTCAAATCGAGTGCCGAAACCGTCTGGTGTGGTGAGAGCAGTGATTGTGCCAGGTGAAGGCAAGAATTTTCCGCCACTTGGGTTTTCGGCGTTGATACGTACTTCGATGCCATGACCATTGCGACGAGCAGCAACCTGTTCTTGCGTCATCGGTAATTTTTCGCCAGACGCAACAAGTATTTGCCATTCAACTAAGTCGATGCCCGTGATCACTTCAGTGACGGGGTGCTCGACTTGCAAACGAGTGTTCATCTCGAGGAAAAAGAAATTATCGTCTTGGTAGATGAATTCGACGGTGCCGGCGTTGTAATAACCAACTGCTTTGGCTGCTTTGACCGCGGCTGCTCCCATTGCTTCTTCCATGCCGTCTGGCAAACCAGGCGCTGGAGCTTCTTCGATCAGCTTTTGGTGACGGCGTTGTGCAGAGCAGTCGCGTGTAGAAATCCACACAACATTGCCGTGCTTGTCGCCAACGAGTTGTACTTCAATGTGCCGTGGCCAGGTGAGGTAACGCTCTACATAGATTTCGTCGCGACCAAAAAAAGCTTTTGATTCTCGTTGCGCCGATTCCATTGCCTCTTGCACTTGGTCCGCAGACTGCACAACTTTCATTCCGCGTCCACCACCACCGAAGGCAGCCTTGATTGCTACTGGCCAACCAAACTCGTTTCCGAAGTCGGTAATTTCATTGGCGCTCTTGGTGAACTCTGTGGTGCCAGGCACGATAGGTGCGCCACCGCGAAGTGCGGCTTTGCGCGATGAAACTTTGTCACCCATTTCGACGATTGCCGCTGGAGGTGGTCCGATGAAAGCCACGCCCATGTCGGTAATGGCCTGAGCGAAGTCGGCATTTTCACTAAAGAATCCGTAGCCGGGGTGTACGCCATCGGCACCGCTCTTACGAATAGCGTCCAGGATGGCTTCGGTGTTGAGGTAACTCTCTGCAGCAGTTTGACCGCCGAGGGCATAGGCCTCATCAGCAAGCCGCACGTGCAGGGCATTGCGATCGAGCTCGGAATACACGGCAACCGTGGCGATGCCCATTTCACGGGCGGTACGGATGACACGAACGGCGATTTCGCCTCGATTGGCTATCAGGATTTTTTTCAACACGGCTTACTATCTTTACCTGATGAATACTCTTTCTCCCAACCAGCCGGAAAACTCGGGCTCATGGCCCAATGGATGGCGGGTTTCAGTTGTCTCTGAAACTGGCAGTACCAACACAGATTTACTGGCGAGCGCACATGGCGGTGCTGCACATCACAGCGTCTTGATGGCCCAATTTCAGAGTGCAGGAAAGGGCAGGCTTGATCGCACGTGGGTTGCAGAGCCAGGATCAAATTTGTTGGTGTCATTGTTGTTTCGTTTTGACTCAACGATCACGCGACCAACACATCAATTTACGCAGATGGTGGGAATGGCGGCTGCGCTCGCGAGCGAACAACTTGTCGCTGTGAAGCCGGAGATGAAATGGCCAAATGATTTATTGATCGATGGCAAAAAAGTATCGGGCATTTTGGCACAAGGTGCAGCCGATTTTGTTGTCGTTGGTATTGGCGTCAACGTTGGGTGGGCACCACCAGATGCGGTTTCGCTCAACAATGCATCTCGTAACGCGCAAACCACACCTACCGATTTGCTGCGAGCGATGTTGGGGCACATTGATGTTCTCGAGGCTCTTGATCCGGCACAACTGCACGCGAGATATGTGTCGCAACTCATGACGCTTGGCCAAGAAGTTCGAGTAGAGATGGCCATGCAAGTGGTGACAGGCCGTGCATCAAACGTGCTCATGGACGGTCGGCTCGAGGTCGTTGATGGCATAGGGAAAACTCATCAGATTGATACTGGTGATGTGGTCCACCTGCGGGCACAGTGATCATGCTCTTTCGTCAAGAGCGACTACCGTCTAACAGTGGTGGTACATCGTCCTAAAACACGAACTCGTGGCAAGCGCTCAACACGATTAATCATCACCGCTGTTGCCACACTCATTACGGCAGTCGCGGGTTCGTTTGGGATCGTACGAAATGTGCATGCCCAACTGGATGGGATTCGGCGTGAGATAACTGCAACGAGCGCACTGTCGCCGCCCGATCCGTCGTTCGAAAACTATTTGCTAGTTGGTTCCGACTCGCGTGCTGGAGCAGACCCATCTGATGCAGACTTCAATGCGGTAGGCGCAGAGGGGGACATCGGTGGTCAGCGCAGCGACACATTGATGGTGATGCACTATGTAAAAAAATCTGGTTCGGTTTCGTTGCTATCGATACCTCGCGACTTGTGGGTTGCGATTGGCGGTGGAGAAGACCATCAACGCATCAATACCGCTTATCAGGCAGGCACCGATGTGCTTGTGCGCACCGTGCAGAGTGCGCTCGGAGTTCCGATACACCATTATGTTGAAATAGATTTTCAGGGTTTCAAAAAAATTGTTGAAGCAGTCGGCGGCGTTTCGGTGTGTGTCGACTATCCGTCACGCGATAAGCACACTGGCTTGTTTATGAAACCAGGTTGCTCAACCTTGGATGGAGTGGAAGCGCTTGCATTTGCCCGGAGTCGATTCTTTGAGCAAAAAGTCGATGGCAACTGGCAGATTGATGGCTCGTCCGACATCGGTCGCACAGCGAGACAACGATCATTTGTCGAAGCGCTTGCAAAAAGTGCTGTGCTTGGTATTGCAAGCAATCCCTTTTCGGTTGGAAAAGTAATGAGCGGTGGCTTAGGCGCGATTGTTGTGGACGAGCAACTTAATTTGATTGATTTTGCAAAAAAAATGAGACCAGCAGCTAGCGGAAATATTGCATCATTTCCGCTCGCCGTATATGGCGACACAATCAATGGAAACTCTGTGTTGCAATTGGGTGAGGACGCTGCGCAGCTGCTTGCATTCTTCAATGGCAGCGGGCCACGGCCTGTTACCCAGTCAGCAGGTTAGTTATTTACGTGCAGCCTTCATTGGCCGCATGACCTGTTCGACAAAGCGCATAACTGGCTCTGTTGACTGTGGGTGACCGAAGTCCATCACAAAATGTTCGACGCCGTGGTCGGCCATGATTTGCAATTCGGTTCGCAATATCTCCGATTCGGCATCGGTTGAGGGGAGCGGTTTTTCAACGGTGAGCGAGAGATGGATCTCGTTCGGATCACGTCCAGATTTTTCTGCAGAAGCTCGCACAATGTCGCGCTTGATGAGCCATCGATCCACGCTGCCTTGCGTTGATGCGTTCCACATGTCGGCCAATCTGCCCACCATTGGCAAACCAATTTGTTCGCCGTATGCACCAATGCACACGGGTGGCACTATTTCGGGCTTGGGCGGCGCTGCGGCCTCGGTGATGTGAAAGTATTTCCCGACAAATGTTGGAGCATCCTGAGTCCACATCAACCGACAGATCTGAATCAATTCTTCTAGTTCTGCAAAGCGGACGGCTGGACGCGGAAATTCGTAACCGTACGCCTTGTACTCATCATCTCGCCAGCCAGCCCCAATACCCAAAATAAATCTGTTGCCCGACAGCATCTGCAATGTCGCTGCCATCTTTGCCGTGAGTGCAGGGTTGCGGTAGCCCTGCCCGAGTACATGGTGGCACAACAAAACATTGGGAAATTTGGCGGCAAGCCACGTCAAAGTTGTCCATGCCTCCATGAAAGGGTCGGTTTTTGCATCGAACCCATAAAAGTGATCGGCGATCCAAAGCGAATCAAAATGCTGCAACGCGGTTGGCAATATATTGCGTTCCTGAAACATCACGATTGGCTCGTGGTCGCTCCAGCGGTTACCAATGACGGGGGACAACCACCCAAATTTTAAATCACGCTGAAGAGCCATGACACATGTTAATTCTTACTGGTGCGTGGCGCGCGATTGTACGAGAGGAGCAAATTCTGCGGCGACCACTGGTTCTCCAATTCGGTTGCCCTGCACGAAGTCGCAGCCCAACAGTCGTAGCCGTTGTGATTGAACATCGGTCGTCACCCACTCGGCAATCACCGACATGTTGAGCGAGTGTGCCAATTGGATGATTGAGCGAACGATTGGATCATCCGACCCCTGCACCCCGATGTCGCGCACGAGTGTTCCATCCAGTTTGAGGAAGTCGGCTGGAAAATCACGAAGGTGTGCGAGCGATGAGTAACCGGTGCCAAAATCGTCGATTGCGAGTTTGACGCCAAGGCGCTTCAGTGCAGTAAGCGTGCGCATGATCGCGGGGTTGTCGTTAAGCATCGTGGTTTCATTTATCTCGAGCGCAAGATGAGACGGCTCAAGTTTCATGTCTCTTAGCGAACCCATTACGCGCTCGACAAAACCAGAGTCGCTGAGCTGACGTGCCGACACGTTGACGTGTACAACAAATGATCCGTCCACTACATGTGTGTCCATCCACGAGCGTGCATCGGTGCACGCTTGACGGATAACCCAGTCGCCAATTGGCCCAATGGCGCCAGACTCTTCAGCCATTTCGAGAAACACCGGAGGCGTGAGCACTCCGCGCTCGGGATGATTCCAGCGCAATAACGCTTCTGTGCCAGCGACGCGCCCGGTGTGCGTTGAAACGATTGGCTGATGCACGACAAATAGTTGGTTGGTGGCAAGAGCGCGCTCAAGTTCAGACGACAGAGCAGCACGCTCACGATCGGTCTTGCGCATTTCCTCGCTAAACATTTCGCATCGACCTCGTCCACGCTGCTTTGCCCGGTACATGGCTGTATCTGCGTTGCGCAGCAATGTGACTGCTGCATCATTTGGTGATTCCTCGGCCAACAATGCCGGTGTTGCCATTGCGATACCGATGGACGCACTAGTAAATATCTCTATGCCTTGCAAAATGACTTGCCCCGTCATTGCCTGGCGCACGCGGTCTGCAACATCCATTGCGACATGCTCGTCGCCTAGCCCATCGCACAGCACAACAAATTCGTCTCCGCCGATGCGAGCAACCACGTCTGAAGGTCGAGTTGCGCTGACCAATCTCTTAGCGATGGTGTTGAGCAGCTGGTCGCCAACTCCGTGACCGATGTTGTCGTTGACGTCTTTGAGTTTGTCGAGGTCGACAAACAAGACGGTGACGCCACGCTTGAGTGTGCGGCTGCGCTCAAGTGCTTCAGAGAGCTTGCGCAAGAACAGCACCCGATTTGGTAATCCTGTCATTGCATCGTGTGTTGCCTGACGAGTGAGTTCATCTTGTAATTGTTTTGCCTCGGTGATGTCGCGGGCAATAGCCGAGTAGTGCGAAATGACTCCGTCTGCGGTGCGCACAATCTGCAACACAATCGAGAGTGTGCGCATAATCCCATCAGGACTTCTAAAACCCAGTTCGCCTTCCCAGCGATTGCTTGTGGACGATGTTGTTACTTCCCGTGGCACTTGGTCGCGAATTGCTTGAATAAACATTTGTGCTGCTGCGTCATTCAGACCTGTTTGTTCGTTGACGCCGATGAGTTCGCGTGAGCCGTCATTGCAAAACATCAGCGCACCATGTTGGTCAAACACCAATACCGCATCTGCTGTCACGTCGAGCAAGCCAACAAGTTGCTCGCTCAGTACTCGCTTGACAACTGCGTCTGTTACGTCATGTGCGGTGCCGACATAGCTAGTGATTACGGAGTTGGTGTCAAGTTGCGGTTGCGTCGATACGTGTACCCACATCACCTCACCATCTGGTCTCCACAATCGAAATTCAAATGTGAATGGAGTGGCTGTTTCGCGTGCACGCTGCCACGCTGCCTCGGCAAGTGATCGCTCCGCCGGTTGTGCGTTGACCCAGGGTGCGGCACCTTGAGTGATGCTGCCACCACCGAGGGCGAGCATACGGAAGGCATCGTTGGCACTGGTGAGACGACCATTGATATCGGTCTCAAATACCCCAATGGGGAGGGAAGCTATCGAACGGTCAATCTTCATATCTTTACAGGTCGAGAGGGGCAAATGAGCCCATTGTGCGAAGTGGGACGTAACAGATCAGATTGATTGTTAGTTCGACGTGACGATGAACGAACTTGACTGCACATCGAGGGCGGCGAGTTCGATCGCTTGCAT
>DFDK01000051.1:22217-25005 GCA_002367695.1 Acidimicrobium sp. UBA3029 | reverse complement strand
AAGCGATATGTATGGGTTTCGCCGGCAGGTGGACAGGGTGCACCAAAACCAATGGTGCCGAGTGAGTTGGTGGCCTCAATAACCCCTGTAGGTACCGCGCCCTCTGCCACGATGGTTTGGGTGAGTTCAATGTTGGCCATAATCCACTGCACCGAATTATTGGCTGTCTCATCGACGAGGCTCAGAGCCAAGGTGACAACGTCGGACGCAACATTTTGAAATGTGAGGCTTGGAGAGATGCCGTTAGCACACGTGAAGCGCGTATCAAGTTGGGCTCCTTCTGCCCATGGAGGAGTGAGGGCAAAGCCTCCAACTGGGGTCATCACTGCACCTACGGTTGTTGTGACCGCAATTGATTCTTGTTGATTGGCAGAAGGTTCTTGCATGTCGCGACCGTCGCGTGAACACGCGCCCAACAATGTGACGCAGGCCAGTGCGAGTATTGCTCGAGAGTGTCGCGGTTGCATGACCCTAGATTACGACTATTAGCCTGAAGAGATGAGTTTTGGGTCTGAGCAACTGTGCATCTTGACAGTGCATGCCCATCCCGATGACGAAGCATCAAAAGGTGCGCCAACGATGGCGTGGTACAACTCGCAAGGTGTGCGCACTGTGCTGGTGTGTTGTACCGGTGGCGAAGAGGGCGATGTAAATAATCCAGCACTCAAAGAAGTTGGACAACCATTTCATGGGCTTGATGCTGCGGCCGAAAAAAAGCTACTTGAGCAACTCCGACCAAGCGAGCTTGATGCTGCGGTAAAAATAATTGGCTTCCATCATGTGGAGATGCTTGGCTACCGCGATTCCGGCATGGTTGATTCGCCGACAAACAACAACCCAGCGTGTTTCCATATGGCCGATATGGATGAAGCTGTTGGACGACTCGTAGCCATCATTCGTCGCGAGAAGCCACAAGTGCTTGTCACATATGGCGACGATCAACGCGGGTATCCGCACCCAGATCACATCAAAGTGCACGAGATCAGTGTGTTGGCGTTTGATCGTGCGGGCGACGACGAGTGGTATCCGGAACATGGCCAACCGTGGCAACCGATCAAGATGTATTACTCGGCATGGTCGAGAAAGCGACTTGTTGCTGTGCACGAAGAGTTGTTGCGGTTGCGCGGCGAGTCGCCCTATGACGAGAATTGGTTGAGTCGACCCGATCTAGACGAGCGAATCACGACCAAGCTCGAGATCGGAAAGTTTTTGTGGGCGAGGTCTGGTGCGTTGCGTGCACACAAAACACAGGTGGATGAGACTGAATCGTTTTGGTTTGGACTCAACGATGACGAACTTGCGGCTGTATACCCATTTGAAGATTGGATTTTGGCAAAATCATTAGTGCGTACCGCGCCTTTGCCGCCAGGTGAATTTGAGAGCGATATGTTTCACGGAATTCGTTGAACTTGTTGTTGGCTAATCGGTTGCGGGTTTATTAATTACATTTTTCGCATTGCATCGCGCAATTCGCGATAACCGATCAACGTTGCGCCACTATCAGCCAGCACCTGCTTGAGTGAATTGTCATTAACAACGAGTTCGTAGTCGTCGATCCATCCGCTCGAGGCATCGCCAAGTGCGCGAATTTCTGGAGTATCAACGCAGGGCTGCACGTGAATCTCGGTCACGCCAGGTTGCAGGTTGCGTAACGAATTTAAAACGCGCTCACGACTGCCTTCGCGCCAGTCATGATTGAAGTGGTCGGGGAAGAGCACGCCCTCTTCTGCGGCGAGTGTACGAAATGGAAAACCAGCTTGCTGCTCGGTGATTGTGGACGGCAATCTCACGGGCAGTTTGTATTCCACTGCAAGTTCCATGTACACATCAAAAAATTCTGGTCGCAGTGTGATCGATGTGAGATGTGGCGCCAAGTGAGTGACATCGATACCCCATTCGAGTGCGCTCGCAATTTGTGCGCGACACTCTCGCAGTACTTCCGCCGAATCTGCATGTTCCCATAAATCGTCAATTGTGCGAGGAAAACCACCCTCGCCCGAAAGCAGGGAAGGAGCATGAGTGATCGGGCCCCAACGGTACATCTGATGCTCGCTGTTTAGTGTGAGGTGCACGCCGATGTCCTCGCCTGAGTATTCCATGACTGCATGTCGCGCCCACGGAGCCGGCACCATCAGTGATGCGCATGTCGCAACACCTTTTCGTAATGCGTCGTACACGCCAACGTTGGCTGCATGAAACGCGCCAAGGTCGTCGCAACTAATAATGATCAGTTTGGATGACGCAGAGTACCCAAGTCGTTCGACAAGAGAATGTTGGCTGCTGTTCACACCCCAAACGCTACTAGCGACATGCCTTCCATAGTCCTGCTTTTGCTGCCTCAGCCAGTGCTGCAGCATGCACGAAGTCGTTGTAGTGAAATGTGTTTGGCTCAATACTCATGGGCGTTCCATAACCGCGAGCTACGAGGTCGAGATTGATGAAGAGATTGTCTGAGTCGCGATAGAGATAGAGAAGCATTCGTCCATATCGATCACGAGCTTCTATGTCGCGCTCAATTCGCACCTTTGTTCCTTGCGGCAACAGCTGCGTTATATATGCACTTGCCTCTGGCCCAAAACATTCGATCGGTTTTGTCGGATGCTTTGTTTCTGGGGTGTTGACACCAATGAGCCTCACACGCTCTGTATGCCCATCGAGCTTGATGTCAACAGTGTCACCATCGATGACTTTGACGATTGGTGCGACAATTGGGTGATCTGAGTTTTGGGGTAGTTGGTTTTTGGGCGTACTGGTACTGCACGCAAAAAGAGATAGAGAAAGAGATAGA
>DFDK01000051.1:0-22019 GCA_002367695.1 Acidimicrobium sp. UBA3029 | reverse complement strand
AGAGATAGAGAAAGAGATAGAGATAGACAGACATAACCAACTCGATGCGTGACGGCTGTTGAACCATTGCTCATTGCGCAACTCATGTGTACCGCTATTAGTCAAAAGTGCAAGTTGTGTGGTCTTGATTACAGTTATTGTGGCTCCTATGACAAAACCACTCGATATTGGTCGGCTCGGTCTGTGGACATGGACACTCGATGCGCAACCGATGGCAAAATCGCTTGAAGCAGTGAGCGAAATTGAGTCGCTCGGTTTTTCCACGGTATGGATCCCCGAAGCAGTGGGCCGCGAGCCGTTTGCGCATGCGGGCTTGTTGCTCGGCGCAACAAAAAAACTGATTGTTGGTACGGGCATCGCATCGATGCAGGCACGTAGTGCGGCAACGATGCAGGCAGGTCAAAAAACGTTGACTGAAGCATTCCCGGATCGATTTTTGCTGGGTATCGGCACAAGCCACGGACACATGGCCAAAGCAATTCACAAAAAGGTCTACGAGCGGCCGTATTCGAACATGGTCGAATACCTCGACACTATGGATTCCGCAATGTTTATGGCAGCTCAGCCGTCGACTCCAATGCATCGAGTCCTCGCAGCACTCGGGCCCAAAATGCTCAAGTTGGCAGGCGAGCGAAGTGATGGTGCGCATCCGTATTTCACTACGCCAGATCACACCGCGGTTGCGCGAGAGATCATGGGTGCTGGGCCAACTCTTGCGCCAGAACTTGCAGTGATCTTTGAGACTGATGCAACTAAGGCGCGCACAATTGCTCGTCAATACATGGGTACGTACACACGATTGCCTAACTACGCAAACAATTTATTGCGCCACGGTTTTACCGAAGCGGACATCAGGAATGAGCACGGTGTGCAGAGCGACCGATTGGTCGATGCAATCTGTACATGGGGCACGCTTGACACCATTCGTAAACGTATTCAAGAACACTATGACGCCGGTGCGTCACATGTTTGTGTGCAGGTGCTGACCGAAGATTTAGTTTCGCTGCCAAGTACTGAATGGCGAGAACTCGCCACGCTGATTCCTGAATTCAAAAACTAAAAGCTAAACGCCAAACACTCGCATTTGCAGTTTGCGCATTCCGGCAAGCCAACGCTCGTTCTCTGATGCCTTGAGAGTTGCGTATTGCGCAACTTCTGGGTGAGGCAAAATCAAGAACGTTTCTGCTCGAATACAGTCGATAACTACCTGGGCAACGTCTGCTGGCTCGAGCACTACGCCTGCAACGCGTACGACATTGTTGGTTTCGCCGCCGGCAGGATTGTCGCCACCCTTGAGCATGTTGGTATTGACACCCTGTGGGCACAAGCAACTGACCCTGATGCCGCGCTTGCCGTAAGTGATCGAAAGCCACTCGGCAAATGCGCGAGCAGCATGTTTGGTTACGGAATAGGGAGCTGAGCCAATTTGCGAGAGCAAACCAGCAGCAGATGCGGTACTACAGAAATATCCCTCTCCACGAGCTAGCCAACCCGGAACTAAATACTTTGCCGCCCATCGATGTGCGTTGACGTTGATGTCGAATGCCGTGTTCCAAACTTCTTCTTCAGTTGTCAGATCGGAACCCGTGCCAACACCTGCGTTGGCAAAAAATAAATCGATCGGACCGAAGTTTTTTTCAGCAGTAGAAATCAACACGGCATTAGCCGACTCGGTGCCAAGATCGCCAGCTACTGCAAGCGCAGAGTTTGGCCGCAAGGCATTCAAGCGCTGCGCAATCGCATCCAGTGGCGCTTGGTCGCGGTCGGCCAAGACAACGGTTGCTCCTTCTTTGTGGAATCGTTCAGCCAGCGCCATGCCGATTCCGCCCGAGGCACCCGTTACAACAGTTATTTTTCCAGCCAGTTCCATGCCTGTGATGTTACGCACAGTGTCGCGATTTTGTGACACCGATCAGGTATGGTCATGCCATGACCGATTCACGCGAAACTGCAGTTATTACCGAAGCCCTGACCGTCATCGACAAGGCACTGGCCGAAATGCTGCATCGCGAGTTGGTATCGACCATCGAAGTTTCTGACTTGTTGCTCGATGTTCGGTTGCTGTTAACTGCAAACGCTGCATCTTCCAGCGAAGCGTAAATCGCAGAATTGTTAGATGCCGTAGTGGCGCAACACCAGTAGTCCAACGACTCCCATCAGCGTGCCGGCGAATGCGCCAGCTATGACATCACTGGCATGGTGAATGCGCACACCAACGCGACTCGTTGTGATGATGAATGCAAACGTGTAGAACAACAACCACCAAGGCCACGTTGTGAAATATGTGAGTGTGAGTGCAGAGAAAAATGCGGACGACGAGTGCCCACTAGGGAAACTTGAGGTGCGGGGCTTGCGCAGGGCAAACCTCGTGTCGCCTTTTTCGGTTGGGCGAGAGCGCCTAAACAAGCGCTTGATGCCCTGGTTGAGGATCAGGCTTTCTAGCCCAATCAGAATTGAAAAAATGAGTGCTTGACGCAGTCGGTCAATGCTGCCGATTGAGCGTACGAGGCCGATGATGTGCCAGAGCAAACCAAAGTCGCCGACAGCACTTGCGATCGAGAAAATGACTATGACAATTTTGTTGTCGCGGATGTGTTCGAGGGCGTTGTCAACCGCGGCGTCCATTCGCAAATGTAAGAGTTGGCGCGGCGCGTTGGGCTCTGTGCTCATTGTGGTGGCCTTGGATATTTGATTGGAGCTTCGACTGCGGCCTTGGCTGGGTCTCCGCCAAACTCTGGACACCAAGATTTGAAATTACAAAAGTTGCAAAGTCCGCTCTTCCTTGTGGGGAAGAATGCTGTGGCGCACGACTTCTCGATTGCGTTGAATAGCGCATTGGTACGCGTATGTACAAAACGCATCGATTGTTCTGTTGGTGTACGTGTGTGGCGAATACCGTCTTTGATGTACAGCAACTGCAGTGATGTTGGCATTTCTCCCCGCATCTCGCGCAGCATGTATGCGTACATTTGTAGTTGCATCATCCTGCCTTCAACATCAATGTCGCGCGGGGCTTTTCCAGTCTTGTAGTCGCTGATGATGATGCCGCCATTCGCATCGCGTTCGATGCGATCGATGATGCCGCGCAATGCAACTTTGTCGAGCGGAGCAGTCACCCACATTTCGGTTTCGATTGCATCGACGGTTGTTGGGTCTTCCATGCGCAGGTAACTGTCGACAAGCGTTGTGCAGTCTGCCCAAAATTTGGTGGCTTGTTCGGGTGTCAGGTTGAGACCAGTAATGTCGTATGTCGGTTCAAATTCGGTTTTGGCCGTCGCCAAAAAATCATGGGCGGCTGCATGCGTGCGAAGCGGCGCGTCGACTTGGAAAAGCAACTCGAGTGCGCGGTGCACCACGTTTCCTTTTACCGCAGCTGCGCCGGGGGGTTGCGGAAGTTTTTGAATGTTTTGAAATCGAAACTGTAATGGGCAATTTTGATAGGTGCCCGTGCCCGATGGTGACAATGTTTCTGGAAGTGAAAATACTTCTATCATTTGGTTGCCGTATCTACCTGTGCGATGAGTTGTGCGAATCGTTGCGGATCTTGCATCGGCCCAAAGTGTCCAAGGTCTTTCCATTGCACGAGTGTTGAACCAGGTACTTCATTGGCGATGAGAGCGGCAATTGCTCCTGGAGTATGCGGATTCACTTCTCCCGAAACTAGCCACACTGGCACTTGAAGTTTGGGCAGGTCATTCCAGGTTTCGTGAATCGCTCCCATCTCATAGGTGCGAGCCTCGTGTTCGGGAGAGCATTTGATTGAGATGCCGTCGTGCTGGGAACGAAAACCATGGATTACATACGCGTGTAAGGCATCTGGTCGCATCACGTTGAGTGGCGGCTTTGACGAGTAGTTGGTAATCGCCTCGTCAAACGAAGTAAATATGCTGCGGCGGCGACGCGCTCCGTCGGCGAGCGGACTAGGGACTCCTGCATTGGTCATGCCAACTCGTACTTGGGGAGGGAAAATGATTGGCTCGTAGAGAATGAGAGCGCGAAATAATTCTGGCGCACGAAGCGCAGCCATCACAAGTGCTGCTCCTCCCATCGAATGCCCAGCACCAATGATTGGGGCATCTGCAGACGTTTGTGCTGCTGCAATTACGCGTACAACTGCAAGCGCATCATCGCCGTAACCACTCCAGTTTGCTTTCCAGTCTTGAGGCAAACTCGAGTCGCCATGTCCGCGATAATCAAACGAGTAGCAGTGATACAAACTGTGTAAGTGCTCGGCGACAGGGTCAAATACTCGGCCGTGAAATCCTGTCGCGTGTGAGAGCAAAACTGCCTGTTCGGTCGACTCTGGGGCATAGTCGTAGACCGCGAGTTGAATGCCTTCCGACGAAGGGTGAGTCGATGTTTTTGTCACAAATTTTGTTTTCTACGCTCAAAGATACTTGGTTTATATGGAACTTATGAATGTTCATTCCTTTGCGGAATGTTGGCAAGGTTGCTAGTTTTTGGCTATGACAATTGAGATCAACAGCATCGCAGGCATCGTCCGTTCGCATGCCGCAACACAGCCCACCAAAGTCGCCCTCGTGCAAGGCGACAAAACCCAAACATGGGGTCAGTTGTACGAGCGCTCATGCAGAGTTGCAAACGCATTGAAGTTGGCCGGCGTTGGCCCACAAGACCGCGTTGCATTTCTTGATAAGAACGGCATCGAGCACTTTGAAGTTTTTTATGCGTGCGGTTTGCTCAATGCCGTCAGCGTGGACATTAACTGGCGACTTGCACCACCAGAGGTGGCGTTCATTGCCAATGACTCGGCTGCCAAGGTTCTTATTGTTGGTCCTGACTTTGTTCCGGTGCTTGATGCAATTGCTGGCGATCTTCCCAATGTCAAGACAATCATTGTCATTGGTGGTCACAGCAAATACCCATCGTTTGCTGATTTCTCGGCAAGCGGCGATGCAACTGATCCAGGCGTTGAGTCCGCACCTGGTGACGTGGCATTTCAGTTGTACTCAAGCGGCACAACGGGCCGGCCAAAAGGTGTCATGCTCACCAACAAAAACTTTTTTGCACTCATTCCATTTGCTGCAGAAATCTGGAAGTTCACCGACCGTACGGTCAACCTTGTTGCAATGCCGCTCTTTCACATTGGTGGTGGCGGTTGGGCAACTGCGGGCATGGCGCTTGGTTGCAAGTCAATCATTATTCGTGATGTCAACCCCGCCGAAATAGTGACGCTCATCAGCAAGCATCGCATCACACACGGTTTTTTGGTGCCGGTGCTCTTGCAGTTCATGCTGATGGTGCCAGATGTAGACAAGGCCGACTACTCGAGCCTCGAATTGATTGCGTATGGTGCTTCGCCGATATCGGAAGAGGTGCTTGCTGCATCGATCAAAACATTCAAGACCAACTTCATGCAGGTGTATGGCCTTACCGAAACCACGGGAGCAACCACCATTCTCATGCCAGAAGATCACGATCTTGAAGGGCCGAAGAAAAAGTTATTGCGCTCGTGCGGAAAGATTGTGCCCGGCATGCAACTGCGTGTTGTCGATTCGGAAACCGGCAACGACGTGCCGGTTGGCGAAGTAGGCGAAATTTGGGTGAAGGGTGGTCAAGTCATGTTGGGCTACTGGAACATGCCTGAAGAAACTGCCAAGTCGATCAACCCAGAAGGTTGGTTTAAAACTGGTGACGCCGCGTATCAAGATGAAGACGGCTACGTTTACATTTACGATCGGGTCAAAGACATGATCGTCTCTGGTGGCGAAAATGTTTACCCCGCCGAAGTGGAAAATGCGCTAATGGGTCACCCGGCAATTGCCGACGTGGCGGTCATTGGTGTACCCGACGAAAAGTGGGGCGAAGTGCCAATGGCAATCGTGGTGCGCACGGCAGACGTGGCGGTCTCGGAAGATGAGATCATCGCATTCGCCAAAGAGCGTTTGGCTGGGTTTAAGTGCCCCAAGTCTGTCTCTTGGATTGATGCGCTTCCTCGCAACCCAAGCGGCAAAATTCTGAAGAAGGACTTGCGCGCCCCGTACTGGGAAGGTCGAACTCGCAAAGTCAACTAAGCCTCATCTAGTCTCATCATCATGAAGCTTTCGATGATGATCAATTACATTTCCGATTTTCAGACTTCGGCCAAGCAGGTTGTTGAGCTTGAAAAAGTTGGTCTCGACATGGTGTGGGTGGCGGAGGCATATTCGTATGATGCGATTTCGCAAATTGGTTATCTTGCTGCAGTAACCAACAAGTTGCAGATCGGCACCGGCATCATCAACGTGTATTCACGCACGCCTGCGCTTGTTGCAATGACTGCCGCTGGTTGCGACTACGTCAGCAACGGAAGATTCATTCTCGGTCTTGGTGCATCAGGTGCGCAGGTGATTGAAGGTTTTCATGGAATGCCATACGAGAAACCGTTGCAGCGTACAAAGGAATACATCGATATCTGTCGCGAAGTGTGGAAGCGCGAGAAGCCATTGTCGTATCAAGGAAAAACTGTCGATGTCCCACTTCCGCAAGGTCAAGGCACCGGTTTGGGTAAGGCACTCAAGCTGATCAATCATCCAGTTCGTAACGAGATTCCAATTTGGTGGGCGTCACTCATGGGCAAGAGTGTTGAGGCCACAGCAGAAGTTGCAGATGGTTGGATGCCGATATTTTTCTATCCAGAAAAATTCAAGAACGTGTGGGGCGATGCGCTCAAGGCCGGCACTGCAAAGCGCGACCCATCGCGTGGCCAAATGGACATCTCGGCCGGTGGCATGCTCGCAATCGACGAGTCGCTCACGGGTGAAGATCAGCAAAAAGTTTTGGACTTCGCTCGGCCGTCAACTGCGTTATATGTAGGTGGCATGGGTGCTCGTGGTAAAAACTTTTACAACGACATCTGCAAATCGTACGGTTACGAACAAGAAGCAATTGAGATTCAAGATTTGTACTTAGACGGCAAGAAGCAGGAAGCTGCGGCAAAAGTTCCGTCTGATTGGTTGCTTAACTCACACCTCGTTGGTCCTAAGAGTTTCATTAAGGAGCGCCTTGCAGCTTTCAAGGAAGCAGGGGTCACAGTCATTTCTGTTAATCCGATTGGTCCAGATGCAGTGCAACAAGTTGAATTATTGCGCACATTGATGGACGAAATTTAAGTTGACGATCGATCTATTAAGCGTTTCTGATGTCTGAACTTATCTCTGGATTTGTCGCACCCGGTTGGGAAGCGGTACGCGATCAATTTGCGACGAATATCGAAACCAAAGAAGATATCGGTGCTGGCCTTTGTATTTTTCATCATGGCGAACCTGTAGTCGACTTGATTGGTGGATATTTTGAGAACACTGCAACGATTCCGTATGCACGCGACACGTTGCAACTTGTATTCAGCACCACAAAAGGGGTTGTTGCAACCGCGGTAGCCATTTGCGTTGAACGTGGCCTATTGAGTTATGACGAACCAGTGGCGTTGTACTGGCCAGAATTTGCTGTAAAAGGCAAAGACGAGATAACGGTTGCGCAATTACTTTCACACCAAGCTGGTTTGTACACGATTGATGGAACTATCTCATTTGAGGACGCATTGGATTGGAACACAATCACGCAACGCCTTGCTGATACAGCACCGATTTTCCCTGTCGGATCATCTCATGGATACCACGCCATCACATTTGGCTGGCTAGCAGGAGAACTCGTACGTAGGGTAGACGGTCGCAATATTGGTCGCTTCATCGAAGAGGAAATCGCCAATCCGCTAGGCATCGAAATTTATGTCGGCTTGCCAGAGCAGCACGAGTATCGAGTTTCTCCGCTAAAAAATGGTTGGACAAAAGTTTGGCCTGAAACAACTACGAATAAGCAGCCCGCAGAGGTTGTTCCATTTGGTCCAGACACTGCACTTGGAAAAGCGCTCACGGTTAATGGGGCATTTATTGTGAAAGGTGGATTTAATCGACGTGATATGCACGCCGCTGAAATACCCGGAGCAAACGGCATTAGCAACGCTCCATCGCTTGCTCGAATGTATGCAGCAACAATTGGCGAAGTAGACGGAGCAAACGGCAAGGTTCGCTTGATATCTGAAGCAATGATGCAGCGTGCAAGTGCACCTGTTACTCGACCAGATGAGATCGATTTGTGTTTGATGCGTCAGACAAATTTCGGTATGGGGTACATGACGCCGACCGCATTGATGCCGCTTGCAAGTCCGCGATCATTTGGTCACTCGGGTGCGGGAGGCTCGATGAGTTTTGCCGATCCACTGCGCAATATGTCGTTTAGTTATGTGATGAACCGAATGGGTTCGTATCTCTTTACAGACACGCGTGCGTCTAGCTTGATTGCTGCTGCATCTCGCTGCGCAGACGCTTCCTAATCCCCGTCGTAGCAAAGAGAAACACAACTGCTGTCACTCCAGAGGTAGCCCCGATAACTGCAATAGCAATTCGAATCGGCAGTATCTCTCCAAGTATTCCGGCCGCAAAACTGCTTGTGCCCATCACCAAGATCGCAATCGCCATATCGCCCGCAAGGACTCGGCCCAGAATGTGATCCGGCACGCGCAATTGCAAACCGTATGTAGACAATGTCCATTGTGCGCCACCACCGAGATGTGCGCCCATGACGCACAGACACGCAATCCAAATATTTGGACTAGATGCTGTGGCAATGTAGAGAACTGCGTAAGTGATACCTGCAGTACCGCAAACTTTTAGTAGGCGCGGCATGTTGTCGCGAACGAAGCGCATAATGATGAATGGTCCAATCGAAGCCCCAAATCCGCGAGCGGCAAGCAGTGCTCCGCTCCCTCCATCGCCTTTTTGAAACACGTCGATTGCGAGCACGGAAAGTTGACTCACCGTTCCTGCCCCAAATGCAAACATTGTCTTTGATGAAAGAAGCGCAAGAATTGTGTGGTCACTTTTGGCGTAGTGGATTGCCTCTCTCATGTCGGCAAAGGGCCGCATTCGCGATTGGTGTCCTCTTGTACGTTGCTGTTGCATAGGGGTTTTGATAAGCGCCACTAGGCCTGCACAAATAATAAATGTTGCAATGTCGGCCATAAATGTGGCAGTGCGACCAAAAACTTGTGAAAAGAATCCGCCAGCAGCAGCACCGATGAAGACCATTGCACCCCAGCTCGAACCAAACAGTGCATTTGCTTGGCGTAATTCGACATCGTTTCGTGTCAGATTGGGGAGTGCGGCACCGAAAGCCGGCGTAACAAATGACGAAAGAGAAGTAATACCAATTTGGGCAGCAAATGCGATCCAGATGCTCGAATTTGAAGCAAACAAAAATCCGACCGCACACATTGCCTGCATGAGGGAAACGAAAACGATGATTTTTTTGCGATCAAACTTGTCAACAGTGGGACCGCCGAACGGTGTTGTGAAGAAAGACGGGAGCGTGAAGGCGACATAGACAAGTGCAACGAGAAAATTGGAGTCCGTTACTTCCTTGACCATGCCAGCAAGGGCGACGTAGCTGAAGTAGTCACCAATAATTGAGATGTTGTCAGCTACAAACAGCCGTCGAACATCTTTGTTAGCGAGTAAGACGTTCAAGTGTTTCTTGCGCTTCACGTACCATGCTTCGCACCAGATCTCCTGCTGCAACGAGTTCGTTAATTGCTCCGACTCCTTGGCCGGCAGGCATGAACTCACGCTCAACATCTACCTTCGTACCAACCGGGTAACCAAGATGATTCACTCCTGCTTTCATTGATGCAATTGCTTGCTGCGGAAATCCCAAGAGCGACTCTGGATGCTTTTCAAAATCGTTTGTCCACTCGTTGCGAACCACACGGCACGTTTTTCCTGTGTAGCTGCGAGTGATTACTGTGCCGTCTTCGCCAGTGGTAATGAGTTTTTCTTTGTAGCCATCAACTGCGCGAGCTTCGGGAGTTGCGATAAATCGAGTGCCCACCCAGACGCCCTCGGCACCAAGTGCTAATGATGCAGCAAGTCCGCGGCCGTCGTATAAACCACCGGCGGCAACTACAACAACTTTTTTGCCAACAGCATCGACCACTTGTGGAACAAGTGCCATTGTGGCAACGGTGCCAGTATGACCTCCGCCCTCGGTGCCTTGTGCAACGACAAAGTCGCATCCGCTTTCCGCGGCAGCAATTGCATGTCGAACCTTTCCACACATTGACCCAACAATTATTCCGTGACTATGCAGCCGTTCAATGATGTCGCGTGGCACTCCAAGCCCTGCAACGAAAACCCGTGCACCACTTTTGATAATGAGGTCAACATCGCGCTCGAGCGTGTGTGGAAGCGCAGTCAATAGGTCGACGCCAAATGGTTTTTTGGTCAGGCTTTTTACACCTTCAATTTCGCGTGCTAATTCACCGTCTTGCATGGTGCTCGCGCCCAATGTTCCAAGGCCACCAGCCTCTGACACAGCTGCAACGAGATGGTGGTAACTGACACCACCCATGCCTGCAAGCATGACTGGAAACTCAATATCAAGAAGTTCGGTGAGGCGTGTACGCATGTGTTCCAACTTACACGGCTTGATCTTGAGTTACGTAGGCGCCGTCACGACGCAAGAAATTACGATGCCATCGAGACGGAGTAAATATCGCTGCCCGAGGTTCGTCTTCAAACATCCAGCGCACGAAATTGCGCCGTGTCCACGGAGTGAGGTTGGCAATTCGTAGCGCTGCGCGTGCGCCAAGTGACGATTTCAAAATTGTGCCGAGAGTCATCGACATGCGGTGATCTGCAAAGAAGTGTTGCTTAATGAGTTGCTCATACCTACTCCGAGTAACCGAAGCTTCGCGGCCAATGCCGGCAATAATTGCCTGTGCGCTGAGTTGCCCAGAAAGCAGAGCCTGGCCAATGCCCTCACCGGTGAGTGAATCGGTTACGCATGCGGCATCGCCGATAAATAGTACGCGGCCAGTTGAAAGTGGTGCAGTAGTCACCCGGGCCGGAATCGGCCACGCGGTGTGTCGGTCTTCCATGACGACTTCGGGTCCAAGTGCCTTTGCAATATGTTTGCGATCGAGCAAGTTGGGCCAGAGGTCTTTCATTTGTTGCACTGAATACTTGCCACCACGCAAAATGCCGAAGCCAATGTTGACGCGGCCGTTTTGTAACGGGAAGGACCATGCGTAACCGGGCAACAAATCTTTATCGAACCAAACGTACAAGTGGTCTTTCGCTGGTCCTGTGACGTTGTTGGCATATTGACGAAACGCGTGCCACTCACCGAGGTAGCCCGGTGTTGACATACCAAGAGACTTACGCACCGGTGACCACATGCCATCCGATGCAATTAAAAACTTAGACCGAATAGTTTCGCTGTTGTTGTTACTGCTGTTGATCTTGGCATCGATGTGGTCGGCGGCTTGATCGTCTACAGAACTGAATTCGTAACCCTCGAGCACTCGAATGCCTTGTGAACGGGCCAACTGCACCAATGCATGGTCGAGTTCGAGCCGTGGTGCGATAGCTGCAAACTGGCCGTGAGTGGGAAGTGAAAACTGCATCTCTCTGCCGCTCGGTGAGCGGAGCCATACATCGTTACATGCAGTCCAATTGGGAACTGAATTGGGATCAAAACCAAGTTCGTCCAAAATCCGAAGCGCGCCTGTAGTTAAACCGTCACCGCAGCATTTGTCGCGCGGAAAAAACGCCTTGTCAATCACGATCACGTCGTACTGAGCGGCACGTAATGTGAGCGCAGCAGCGATACCGCTTGGACCGGCACCGACGATAAGTACATCGCATACCAAATCGCTTGCATTGTTGTTCAACTTGGTGAGAGGCACGGTATTCAGACTAGAGTCGTTGCCCATGAGCCGCTTATGTGAAGGTCGAGTAGTTGTTGTCACTGGTTCGGGACGCGGTATTGGTCGCGAACATGCCTTAAGTCTTGCCAAGCACGGCGCACTGGTCGTTGTCAACGACTTGGGCGGCGGTGTTGACGGCTCGGCGGGCGATATTTCTCCAGCACAAAGTGTTGTCAATGAGATTGAGGCAATGGGTGGTCGTGCTGTTGCTAACGGCGACGATATTTCTACTTGGGCAGGTGCCGAGCGCCTCATCCAGACCGCAGTCGATACGTTTGGCGATCTTCATGCGGTAGTCAATAACGCTGGTATTTTGCGCGACCGAATGATGGCAAATATGTCAGAAGAGGAATGGGACGCCGTCATCAAAGTGCACCTCAAGGGCACGTTTGCACCGTCGCGATTTGCCGCTGCATATTGGCGCGATCAAAGCAAGGCTGGAAAACCAGTTGATGGTCGCATCATCAACACCTCATCGGTGTCTGGTATTTACGGCAATGTTGGCCAAACAAACTACGGAGCCGCAAAGGCCGGCATTGCAGCGTTTACGACTATCGCTGCGCTTGAGCTTGCTCGTTACGGAGTAACGGTTAACGCTGTTGCGCCAGTTGCTCTGACGCGCATGACCGAAAATCTTTCACCAACTCCTCCAACCGACGAAGAACGCGAACTTGGTTCGCCTCGTTGGATCGCACCGATTGTGACGTGGCTTGCTTCAGAAGAATCGAAGGCAATCACTGGTCGTGTGTTTGAAGCAAGCGGTCGAGTGTTGGCGATTGCCGAAGGTTGGCATCGTGGTCCAACTCACGAGCCTGTCGACGATGCAGCAATGCTTGGGCCAATTGTTGAAGAGTTGATGTCCAAAGCACGACTTAATGCCGGCATGGACGGCAAAGACGGCTCGTGGCCACAACCACAGCCAAACAAGTAAGACCGAGATATTTGGCGTGTTGAACAAACAACTCGCCAAGTCACACAGCGATTTTGCCGATCGCAATCCACAAAGCCGACGTCACTATGACGAGGCTCGCAAATATTTACCTGGTGGACAAACACGTTCGGTGCTCACACACGCTCCGTATCCTCTTGCCTTTGCATCGGGCCAAGGAGCAACACTCACGGATGTAGACGGCCATACGTACATCGACTTTCTTGGTGACTACACCGCAGGTTTGCTTGGTCACAGCGAAAGGCGAGTGCTTGACCGCGTTGTAGAGGCACTGTCGCACAACACAAGCGTGGGCGGAGTGCACCCAGCCGAAGTAACACTTGGCAAGTTGATGTGCGAGCGGTTTGGAATAGATCGTGTGCGGTTTACCAATTCGGGCACTGAGGCAAACCTGTTGGCGATGACAACCGCGGTCGTTGCAACAGGCAGAAAAAAGATTTTGGTCTTTGATGGCGGATACCACGGCAGCGTGTTTTATTTTGCAAACGGAAGTGCAAAGTGGAATGCGCCATTTGATTTTGTTATTGCTCCCTACAACGACACTTCTGCTGCGCTGCAAGCCATCAATGACAATGCCACAACACTTGCCGCTGTAGTTGTAGAGCCAATGCTTGGCTCGGGCGGGTGCATCCCTGGCTCTTCTGATTTTCTCTCCAAAGTGTTTGACGCCGCACGCAATATTGGCGCCGTATGCATTGCCGATGAAGTGATGACTTCACGTCATGGTCGTAGTGGCATGATGCAATTGCTTGGTGTCGAGGCCGACATCACCGCGTATGGCAAGTACATCGGTGGTGGTTTTTCGTTTGGTGCATTCGGAGGCAAGGCCGAGTTCCTTGATCAATTTGATACGAGTCCAGAGTCGGGGCGAGCGGCACCGATTGCACACGGCGGAACGTTTAATAACAATCTGTCAACGATGACGGCTGGATGCGCCGTGCTGGGCGAGGTGTTTACGGCAGATGTGGCTGAGGCGCATACACAACGTGGCGACGAGTTTCGCCAAGCAGTTACTTCCGTGATTGCCAAACACAACGTTCCAGTTTCGGTCAGTGGGTTTGGATCAATGATGTCGCTCCACGCACTTGCTACTGCACCGCAACGACCCACAGATCTCGTATCTCGGGATCCGGTTTTGCAAGAGCTTCTCTTTTTTGGATTACTGCAACGCGGTGTATACATCGCGACTCGAGGGATGATGAACCTTGGTCTTGCACACACCGATGACCAAATGGCAGCAACACTTGATGCTCTTTCTGACGTTCTCGCCTCGGTAAATTAAAAGAGTCGCAGCTCGTCGGTTCGCTTTCCGCGCAGCTCGTCGTAGTCGACCTCGCACCATCCCATACCGCGGCTTTCGGCAAGCACGCGAGCCTGGGGCTTGATCGATTGAGCGACAAAGATGCCACGAATATTGCCGAGTGACGTATCGGCATGCAGGCAGTCGATGTAGCGAGTGAGCTGTTCGACACCATCAATCTCGCCGCGGCGCTTGATCTCGACAGCGACTGTCTGGCCAGATGCGTCGCGGCATAACAAATCAACTGGCCCTACTGCCGTTGGGTATTCACGACGAATCAGTGTGAGGCCAGGCTCGATCGACTCGGGGAGTGCAGCAAGTAGTTCTTGCAGGTGTGCTTCGACACCGTCTTTGGTGAGGCCGGGGTCTTCGCCCAGTTCGTGTGACGAGTCGCTAAACACCTCATGTAGATAGATGGTCAATGTTTCACCTTTTGGGTTGGTGACAACCCACTTGTCGTCGTGCTCGACAACAGTGTTGGGTGCATTCATCCAGTTGAGAGGTTTGTAGGCACCGCCATCTGCATGGATCGCGATACATCCATCTGCTTTGCGCATTAACAATCGGTTTGCTTCAGGTAGCGATGCATCGAGTCGGCCCTCATACACGACGCTGCAACGGGCAACTACAAGTCTCATGCGTGTAGAAACTAGATCAACGACCGACGTGTTCGCGCATTCTCTTTTGAATCAAGTTGCGACGCGCTTGCAAATCTCGGTATGTCAATGTGTCGACCGAAGTCTCGACGCCAAGACCTGCCTTAATGCTGTCCATATTGATTTCGACAGCCAAATGATCGATACCGAGCTCGCGGCCAAGGCGCTCCCCGTGTCGCTCTGCAAACAGCATCGAGATCGCAGTGACTTCTTGGATGATGTCGAGGTCGGGTGCCAAGCGCGCGATTGCGCCATCCAGAAACACCATGTTTTTGACATACAGCATCAGTTCTTTTGGCATCCGTGCGCCGTAGCCCATCATTGCTTTGACAATTCGTTGTACTTCATTAACGAGTTCTTCGCCCGACAGTGTGGTTGGGTCGACTACTGGTTGATCCAGATTGAGGTCTTTAATGACAGCCTGAATATCGGTGTCTAGTGGAAGTGCACCAAGGTCGCGCAATGCTTCAATTTGCCCAACAACATTGTTTGTCGTTGCATTGAGCATGAGTCGCAAGAATGCCATGCGACGTGAGCCGGTGAGACGACCAACGATGCCAAAGTCAAGTAATGCAGTGCGGCCATCTTTCATTACAAACAAATTTCCACCGTGCAAGTCGCCATGGAAGATGCCGTGAATCATCGCGCCTTCCATAAACGCGATCATTCCTGTGCGAATTACTGAGACCGTGTCAATACCCGCATCTTGCATACCAACCACATCGTCAAACTTGAATCCTTCAAGACGTTGCATCACGAGCACACGCCGAGCGACGAGGCTCGGATGAGGGCGCGGCACGACATAACCCTTTTGATCTAGTTCGTGCAGCATCTTGGCAATATCGAGCATGTTGTCGGCTTCGATACGAAAGTCGAGCTCTTCCACAATGGTCTCTGCAAAAAGTTCTACCAATGCAGGTGGGTTAGCAAGTGCACTGATCTTGATGCGGCCAATCATGTGGGGAGCAAGCCACGCCATGACTCGCAAATCTTTACGCACGAGTGCCGAAACAGTTGGTCTTTGTACTTTGACAACTACTTCCTCGCCAGTGGTCAACGTGGCCAAGTGAACCTGAGCAATTGATGCAGCGGCAAGTGGGATGGTTTCAAATTTGCTGAAAACATCGGTGAGGCGGGCGCCAAGATCTTGTTCGATTACGCGCTGCGCATCTTCAAATGAAAATGGTGGAACTTGGTCGCGACAGAGTTTGAATTCGTTGACGAGTTCGACTGGGAACAATCCTTCGCCGCTCGAAATGATTTGACCAAGTTTGATGTAGGTAGAGCCAAGGCGCTCAACGGCTTTACGCATGCGAAATGAAATGAATGCGCGTGATGCTTCAGGAGTCTCAAACTTATTTCGCTTCTTCTTAATAAACCAAGGCAATAGAGCCTTGCTGAGAACAAATACAACAGTGATCAGTCTGGCAACTGGCGGAATCTTCGTTGGTTTTGTCAGAACCGGTACTTCGCGTTGTGCTGCTGCTCGTAAAGCAACGGCTGATTTTTGCCATTTGATGTTGTCGAGTTGCAAAACCCAAGGCGGGTTTTGGTCAAACGCGCCCCAGTCGGTGTCGGGAGTAAAAGTCACCTGTCAATTCTGCCCGCGCGAAGCGCGTCTACAACTTGGTGTGCCAAATGTTGTTGGCACACGATGAAGTCGGGGAGCCAAGTGTCACGCATGTTGTATATAAGGGGTGTTCCATCGATGCGACTCGTAAATAACCCGGCAGCCTGAGCGACCACCATTGGCGCAGCAGAGTCCCATTGGTGCATGCCGCCCTCGTGCACATAAATATCGGTTTCTCCGAGCACCACGGCCATTGCTTTAGCGCCGGCCGAACCGAGGCGCGCAACTTCGCAGTCGAGAGCCTGCGCCACGATGATTGCCGCATCAGTCGCACGATTTCGCGAGACAACGAGTCGGGGCTTGCCTTCATGCCGAGGTGGTGTTGGCGGAGGTGTGCCTGTTGAGAGAGTTATTCCGAAAGCGGGAAGCGCAACTGCGCCTGCTGTAAGCATTCCCTCATTGGATGGAGAACCGCTTGCATCCTTGCGCTCCCACAGTGCAATGTGCACGGCCCAATCTGCTCGATCGAATTCCGAGTATTCCTGTGTGCCATCGAGCGGGTCGATAATCCAAACCCGATCAGCAGTCAAGCGGTTGGAGTCATCTGCTGCTTCTTCAGAAAGAATTGCATCGTCTGGTCGGTGCTCGGCAAATGCTTCATCTAAAAACCGTTGTGCTGCAGCATCACCAACATCTTTGGCTAACCACGTCGATGCACCGTCGTTATAGAGACGCTCACGCACCGCAAGCAAGCGTTTGCCGGTTTCTTCTGCTAAATAATGAGCGAGTTCGTGATCGTCGAACTTCACGAAATACTTCGCCCAAGATCGATCGCTGCGCGAATTGCTTCACGTACAGCATCTTCGTTGGTACCTGACGCAATGAGTGCGGCAACTTGTTTCTCGAGTTGTTCGGCTGCCACTTCGTCAAAAGCATCGATGTGCTTGTTGGTTGCGATGGTGGATGCGGTGAGGAGCACGACTGCAGCTATCGAAGTGACAAGGCCGATAGCGATGATGCCTCCGTTGTTGTTGGAAACAATGCTTGTCACGATGATGCCTCCAATACCCGCTACGAAGATCGCAGCACATACGATGCGGATTCTCTTCAGAGAGGTGTTCATATTGTTTGTATCGTATTGCGTTATCGCGAAAGTGGCTTGTACTTAATGCGCCTAGGTTGATCGGCTGCGCTACCCAACTCCTTTTTGCGCCATGCCTCATAGTCGGTGAAGTTTCCTTCGAACCAACGCACTTGGCTGTCGCCCTCGAAGGCCAATACGTGTGTTGCGATACGGTCGAGAAACCAGCGATCGTGAGAGATCACCACTACGCAACCAGGGAATGCCTCAAGTGATGTTTCGAGCGCGCGCAAGGTGTCAACGTCGAGGTCGTTTGTCGGTTCGTCGAGTAGCAACAGGTTGCCTGCTTTCTTGAGCATCTTTGCCAAGTGCACGCGATTGCGCTCGCCACCCGACAAGTCGCCAACGCGCTTTTGTTGGTCAGAACCCTTGAAGTTGAAACTCGCTACATATGCACGTCCGTGGATCTCGCGTCCGCCGACTTTGAGTGTTTCGGCTCCATCAGTAATTTCTTCGTAGACGGAAGCATCTGGATTGAGGGTGTCGCGACTTTGATCGACATAGCTCATTTGCACGGTGTCGCCAATAGTGATCGTGCCCGAGTCGGCCGCTTCTTGTCCGCTCAACATGTTGAACAAGGTTGTCTTACCTGCACCGTTCGGTCCGATGATGCCAACGATGCCAGCAGGTGGAAGTGAGAACGAAAGATTTTCAATCAATAAGCGATCGCCAAATCCCTTGCTGAGATCTTTTACTTCGATAACGGTGCCGCCTAAACGTGGACCAGCAGGGATCGCGATCTCGAGTTTGTCTGGGCCAGAGTCGGCAGCCTGGGCCTCTGCGTGCAACTTGTCGTATGCGGAAAGACGTGCTTTACCTTTTGATTGGCGAGCCTTTGATGACATGCGAACCCATTCGAGTTCGCGTTGCAGGGTGCGCTTACGTGCGTCGTTGGATTTTTCTTCGCGACCAAGACGCTCTTGTTTTTGCTCAAGCCAACTGGTGTAGTTGCCAGAGAATGGGATGCCGCGCCCTCGGTCGAGTTCGAGAATCCACTTGGCAACGTTGTCGAGGAAGTAGCGGTCGTGGGTGATGGCAACAACAGTGCCCGGATAATCCTGTAAGAAGCGCTCGAGCCAATCAACGCTCTCGGCATCCAAGTGGTTGGTTGGTTCATCCAAGAGCAACAAGTCGGGGCGGCTGAGCAACAAGCGGCACAATGCAACGCGACGTCGTTCGCCACCAGAAAGTTTCGTCACATCGGAGTCGTTCGGTGGACATCGCAATGCATCCATCGCGATTTCGACATTGCGCTCCAAGGCCCACGCATCGGCTGCTTGAATTTTTGCTTCAAGGTCGGCTTGCAGTGCGCCAACTTTGTCAAAGTCGGCATCTGGCTCGCCCCACATTGCAGTGACTTCTTCGTATCGTGCAAGCAGGTCGCGAATTGGGGCGACACCATCCATCACATTGCCAAGCACGTCTTTTGTTGGGTCGAGTTTTGGTTCTTGTTCCAAAATCCCGACACTGAAGCCTGGGGTCAATCGTGCTTCGCCGGTGTACCCGTCATCCGCCCCGGCCATGATCCGCAGCAGACTCGACTTGCCGCTGCCATTAGATCCGATGACGCCGATCTTTGCCCCAGGATAAAAAGATAGCGAGATGTCCTCGAGTACAGTCCGATCCGGGGGGTAGAACCGAGCAAGTTTGTAACAGGTATAGATAAATTCAGCAGCCATGACGCCTACAAACTAGTGGCAACACTGGACTGTGGGGCAGTGCTAGTTTGGAACTCAAGCGGAGGAGAGTTTTTCCGTTTTTTTACACCACCTCAAAGGGGATAATTCATCATGGAACTTCTATCGCAGGACTACCTATATAGCTTCGGCTTCCGTTGGTTACACATTCTCGTCGGCATTACCTGGATTGGTTTGCTTTACTACTTCAACTTGGTGCAGGTACCGGGTTTGGCTGCATATGGCGATGAAGGCAAGGCACGCAATATCACGATTGACAAGATTGCACGTCGCGCGCTGTGGTGGTTTCGTTGGGCTGCACTAGCAACTCTTGCGACAGGCCTCTTGATTACTGGTCAAAAGGACTATTGGAACAACTTCATGAATGGTTCGGCTTCGGGTAACGGCCACGACGTCGCGATTTCGGTAGGCATGGTGCTTGGAATCTTGATGGCTGCCAATGTCTGGATGATTATCTGGAAAAATCAAAAGATTGTACTTGCGAACGTCGTCAACGTGTTGGGTGGCGGCGAAGCAAATGCCGATGCACCGACTGCTGGTCGCAAGGCTTTATTGGCATCACGTCAAAACGTGATCTTCTCGGTATCGATGTTGTTCTTCATGGTTGGGTCCGCCCACTTTTACAGCGGAGCATTTGGCGATGCAACGAGCAGTAATGCCCGGATGTTCTTCACCATCGCACTCGTAATCACTGCATTGCTCCAACTCAACTCGATCGGCATCTTTGGTGGCATTAAAGCCGGCAACAAGATGCTGTGGATGTATGAGAGCCACAAGAATGCACTGATCACATCAGGAGTGTTGTGGTTGGTGTTGTGGATTCTCTCCGAGGTCTTGCTCGGTAAGTAAACGTTTTACTTTTTTATAATAATTTAGAAAGCCGGTCTCACTTAACGGTGAGATCGGCTTTCATATTTTGATGGCCAGGCACAGTGCAGAGCAATACATAGTTACCGGCGGCCAGGGGTACGGATCCACTGTCGATGTCGCCCTTTTTGTTGACCTTGAGTTCGAATCCACTTACTTTGGTATCTCCTTGCACAACGATGAGGGTGTGGCGGATCGTGTCGTCATTGACATAGCCAATCGCGGTTTCGCCGGCAACTACCTCGTAACTCGTTTGATCAAACTTGAGGCCGTTAATAGCGCGCACCTCAAGGTCGATATTTGTGGGCAATGTTTTGGCTGGCGAGGATGACGAGCCTGAGCAGGCGGGAAGCGTGACACCGAACGCGACAAGGGACATCAGTGCAAGTGAACTTTTCGCAAATCGAATCATAAAAACATAATAACGGTCTAGGTGCGGGGTATTGATGAGCTCATTCCCGCTAGGAGGATGTACTTAGTCACACTGTGCCACTCCATGTTGAAGAAGCCGCTCAGAGTAGAGTGAACACGATGCTTGACCGCCGTCAACCCGAGGATTTTGGCGCCAACTCTTGGCTTGTCGAAGAGATGTATGAGCAATTCCGCAATGACCCAGCGTCTGTGGGCGCAATATGGCAAGAGTTTTTTAGCGATTTCAGTCCGGCTGGTTCTCCGCGTGTCGACAACACCGCCGAAATTTTGCGCCCGCTCTTATTGCCACCCGAAGATGTAAACGGACAGCTCGCTAAGCCAGCCGAACCAGTTGCGAAGTCGCCAAGAGTTGAGATGCCAGCACCGCGCGCAATTGTGCCCGCCGAAATTTTTGCTGACCCGGCACCAGAACCCTTGCGCGGTGTACCTGCTGCAATTGCCACCAATATGGAGCGCAGTTTGTCGGTACCTACTGCAACAAGTTTTCGTAATGTGCCCGCCAAGTTACTTGAGGTGAATCGCAAGGTCATCAATAACTATCGTGGACGAACTGGTCAGGGCAAAGTCAGTTACACGCATCTTATTGGTTATGCAGTTGTACGTGCCATCGCCGACTCTGTGCCAAACATGAAAAATTCGTATGCCATTGATGCGGACGGTAAAGCCCAATTGCAAAAGCGCTCGCACGTCAACATCGGTCTTGCGGTTGATGTTGACAAGGGCAATGGTCAACGTTCGTTGGTGGTGCCAGTGCTTCGACATGCCGACACGCTCGACTTTGATGGCTTCTTGTTTGCATATGACGACATCATTCGCAAAGTTCGCGCAAACAAATTGACGGCGGATGACTATGCGGGTGCAAACGTCAGTCTTACTAACCCCGGCACCATTGGCACCGTGCAGTCAGTGCCGCGACTCATGCCTGGTCAGGGCGTCATCGTGGGAGTCGGCACGATTGATTATCCAGCAGAGTTTCAGGGTTCTGATGAACGCACCATTGTGCGGCTTGGTATTTCGAAAGTCGTGACCATTACGAGCACGTACGACCATCGGATCATCCAAGGTGCCGAGAGCGGCATGTTCCTCAAGTACGTACACGAACTGCTAATTGGTAAACACAATTTTTACGCCGATATATTCCGCAGCCTCGGCGTGCCGTATCAAGCTATTCAGTGGCATCAAGACTCAAACTTGCTTGACAGCGAAGATGCAATGCTCGACAAGCAAATGCAAGTCGCGACTCTCATTCGTGTGCATCGCGTACGTGGTCATCTGATTGCCGATCTAGACCCACTTCGTTGGCAAGAGCCAATGATGCCTCGTGAGCTAGACCCTGCAACTTATGGTCTGACTATATGGGACTTGGATCGCGAATTTTTAACAGGTGGTGTTGGAGGCGTGCGCAAGTCGACACTTGGCGATTTGTTGGGAGTGTTGCGCGATGCATACTGCCGCACCATCGGTGTCGAGTACATGCACATCCAAAACACCGAAGAGCAACGGTGGATCCAGGAGCGAATGGAAGGCGAAATTCGCGGTCACATTAATGTCGATAAGCGCAGAGTTCTTGAACGACTAAACGCAGCAGAGTCGCTCGAGCGATTTTTAGCCACTAAATATGTAGGAGCGAAACGGTTTGGTCT
>DFDK01000021.1:11363-12444 GCA_002367695.1 Acidimicrobium sp. UBA3029 | reverse complement strand
TGCTGGTGCCACCAAAAAAATCTTGTGAGGGGTACCCGTGGCGCTGTATCAAGATTTGCCAGTATTTCGTGATGTATATCGGCTGACGTTGCGTGTTCACCAATTGACTCAAAGTTTTTCTCGCGAGTTCAAATTCACATTGGGTCAAGATATGAAGCGTGACTGTTTGGGGTTGTTGCGAAGCATTTATCGGGTCAATCGATCCCGAGACAAGGCGCCTTTGTTGGATGCGTTTTTGGATGACTTTGAGTTGCTCAAGTTGGAAGTATGCGCACACAAACGGGGACGTTTCAAAGATTGTGTTGCGGCCAAACATCAGTTGATTATCAATTTACGGTAGAATTTGAAGGTGTCAAAGATCGAAAAAGTAGTGACAATTAAGCGTTTGGGTCAAGAAGATCCGCCTTGGATGTATTGGCGCACGCGGCCGCATGCTGAGCGGTTGGAAGCAGTAGAGAAGATTCGCAAAGAGTTTCATGGATGGACTAATGAACCTGAACCAAGACTTTCAAGAATTTATCGAATTATTCATCTCGCATAACGTTCGATTCATGATTGTCGGAGGTTATGCAGTTGCTGCCCACGGTCATCCGCGATACACAAAAGATCTCGATGTGTGGGTATGGACTGACCCCGAAAACGCCAATCGAGTCGTTTCAGCGCTTGACGAGTTTGGATTTGGCGAATTAGGACTGACCGCAGCCGATTTTCAGAGGCCAGACTCGGTGGTGCAACTTGGCCGTGAACCACAACGAATTGACATATTGACGTTTGCAACTGGGCTCGATTTTGCTGAGGCGTTTAAAAACCACGTTTTGATTTCGGTTGGTGATGTACAAGTTCCATTCGTTTCAGTAGATGATCTACGGACGAATAAACTTGCTACGGGCCGGTTGCAGGATCTGGCTGACGCCGAATCTTTGGAGAAGAAGTAGTGAAACCAATCATCGCAATTGCCGGCCGTGTTGGCCCTGCCAGCCGTGTATCGCGCAGTGCCGTGCACTTTGCAGGTGATGTTTACACCAATGCAGTATTGCGAGCTGGTGGTGAGCCAGCGATTGTGGTGCCACAACAATTGACC
>DFDK01000021.1:7376-11176 GCA_002367695.1 Acidimicrobium sp. UBA3029 | reverse complement strand
GGCATTTTGACCGAGCAAGACATTTTTGAATCAACGATGGTCAAGGCGGCAATACGCATGGGCAAGCCTGTATTGGCAATTTGTCGCGGGCTACAGATCACCAACGTTGCGTTGGGCGGAACATTGGTGCAAGAAATTGCCACACTGCCTAATGCCGAAACACAAGTGCTGCACAAGCCAGAGAACTTTCCTGAAGGTGCGCCGTTTGCGGTGCACGACGTGCGTATTCAAGATGGCAGCAGGCTTGCTCGCGCGTTAGGAACAACCGCAATACGTGGCTCTTCGTTTCATCACCAAATTGTTGACCAAGTTGCGCCAGGTTGCGTTGCTGTTGCGTGGTCGCCAGACGGTTTGCTGGAAGGTATCGAGCACACCGATCATTGGTTGGTTGGAGTGCAATGGCACCCCGAAGACACTGCTGAAACGGATGCAGTACAACAGAATTTGTATAACGCCTTTATAGAAGCCGCGCTTCAATCGGTGAGTCGTTAGGCCTCGACAGCCACTCTGGCCGACGCAACAATTCGTTTAGCCCAACCGATCATCCGTAAGGCATCGGCAGAAGAAACGAAAGTGACCCCATAATGCGAATCATCTTTTCGGTTGAGTAACCGTTGCAAATCTTTCGCCATGTTTGCGCCGTGAGGAAGGACAGTACCGAGAAGTGCAACTGCATCGCTGTGTGCTTCTCCACGCGAACGAACCCCTAGGCGCGCGCAACATGCGGCATCTGATGCTGCGATTCCTGCAAGTACTGCAAGCGATGCACTAACGCCAGGATTGAACTCGTCGGTTGTTTCATCAGCAATCATTTGTGCTGTTTCTACAAATGACTCTGCTTGCATGAGTCGCACATGTGCGTCTTTGCGTGAGCACTTTTTCGTGCGGGACGTGGTGCGTGTCATTTTGACGATGATGTGAGTATGCGCACATCACCAGAAATAACCACAAGTTCTGATTGCCAATCCGCAACGATCGGCTCTTTGGCCTGTTGAAGCCGCTTCATCTCTTTGCGATTGATGGCAACAATTTGTGCAGGGTTTCCTGTCCACGCTGTGACTTGAGATGCGAGTTGGTCGGCAAGTTCTCTGAGGTCTTGTGCCTCTGAAACGATAAGTATGTCTATGTCGCTTGATGAATTGCCGTCGCGCCGTGCTGCTGAACCAAATAGTCCCACCAGTAATACCTCTGACTTCCATGTGTTGATCGCTGATCTGATCCGGCGGATCAGTTCGCCGTGAAGATCAGCAAGTATCTCGACGGCTTGTGCAGTGATGTGTGAACGATTGAGCACAAAACCACCCGGAATTTCAGAAATTATTCCAGTATTTTTCATTCGAAGCAGCACTTGACGTACACCAGACTTGGAACCATGGCCAACTTGGCGGTGGATCTGGGCAAGCCCAAGAGGTGCAGTGGTTGCAGCAAGGCAAGCAAGGACAGGGCCATCTAGGCTTGGAATAACGGTGCTGATTGGCGAAGATACGTCCACGGGGTTTCCTCCCCATGCACTATATCGCACGACGTGCGTTTTAACGCACGGTCAGCTGTTGGTTTTGGCCTCGCGAGCAGCCTGAGCCTGTTGATAAGGCGATGTTGGCTCAGTGATCCAACGAAATGCGCTCGTGATGCCTGAACCGAGTGGACGCAACGCAAAGCGCTCGGTGAGCGGCAGATATGGAATGCGCAACATTGGGCGAGACCACGCGGGAAGCGTTGCAGCCGTTGCAGCAACAAGTGCGTAATACGCTGCTCGCGCTGGAATAGGAAGCGGTGGCTGGAACATTAAGTATTTGAGTGCATCACGAGACTCGGCCGTGCTCATGAGTTCATCGTGAAATGAGAGCAACTGTTCGCTGAGTTCTTTTTCGGTTGTAGGAGGGTTTGGCACGTCAAGTTTTGCTGCGATGAGCGCCATGTCGGCAACATAACCATCGCGACCCGCTTGGTCTAGGGGTTCCTTGCCATAGCGCTGATGCGAGGTGAGGAAACTGTCGACTTCGACAACATGCACCCAACGCAATAGGTGCGGGTCGTTTGCCGAATATGGTCTGCCATCGCTGGCAGTGCCGTTAACGAAACCGTGAACATGTTTGATGCGATCGATTATCTTTTGGGCTTCATCGGCTGGACCAAATGTTGTTGAAGCCAAGAAATCTGCTGTGCGTTGCAAACGACCCCACGGATCGGTTTTGTAATTTGAATGATTAGCAACACCAGCCATAGCGAGTGGGTGCAATGTTTGAATCATGAGCGAGCGAAGGCCACCAATAAACATGGATGCATCGGAGTGCACGCGTCGCACAGGACGATCTTCGTCAAACCATCGTGGACCCGGTGTATCCATCAGTTCTTGACTGCGAGCATCGCCGTTTGGGCCAATTACGCGAGCGCGTAACGCACTGCCAAGTGAGTCGCGCACAGTAGTGATCAATTCGCTCACTGCGGGGATTTTGGTGATTCGCTTATCAATTGTTGCCACGTAACCATCGTGCCATCAAACAGATCAAACCACACGAATTGAATGCCGAGTAATGTGGGTTCGTGACGACAAACACTGATACATCGATGCCGAAATGGGCACCTCGTGCAATTGTGGTTTTTTGGCTTGGCTTTTTGGGCGCATTAGTTGCGCGTGAATTGTTTCATCAGTTATCAAGCTTTATCTTGCTGTTGTTGGTCTCGATGTTTTTTGCGCTTGCCATTGAGCCTGGAGTTAATCGGCTGGCGCGACGAGGGTGGCGCAGGGGGAGTGGAACTGCTCTGATCTTGTTTGGAGTACTTACGTTTAGCGTCGTGTTTATTGGCGCAATCGGCACGCTTGTTGGCAGTCAGATCGCGGATGTACTCACCAATAGCGAGACATATGTCAACGACACAGTCGACTTTGTCAACGGCACATTTAATACCCACATAGACCCTGCAGAAGTAAATGCTTCAATTGCAAAGCCAGATGGCCCAGTGCAGAAGTTTATTGATAATCAGCGTGGCAGGGCTATCAGTTTGTCGACAAGTGCTTTAGGCGTGTTGTTCCAAATGTTGTCAGTGTCGTTGTTTACGTTTTATCTCGTGGCAGACGGCCCAAAAATGCGACGTGCTATTTGCAGCAGGTTGCCTGAAGCGAAACAACGCACGGTGTTGAGGACGTGGGATTTAGCGATTGAAAAAACTGGCGGGTACTTGTATTCGCGAGCATTGCTCGCACTGATCTCGGCGTTCTTCCATTGGATTGCGTTTCAAGCGATTGGCACACCTGCACCAGTGGCGATGGCATTGTGGGTCGGTATCGTTTCGCAGTTCTTGCCAGTTGTCGGCACGTACTTGGCAGGAGTGTTGCCATTGTTACTGACATTCCTCGACTCACCGCTCAAAGCGTTGTTTGTAGTTGGTTTTATTTTGGTGTATCAGCAACTTGAAAATTATTTATTTGCACCGCGCATCACCGCTCGCACCCTGAAAGTTCATGCAGCTGTCGCATTTGGCGCAGCCATGGTTGGTGGTGCAATTCTTGGACCGCTTGGCGCAGTGATGGCACTGCCGGCCTCAGCAATGATTCAGGCACTCGCAAGCAGTTGGGGCACTCGCCACGATGTAATTGACGACGAACTTGTTCGTGTTGTTGAAAAACCTGTGCGCCAAAAGCGATCGCGCAAAAAGAGCTAGGCGCCGATTGGCGTCACACTCGAGATGCCAGACAATGCTTGCAATTCGGCAATAATCGCCTCTGGCACCTGAGTGGTGGTGGCGATACACATCAACGCACTACCCGCAGTTTCGGTTGTGCCCACATCCATATTTGC
>DFDK01000021.1:0-7024 GCA_002367695.1 Acidimicrobium sp. UBA3029 | reverse complement strand
TGGTCGTCATTTTTTACAACCAACATGAACTCCGATGGTGGAATATCGGTGAGGTGATCGTCAATCATCACGATGCGTGCTTCGCGACGACGGCCCGTGAGTGTGGCAGACAAACTGCGCGTTGATGAACGCAATGTGATCAGGTTGACGTAGTCGTGATGCGTGGTTGTGGTCGTGGCAACACTTGTGATGGCCACGTCGAGACTGCGCGCAATAACTGGGGCATTAACGAGGCTGATGGCTTCTTTTGACCACACAGTGAGTAAGCCCTTCAGCGCACTAATTGCGATAAGGCCTGGGTCATAGGCACCAATTTCTCCCGAAGTGGTGATCTCGACATTTGTCGGCGTGTTGTCGGTCAGTGAAGCAAATACGCGACCAAGGCGCTCGGCAAGTGGGACGAACGGTTTTAACGTTTCGTTGGCGTCTTCGACTTCGATGTTGACAGCGAATGGAACAAAGTCGCCATTGAGCGCAAGTTGCACCATGTCTGCAACTACTTCGCCCGCTCGGTCTTGGGCTTCGCGTGTGCTCGCGCCGAGGTGAGGTGTAACGACGACGTTGTCGAGTGAAAAGAGTGCCGACTCTGTGGTTGGTTCTTTCACAAACACATCGATTGCAGCACCAGCGATGGTGCCGTTGCGCAGTGCCTCGGCCAAATCGGTTTCGTTGGCGATGCCGCCGCGCGCAACATTCACAATACGCAGAGATGGTTTTGCGCGAGCCAACATGGCTGCATCAAGAATGCCATTGGTTTCTTTATTTTTGGGTAAGTGAATGGTGAGCACATCGGATTGCTCCACAACCTGTTCGAGGGTGAGCATGTCAACACCGAGTTCGCGAGCACGATCGGGCGAGACAAATGGGTCGAATGCAATGAGGCGCATATCAAATGCTCGTGCACGTTGGGCAACGAGGGTGCCAATGCGACCAAGACCAAGGATGCCAAGAGTCTTGCCTGCGAGTTCGATTCCTTCCCACTTTGAGCGCTCCCATCTGCCCTCTACGAGCGCGCGATGGGCTTGAGGAACATTGCGTGCAATCGAAAGTATTAATGCCATGGTGTGTTCGGCAGCTGAAAGCACATTGGACTGGGGAGCATTGACCACCATGACGCCCTGCTGGGTTGCTGCTTCGACATCGATGTTGTCGAGACCAACGCCTGCGCGTGCAACGACCATCAAATCTCTGCCGGCTTCAAGCATTTGTGCATCAACCATGGTGGCTGAACGCACGATGAGCGCGCGGGCTCCTGGCAAGATCGCCTGCAATTGCTGCGGAGTTTTGTCGACTTGAATGTCAACTTCGAAACCTGCTGCGCGAAGGCGATCAAGTCCAGTTTCGGCAATGGTTTCGGCAATGACAATACGCGCTTTGGTCATGAGAGTTGCTCCACGATGTAGTCGATGCTGGATGTAAGAAGTTGCACGTCGGAGGGATCGACTGCAGGAAACATAGAGACGCGCAATTGGTTACGACCAAGTTTGCGATATGGCTCGGTGTCGACGATGCCATTGTTGCGCAACACAGTTGCGATCTGTGCTGCATCGATACCGACAAAGTCAATCGTGCCAACGACGGGCGAGCGATGTTGTGGGTTGGCAACAAATGGATCGGTGAATGCGCGGCTGGTAGCCCATCCATACAAGATGTCAGCCGATTCCTGCGTGCGCTTGGCACACCAGGTAAGACCACCATTGTCGAGCATCCAGCCCAGTTGTTCGTTGAGCATTACAAACGTAGAAAGAGAAGGCGTGTTGTACGTCTGGTTGGCCCGCGAATTTTCTAGCGCAAGTGACAAGTCAAGAGATGGTGGGCACCAACGACCGCTGTTATTGATCCTCTTGATGCGCTCAACCGCTCGAGGGGAGCACAACGCAATCCACGTGCCACCTTCGGATGCAAAGCCTTTTTGCGGAGAAAAGTAATACACATCGACTTCAGTTGGCGACCACGCGATGCCGCCTGCTGCTGATGTTCCATCAACTACTACAAGCGCCTCAGTTGGCAATGCTGGACGAGAAAGCTGCATTGATGCGCCCGTGGAGGTTTCATTATGTGTGAGGCAATAAGTATCAACATCAGCTTGTTGAATGGCTGGAACAGTTCCGGGAGCAGACTCGATCACGATTGGGTCGCCAAGGTGGGGTGCAAGCTGCGCAGCCTGAGCAAACTTTGAAGAGAATTCTCCAAATACAAGATGTGCACTGCGATGTTCGATGAGTCCAAAAGTTGCAGCATCCCAAAACAAACTTGCTCCACCATTGCCAATAACAACTTCCCAGTCGGCTGGCAATTGAAATAACTGGCGTAGTTGAGCAAGCACTGAACCAACCAGGTTTTTTACTGGCGCTTGGCGGTGTGATGTGCCAAGTATGTTTCGCGAAGCACGTACTACTGCATCGATTTGTTCAGTGCGAATTTTTGATGGACCACTGCCGAAACGTCCGTCGAGCGGAATGAGGTGCTGAGGAATTTTGATCTCAGTGAGGGCAGGGGCAACCATGCATTCAGTTTCGCAGGAAGGCTTCGCAGAGCGACTGCTATTTACAAAAAGTTAGAAAGTTTTAGGCGTTAGCGGCGAGAATTTCACCGTCATGCCAAGATTCGCCACTTGCAATAGCATTTGCTGCACGCTGCAACCGAAGCGCATCCAGTGGCTTAATGATCCATCCATTTGCGCCACTGCGTCGAGCCAAATGAACATCGGCTTTTCGATCGAGCAACATCAACACCGGAACATGTGGAATGCGATGGTCGCTGTGGTCGAGTCGAAGATCCATGGTCACGGCCATCGCGCCCATCGAGCCGATCTGTAAGTCGAGAACCGCTAGATCGGGTGTGCGAGTGGCAATGGCTTCTGGCACATCACGGCCATTGCGACAAACCGTAAATGACGTGTCTGGCGAGCCAAGGGCTGCAAGAACTTCGTCAAGAACCCATTGGGCATCGGTGGCTAGCAAGATATGCATCCCATGAATCTTAGCGTTTGACGCAGATACCGTAAGTTGTTCAGTTGTATTAGTTGTGTAATAAATGATAAAGATGACCCCGGAGGATCAGTTGCTGAAGTTTTCGAAAACGGTGCGTGTCGGCGCAATCGCACTGATCATTGGAGCAGCAGGGTTGTCAATGAATGCTGGTGCATCTGCAGAATCGACACCATCTGCCGATCAGCTTGCACCGGTTGACATTGTGGCAGTCAGTGGATTGCTCGACGACGTAGTTGTTGCAGAGATTGAGACTGCTATTGATAGATCGACAACCAACGGGGCACAAGCAATTGTTTTGCAAGTCAACTCGCGCGGTGCAGTTGTTTCTCGTGAACGCATGGCAAAGGTTTTGGAAAAGATTTCGTCAGCAGCAATTCCGGTTGCGGTGTGGGTTGGCCCCACCGGTGCTCGCGCATATGGATTGTCGGCGCAATTGCTCACGGTCGCTGATGTAACAGCGATGGCACCTGGCGCACGCATTGGTTTTAGTGGAGAGTTGTTGAGTGTGGGCGGCGCGCAAGTGAGTTTTGGTTCTGCTGACTCAACATTGACAAACTCGAGTGTTGGTTTTAGCGATGCACGCAAACTTGGAGTGCTCAAAAATGTTGGAACTGACGAAGGCGTGCCAGTGGTTCGCAACATGTTGTACGCACTAGACGGTTTAACAATCGATGGCCAGACACTCGACACTATTGTCGAGTCACTTGACTCAAGCGGTCTGGTGGTTCGCGACGCTACAACTGCTCGATTTTTTAAGCTAGGGGTAGTAGGGCAGCTGATGCACACCGTTGCGAGCCCACCTGTTGCGTACTTGTTGTTTGCCATTGGTTTGTCACTTTTGGTATTTGAGTTTTTTACAGCTGGCATTGGCATTGCAGGTTTTGTGGGAGCTGTGTGTTTGGTGCTCGGCGTGTACGGACTGGCTGCACTACCAGTGCACCTATGGGCAGTTGCGCTGATTGTGCTTTCGATGTTTGCACTTGCAATTGATGTGCAAGTTGGTGTGCCTCGGTTGTGGACAGGCATTGGGCTTGGATTATTTACGATTGCATCCTTGACGTTGTATCAACCAATCGACGGAAGCTCTATGCGGATGTCGTGGCTCACATTGGTGTGTGGTATCGCAATGATGACGCTCGCGTTCATTGTGGGTATGCCGTCGATGGTGCGCACACGCTTTGCAACGCCGACCATTGGTCGCGAATGGATGATTGGTATGGAAGGTATTGCACAATCTGATATCTCACCTGAAGGAATTGTGATTGTGCAGAGCGCGCAATGGCATGCTCGCACTAATCGATCGACACCATTGTTGCAAGGTGCGGCGTGCAGAGTCGCGGCTATTGATGGCATCACTCTTGAAGTCGAGCCACTCGAAGGTGCGGCGCGCGACTATCGAGAGATGCGCAAACCAGCCAGTGAGTAACGATTCGTCAGCCCGCAGAACGGCTGCCGAAGTAGCGCCACTACAACCACTTGACTGGCTCTTATTTCTCACACCCGGCGTGGTGTGGGGTTCGTCTTTTTATTTCATCTCGATTGCATTGCGGTCTTTTGCGCCAGGCATGATCACGCCTATGCGCGTAGTGCTCGGTTGCATCACACTTACCTTTGTACCTGGTGTTCGCGCTCCAGTACCGCGAAGTGCATGGCGCAACATTGTGTTACTTGCACTTGTATGGCTCGCAGTTCCGCTCACGGTGTTTCCTTATGCCGAACAGCACGTGTCGAGCAGCGTGACAGGCATGCTCAACGGTGCAACCCCATTGTTCGTGGCGATGGTCGCTGGGGTTATTGCGCGACGATTACCACCATGGGGACAGATTGTTGGTCTTGCGATTGGATGTATAGGAGTTGTGCTGATTGCGTTGCCGAGCATTCGTGAGGGTTCGTCAAGTTCATTTGGTGTTGCTCTGATTATTGGTGCGCTGATGCTGTACGGGTTTGCGCTCAATATTGCGAGCCCACTGCAACAACAATTTGGAGCGCTTCCAGTCTTGTGGCGTGCAGAAATCGTTGCGGTCGTGATGCTTGCACCACTTGGCATCTACTCGACCTTGCACAACGATCGACCATTTGAATGGTCCGCCTTTGCTGCAGTGCTCGCTCTCGGTGTTCTTGGCACTGCAGTTGCGCATTATGCAATGGTGATGCTCGCCGGTCGTATTGGGTCAACGCGTGCAGCAGCAAGTTTGTATTTAATGCCAGCAGTTTCACTTGCTCTTGGTGTTGTTGTGAATAATGAAGATGTGGCGCGGCTTGCGATCGTCGGTAGCGGAGTCGCAGTGCTTGGTGCTTACGTATTGAGCCGTAGCCGCCGAAAGATGGGCTAACAAGGTTTAGAGTTTTGCACCTGCAATGCGCACGTCGTCTCGGCGGCGAGTAAAGCCCGTTGTGTCCAAATGATTGATCAGCGGTAGTGCGTACTTGCGCGACACACCGAGGTGTTCACGAAACTGGGCAACAGTAAAACCTTGCGGATTGGCTACCAGTAACTGGCGCGCTGCAGTAATTGCAGTGTCAATTGCAGATGAGTGAAAATACAACTCGTCGCAGTGCACGAGTAATCCGCGCTGCACGAGTTGACGAACGATTGCCTTGTCTGTAGACGCACTATCTGGCGGTGTACAACCGGCATCTGCAAACTGTTTGACCATGGGGTGCGATGCGACGTCGTTTGCGTCGGCGCCACGAGCACGACCTTCGCGCACGGTGACGTTTGTAAGAGTCGGTAATACAAGCCGTTGGTGAACCGAAAGCGCGGCCACATCGACACCCAGGTCTTTTGATGTATCAATGAGAGCCATTACTTCTTTGCTCACTTCAGCCAGATTGTTGTTGGTGGTGACCCAGCCATCGAGTGCCTGCTCGACTTCGGATATATCAACATTGCGGCCAGCAAGCAGGTGCAGCTGTTGTAGTTGTACCCAGCCACGTTCGGCAATCAAACGCAGGATCTCTTTATTGGGTCTGGCCTTCGACGAGCGCAGCGTTGGCTCAATGTCGAGTAACTCGCCACCACCAATGGTTTCATCGCGACCAGATTCGCGCAGAATAAAACGGTCACCAGGTACGAGCGGAATCATGTCGGGAAGTACAACTCTGATGAAACCTGTCTCACCGTTTTGAATACTTGTTGAACCAATGGTGTGTAACACGACCTTGATTTCTCGTGAACCGACATACATCATGTAACTGCCGCGTTTGGAAACCGCGTGTTCGATTGACTCCAAAACTTTGAGCGATGCATCAAATTTGTTGGTGCCGAGCCATTGACCAGCAACAACCAAGACATCACCGCGGTTGATATCTAGGTGATCGATGCCAGTGAGGTTGAGAGCGCATCGGTTGCCTGCTTCAAGCTTGTCAAGTGAAACTCCGTTGGACTGAATGCCACGAACTTTGACCACGATGTTGGTTGGCTGCACCAAAAGTTCGTCGCCAACGCTCAGTGAAGAACCAGTGAGCGTGCCCGTGATGACCGTGCCAGAACCTTTCGCAGCAAACGAGCGATCGACCCAAATACGTGGTCGGTGCGTGTTGATAACCGGAGGCAGTGATGCAATGAGGTCGCTGATTGTGTTGCGAAGTGTGTCGAGCGTTGCAGAATCGTGTATTGACACCTGGACGACCGGAGCGGCTTCGAGAAATGTAGAGCGTACGTGATGGCCCACACTGTCGAGGGTCAGCGCCAGGGCATCTGCATCGACTAAGTCAGTTTTGGTGAGCACGATGACACCCTGCGTAATGCCAAGTGCATCAAGAATGCGCAAGTGTTCTTCGGTTTGAGGTTTCCAGCCTTCATTGGCTGCAACCACAAACATGCACGCGTCAATGCCGCCGATGCCAGCGAGCATATTGCGCAAAAAGCGCACATGACCAGGTACATCTATAAAACCAATCTGTTGCTCGGCAATTTGCGTGAAGGCAAAACCAAGGTCGATTGTGAGTCCACGGCGTTTCTCTTCTTCCCAACGGTCTGGATCGGTACCTGTAAGAGCCTGAACAAGTGATGATTTGCCGTGGTCGAC
>DFDK01000001.1 GCA_002367695.1 Acidimicrobium sp. UBA3029 | reverse complement strand
CGACCCTCACCTTGGCAAGGTGATGCTCTACCACTGAGCCACGTCCGCAAAACCGGTAATTGCCTTACTTCACTTGAGAGATGAGTTTAGCAGGGGGTCTGTCGTGGTCAACACGTCGCGATTAATTGATTCTTTCGTGCCATATCGCACTACCCCAGCCAATGATGAAAGCACGACTACGCCGGTCATTGATATCTCAGGCATAAGCACTGAAATCAATGACGAGATTGGTGCTACCTCCACACGCGTGGCGATTTAGTTCATTCAGAACTAATCACGTGCGAGCGTCTGGCGGTCGCAAGTCGATGCGCAAGACCAAAATGCCATCTTCCATGGACGCCTCAGAATCACTGATCATTGCAAAATCCTGGAAGTCTGATTGCGCCTGTTGTAAAAACATCTGTCGCTCCTCACCCGCCACTGGCGGCAACGGACGACGCTTTACTGCGGCTGCTCGTTCTTTGAAGCGAGCAATCATTTCGGAGGGTTCAAAAGTGGCCATGAGTCAAAACTACTTCCCCGCTACTTCAGCAACGGATCAATGACGTCTCCTGGAGCATTTTTCACAGGCTCTTCGACAGTTCTCTCGAGACGACTAACCGGCGTACGTGGGGTAAGTGTTTCTGCACCCATACGCACAGAGTCGAGCATGGCTATACGTTGTGCCTCATTGGCCTTGCCATAGGCAGAATCGCTCATTATTTCGAGCGGAGCAAGAGCTGGTGACTCTGGTCTGGCCTCGCTCCAAAACCACCATGTCATGCGCGCGAGTCCACCACCAACGACAATGCACGCGAGGGCGATCAAGGTCGTTAGTCCAAACATGATGTTCAATAACCTACCCCAGCCAGCAATACTGAGAGCATGATTCGGGGATTACTCAACGTTGCCAGCAGTGCGCTGTTCATTGCATTGCTTGGGTTTGCAATGTGGTGGTCGCGTCGGGGCGAACGCCAATGGACTTCACAAGATGGCATGCGCTGTATTTGCCAAATGCGTATATCTGGTGACGGCATTGAACACCCATGGCGTGAAGTGCGAATACTCATCATTCCAGGTTTCCGCGCAGTGGCTGTCACCGCCAAAGGGCATCGCGGTAAACCATTTCGAGGAACATGGAACATGCTCGGAATACCGCACGCATCATTAATCGCAGATGTTGCAGATGATCAACAGACCTTTGCGATACACAAGCAAGGCGATACAGAGCAAACTGCAATTGTGCGAATTCATTCTGTGAGCGCAAGCGCTGCAATTATGCGAAATTGCCTTCCAGAAATCTCTTGATTGGCGGACCAACCTGATCGAGATTGATCAGAAATGCATCATGTCCATGTGGTGAATCGATTTCAACATATTCGGCCTCTGTACCTTGTGCCACCAAAATATCGCGAATCTGTTTTTGCTGATATGACGGATACAAGATGTCGGACGAAATACCGAGCACAAGAGTATTTGCCTTGATTCGACTCATTGCCTTATTCAACCCTCCGCGGCCACGTGCAACATCGTGCAAGTCCATTGCCTTGCCGATGATCAAATAACTGTTTGTATCAAATCGTCGAATCAATCGGTCGCCGTGGTGATCAAGGTAACTCTCAACTTCAAACCTGTCCCACAGACCCAAACCGTTATAGTCGGCGTCCATGTCGGCAAGGTCTCGACCAAACCGATCACTAAACACGTTGTCAGACCTAAACGTGACCTGTGAAACCATGCGCGCAATCGAAAGACCCTCCCAAGGACCCTCGCCAATTGCAGCATCGTAGTACTCGCCGTTATTCCATTTTGGATCGAGGCGAATTGAGCGACGACCGATTGCACCCCAAGCGATCTGTTGTGCAGTCGAATGTGTACTCGTCGCGACTGGAATAATCGTTTTGACACGATCTGGAAATGTCACAGCCCATTCGAGCACTTGCATGCCACCCATTGATCCGCCAACAATGCTGTGCCACTGCACAATGCCGAGCATGTCGGTGAGACGCAACTGCGCACGCACCATGTCGCGTATTGTGATCACGGGAAAACGCGAGCCGTACGGTTTGCCATCAACTGGATGTGGCGACGCTGGGCCAGTTGAGCCCTGACATCCACCGATCACATTGCTGCACACCACAAACCATTTGTTGGTATCGATATATTTTTCTGGACCAATCACTCCCTCCCACCAACCCGGAGTTGGGTGTCCGTCTTCGGCAGGACCTGTTGCGTGACTGTCACCTGTCCATGCATGGCATAACAAAATTGCGTTACTGCCATCGGCGTTTAGAGTGCCCCAAGTTTCATACGCAATGGAAACCGAATTCAGTTGCGTGCCACCATCGAGCGCAAACGGACGGTCGACAGGAAAATGTGCAAAGTGTCGTGACCCAATAGGTTGCGAAGGCTGCCATGCACCTGTGGGCGGATAATCATGTCGGGTCATACAAAACTCTTTCTGGCTCGCCCAACTGAGCCAGCCCGTTGCTTCGTCTTAACGACGAAACCACATCTCTCATCCTTGCGGATGAGATGGCACCGTGGGCGTGACCCCGGTTGCCGGACCAATTGGTCTCTCCTGATGCAACTTGTAGTGCAGCACCGGCTCGGTCGAGCAGACCGAGACGATGTTGCGCAAACAACGCTACCTGCCGATATCGTGGTTGCACCACAGCGGGCGGAGTTGGTGCTGTGTACTCGGGCGGCCACGTAGGCCGCGACCGGAGGGTCGACGTGCGCAATTATCTTTCGCCTCTCGCAGAGGCTCGCGAAATCACACCAAAAGGCATCGGTAGTTTTGCCGTCGCCCCAATACCAATGGGCACCATAGTTGCCACGTTTGGTGGAACATTTTTGACTGAGGTCGACTTCGAGACTTACCCAAGCGAGCGACGCAACCGATCAATCCAAATAGACATAGACCAATTCATCCTTGGACCAGAGTCTCGCGAACCAGGTGACTCCATCAACCATTCGTGTTCTCCAAATTGCCAAATGCGCAATGCAACACAGCTCATCGCCATGCGAGATATTGCTGTTGACGAAGAACTTACTTACGACTACGCCACGAGCGATATCTCGCAATACGACGAGTTTGAATG
>DFDK01000088.1:16411-16590 GCA_002367695.1 Acidimicrobium sp. UBA3029 | reverse complement strand
TTGCCAGACGGCGTATTCAACGTTCTACATGGCGACAAAGAAGCTGTAGATCGCTTGCTCGTCCACCCAGACATTCAGTCGATTTCGTTTGTTGGTTCAACACCAATTGCAAAATATGTGTATGAGACCGGCACAAAGAATGGCAAGCGTGTGCAAGCACTTGGTGGCGCAAAGAACCA
>DFDK01000088.1:0-16106 GCA_002367695.1 Acidimicrobium sp. UBA3029 | reverse complement strand
GGTTCGGCAGGCGAGCGTTGCATGGCCATTTCGGTTGTGCTTGCAGTCGACTCGATCGCTGATGCTTTGATCGAAAAACTTGCGACACGCGTTCCAAATATCAAAGTTGGTCCCGGCACCGATCCATCTGCAGAGATGGGCCCATTGATCAGCCGCGAGCACCGTGACAAAGTTGCGAGTTACATCAATAACGCTGCAGGCGAGGGCGCAACTGTCGTGATCAACGGCACCGACAAAGCCAAAGATGCCGGTTTCTTCTTGAACCCAAGCCTCATTGACAACGTCAAGCCAGGCATGAAGTGCTACGACGAAGAAATCTTCGGACCGGTTCTGACCGTTATGCGCGTCAAGAGTTATGCAGAAGGTTTGCAGACCATCAATGACAACCAATTTGGTAATGGCACAGCAATCTTCACCCGCGATGGTGGCGTTGCTCGTCAGTTTCAATACGACGTGCAGGTCGGCATGGTTGGCATCAACGTGCCAATCCCGGTTCCTGTGAGCTACTACTCATTTGGCGGCTGGAAAGCTTCGCTGTTTGGCGACCAACACATGTATGGCCCAGAGGGCATCAACTTCTTTACGCGCGGCAAGGTCGTCACTTCACGTTGGCCAGACCCACGCACTTCGGCAGTTGATTTGGGCTTTCCAACTAATCGCTAGAAGTTTTTAGCAACGTTTTTTGTAACTAGTTTTGTTATCAACGAGGGGAGAGTTATGGACATAGGTGTAGTACTACAAACGACCCCACCATCGGCGCGCGTGATCGACCTTGCAAAAAAGGCCGACATGTATGGCTTTTCGCACGTATGGACTTTTGATAGTCACATTTTGTGGCAAGAACCGTATGTGATTTATAGCCAGATCTTGGCCGAGACACGCAACGTCATTGTTGGACCAATGGTCACCAACCCTGCAACGCGCGACTGGACAGTTACCGCGAGCATATATGCGACGCTTAACGAGATGTATGGCAACCGCACTGTGTGCGGAATCGGTCGTGGCGACTCTGCTGTGCGCGTTACAAACGGAAAGCCAACAAACCTTGCAACATTGCGCGAGAGCGTTCATGTCATTCGCGAACTTGGCAACGGCCGAGCAGTTGACTACAACGGCTCGAGCATTCGTTTTCCGTGGGCTTCCAAGAGTGAACTTGAAGTATGGATTGCCGCATATGGGCCAAAGGCTCTTGCGCTCACCGGAGAAGTTGCTGACGGATTTATCTTGCAGCTCGCCGACGCAGACATTGCGCAGTGGACAATCAAGGCTGTGCACGAAGCCGCTGAGCGCGTAGGTCGTGACCCAAAGAGTGTCACGATTTGTGTTGCTGCGCCTGCGTATGTTGGCAATGACATCACGCACATGCGCGATCAGTGCCGTTGGTTCGGTGGCATGGTCGGCAATCACGTTGCCGACATCGTCGAGCGTTATGGCGACGACTCTTCAGTACCAAAAGCACTAACCGATTACATCAAGGAACGAAAGGGTTATGACTACAACGAACACGGTCGTGCGGGCAACAGCCACACCACATTTGTTCCAGACGAGATCATCGATCGCTTTTGCATATTGGGTGATACCAACGAGCACATTCGTCGACTGACTGAACTCAAAGAACTCGGAGTCGATCAGTTTGCTGTGTATTTGCAACATGACGGCAAAGAAGCAACTCTCGAAGCGTATGGCGAGACGATTTTGCCGGCGATACAGGAGATGAGCAAAGCCAGGCAATGAATCGTTTTGTCCGACGCGCTGCATACCGGACCAGCATGTTCTTGCTGTCGGTAGTACTCGTTGTTGCGTTATGGGAAATGTACAAAGTTGTGGGCCCGCAAGATGGTGGAAAGTTGTTTGGTGCAGGAGTATTACCTCGCTCGAATGACACGGCAATGCCGCACGTCTGGACAATGCTCAGCCGTTATGGCCGACCAGAAGTACGCGGCTCCGACAAACGTGTGTGGGTAGTAGTACTCGCTGGTGCTTGGTTTTCATTTCGCTTATCAATCGTCGGTTTTTTGCTCGGCTCTTCGATCGGCGTTGGTCTTTCGGTATTGATGTCACGTTTTCGACTCGTCGAACGTGGATTGTTGCCATATCTCGTTGTGTCGCAAACAGTTCCATTGATCGCACTCGCTCCGCTTGTTGCACTGTGGGGCGGCAAGCTACACATTTTTGGTTTTGAGTGGCCACGCTGGTTGTCGGCAGCGGTACTTGGTGCATTTTTGTCGTTCTTCCCAATTGCGGTCGGTACCCTTCGCGGGCTTGCGAGCGCGCCCGCCGCATCTGTTGAACTTATGGAAAGCTACGCAGCGTCGTGGAAGCAGATTTTGCTCAAGCTTCGTTTTCCATCAGCAATTCCATACATGATTCCTGCTTTCAAACTCGGTGCATCTGGCTCAGTGGTCGGTGTAGTGGTTGCAGAGATATCGACTGGCCTCAAAGGCGGCATCGGACGACTCATTATTGAGTACGCGCGCGAAGCAACAGCCGACCCAGCCAAGGTATTTACCGCAGTGTTTGGCGCTGCGGCACTTGGGCTCACGATGGCAGGAGTAATTGCAATCTCAGATGTGTATTTGATGCGTAATCGACCGAAGGAGACCAGCTCATGAGTGCGGTTCAAGTAACAGGAGTAAGCAAGATCTTTAATCAGGGCACACCAAAGCAGGTGGATGCGTTGATAGATGTCAATTTGACAGTCGAGCCTGGTGAGTTTGTTTCACTTATTGGGCCCTCTGGCTGTGGCAAGAGCACGTTGTTGCGACTAATCGCCAACTTGCTTGAGCCAACAACAGGTTCGATCACGGTGAATGGCAAGTCGGCTTCTCAGTCGCGTCTCGATCAGGACTACGGCATGGCCTTTCAACAAGCAGGTTTGTTTGACTGGCGCACAGTTGCAAAGAACATCGAGTTGCCACTCGAGCTCAAGGGTTGGGACAAAGAAAAGCGTGCAGCACGCGCACAAGAAATGTTGGAGCTCGTCAAACTGCCAGAGTTCGCCGAGATGTATCCGTGGCAGTTGTCGGGTGGTATGCAGCAGCGCATCGCAATTGCTCGTGCACTCGCTGCACACCCGCCGTTGTTGTTGATGGACGAACCGTTTGGTGCGCTCGACGAAATGACACGTGAATACATGCAAGGTGAGTTACTGCGCATCTGCGCAGAGACATCCACGACAGTCGTTTTTGTAACGCACTCGATTCCCGAAGCGGTGTATTTGTCTAATCGGGTTGTTGTGATGTCGCCGCGTCCAGGCCGTATTACCAACCTGATTGATGTCAACCTTGGCGCAAAGCGCACAGAAGATACACGAGCAGCGGCAGATTTCTTTACTGGAATCACCGCAGTGCGCGAAGCACTTCGAGGTACGCATGCCGATCACGCAAATGCCGGTGCTGTTCGTGGAGTAGAAGATCGCTGATCATGATTAACGCAAATCGCATCCGACGAATTTTGCCGCCGCTTGCTTTTGGCGTGGCGTTTTTGTCGTTGTGGGAAGGTGTCGTGCGGGGGTTCGATCTGAAGCCATATTTTCTTGCAGCACCGTCCAAGATTTTTGAGCAGTTCTTTAAAAACTTTGCACGTATCTGGGATGCAACTTCGGTTTCTGGCAGTAATGCGTTGATCGGGCTGATTGCCGGAACGGTGTTTGGTGTTGCAATGAGTTTCATGCTCAGCAGATATCGCTTCCTTGGCGAGTTGGTCACACCACTCGCGATTGCTCTCAATGCAATTCCAATTTTTGTATTGGTGGCAGTGCTCAACAACATGTATTCGATTACCAGCGAAATTCCACGACGCATCATGGTCTCGCTCGTTGTCTACTTCATCGTGCTCGTCAATGTGGCCAAAGGACTCACTCAGGTGCAGTCGACCCATGTCGAATTGATGAAGTCGTATGCAGCCAGCGACTTTGCAATCTTGCGCAAAGTACGGGTTCCCAATGCGGTCCCATACCTATTTACAGCGCTCAAAATTGCGGCTCCGGTCTCGGTTATTACGGCCTTCGTTTCCGAGTATTTCGGGGGCTCCCAGAATGGTCTCGGGAGCCGAATTACCAGCAATATCGCCAATTCCAAAAACGCCGCAGCCTGGGCCTACGTACTCGGAGCGTGCCTTCTTGGATTAACCTTCTACGCTGTATCCATAGTGCTAGAAAGCGCTGCCTCTCGGGGTGGCGTTGCAAGTAAAACCAACAACAACAAGTAGAGAGCTTCGGTTCTCGGGGGAGTACCAAACATGAAGAAGTCAAGCATCAAGCTCGCAGTTGCGGGTCTCGCTGCTCTGTCTTTGGTCGTCGCAGCGTGCGGTGGTTCAAGCAGTTCAACAGACACAACAGCAGCACCAGCAGCAGCCGAAGTAACAACAGATGAGTGCGTCACACCAACACCTGTCAAGTTGCAGTTGCAGTGGTTCACTCAGGCTCAGTTCGCTGGCTATTACGCAGCTCTTGAGAACGGTTACTACACAGACATGTGTCTCGATGTAACCATCCTCGAAGGTGCAGTCGACATCACACCACAGACTGTTCTCGCCAACGGCGAAGCAGACTTCGCAATTTCATGGGTCTCAAAGGCTCTTGCATCACGCGAAGGTGGAGCAAACATCGTGGACATCGCACAGGTGTTCCAACGTTCAGGAACATTGCAAGTTTCGATGAAAGATTCAGGAATTGCGTCTTCAGCAGACTTCAAGGGCAAGAAGATTGGAAACTGGGGCTACGGCAACGAGTTCGAAATCTTTGCAGCTCTGACCAAGGCCGGACTTGATCCAGCCAAGGACGTCACACTCATTCAGCAGCAGTTCGACATGTCGGGCTTGCTTGCAGGAGACATCGACGCTGGAGAAGCAATGACCTACAACGAGTATGCAATGGTATTGGAATCAATCAACCCAGCAACAAAGGCTTTGTACACAGCAGATGACTTGAACGTCGTCTCGTACGAAGACGAAGGTGTTGGAATGTTGCAGGACGCAATTTGGGCTGACGGTCACCGTTTGTTCGACGCCGACTACAACGCAACAGCAGTCAAGTTTGTTGCTGCTTCATTGATGGGCTGGGCATTCTGTCGCGATGACGCACAGGCTTGTACAGACATCGTTGTAGCAAAGGGTTCAAAGCTTGGCGCAACTCACCAGTTGTGGCAGATGAATGAAGTCAACAAGTTGATCTGGCCAGCACCAGCAGGTGTAGGCATGATCGACGAGGCAGCATGGACACGCACAGTAGATCTTTCGCAGACAGCGAAAAACCTCGAAGGCGGCACCGTGTTGACCAAGGCTCCAGATGCAGCAGCACACACGAATGAAATCGTGACTGCAGCACTTGCATTGCTCACCGAAATGGGAATCGACATCAATGGTGCAGCATTTGCACCAATCACTGTCACCCTGACCGAAGGTGGCAACTGAGTTCAGTAGTTCAGTAGTAAAAAAGGGCGGGTCGCTTCGGCGGCCCGCCCTTTTTGTATGTAACGGTCAATTACTTCAGTGAAATAGCGACTAGCCCGCACACGAATGTGATGATCTTGATCCATTGCAGGCGCTCGATGCGATCAAACTGTTTGTCGATGCGATCAAAGCATTTGTCGATGCGCTGCATTGCAGTGCGCAAATCTCCACGATCGGCCAGTTCGTCCCATTTGCGATCAACTTCAGTATCGGTCATGGCTGCTCCTGTAAGTGTTTGGGTCATGCCACCCATGTGTGCGGGAGGTTGGCCAAAGTGTCACACAGGTCGTGCTCTGGCTGTCAAGTACCGAGCAACTCAATTATTCGGGCAGAAGTCGCGGAATCGTTGGCGCATTTGGAAAGACACCAAACCGTGCGTAGGCAGCAGAGGCATGGACAAGCAATTCATCTAATGCTGTGGATGTTGCGGGTGAGTCGCACTTGTCTGCAAGCACCGCGAGCCAAAGCCAAATGGCGCTTCGCTCATATGGTTGCACTTCGAGAATTAACCCCTCTGGGAGCGTCTCATTGAAGGCGTAAATGTCGTCCTTCTGATCATCGTCAACGTAGATGTCATGTTCGATCAGTACGGCAACTTCAATCTCGTCATCAAGGTCTCCAAATCCCATTGATGGTGGGCCGACGAATATCTGCCAGTCAACAAACTTGACTTCAGTGAGTGGATGATCTTCATCAACAACATCCATGTCCTTGTTCGGTCCGGTGTCAATTCCGCCGCGCTTGACAAGTTGATCAACTACTGATTGATGTTGCGGTGAACGATTCATTGAGTACCTCCAAAAACGGAGATAACCGCAGTGCGAAAGCGAGTTCGCAGATCGGCTGGCACGACCAATTGGTCAAACGCATCCGCGAGCGAGTTGTACCACCACAGTTGTAGATCCCACCCTGCATTGAATCCGACGAACATCTTTGACTGATCATGCCTGCTCGCGTGCCAGTCACGCACTGTGCACTCAATGTTGTGCACTTTGTCGCACAGGGCAACTAAATTCGCCTTTGATTCACGTTTTGGATCCAGCAAATGATCAAGATAATGCTGTTTGCGTTTCTTCCAACCCTCGGGAGTCTTATCTTCCGACGGCTCGTGGGTGCATGCTTTTACAATCTCGGTCACAGTGTTGCCAACAGTTGCGCGCAGCAACTCTTCGGGGCACTTGGTGTCTTCCAGAATGTCGTGCAACAGACCGGCCGAGGCCTGATCGAATGATCCACCGTTTTCGAGCACCAATGCACTCACTGCCATCAAGTGCGAGATATATGGAATCTTCGTGTTCTTGCGCACCAAGTTCATGTGCCAATGATTTGCCAGTGCAAATGCTCTTTCCATTGTTCCTCCTTTTGTTGTGATTAGAAACGACTCCAAAATTCGATTGGAAACTTGTCGGCCGCAGCTGTGAGTGCATCACACACTAAGTCGCAACGCTCGCCGGCATAACCCTGCAGCACAGTCATCACGTTGGCCCCTGGATCTTGATTGAGCAACTCTAAGAATTGTGGGATGTACTGCTTTTTGATTGAGTGTGCCCACTCATATTCTCGTTCACCAAAGAATTGGACGACAGTGGGGCCTAGGTCTTGACCGGCAATGACTAAATCACCGTTGCTCTCAATTTGTGCCCACAAATGACGTTGGTCCAGTCCCACGATTTCCGCTCGCAGGGTTACCTTGCTCACAACTGGACGATACCCAATGGGTGTACCGCGGTTGAGTCCGTTGCCGAGTTCGGCATAGTCGGGGTTTTCGAGCCATTCCATCTACTGCTTATACGCACACAGTGTCACACCCTGTGCATATTGTGAGGAGTGAAAGAGGAGGTTGTATGAAAACAGAAGAGCTTGAAGACGGTGATGTCTGTCCATATTGCGGAGTGCTTCCAATATTCTTTGAAGGCGCGCCGATGATCAATTGCCCAAATTGTGCATCAGAGCTGTACAACGTTGGGTTGGACGATGAAGTGAGTGCTACTGATCTCGATGAATTGGATCCAGAGATTGATGATCTGGATGATGTCGATGATGCCAATGACGGAGATAATGACTCAGATAGCGGTGGCGACGAAGGCGATTTTTAGCAGTCGCAACAATACGGGCAGTAGCCGCAATAATCGCAAGAGTATTGGTCCAGGGGTAACTCATCGCACGAGCTGCATAGTTCGCTGCCATACGAATCACAGTTATTTGCTGCACGACGAGCAGCCTTGCGTGCACCCTTGCGTTTTCCGGCTCGGTAAATGAGGTACCCAGTAAACAATCCCATTGCAGTTTCCTTTTCCTAACTTAGAGCGCTTCAGCGCGGCAGTCGTCTTGAAAGACAATGCGTGTGTTGGTGAGTTCCTCAATCCCGGTCGGCAGCCTTGATGCCACAAAGATTGAGAACCTGTCACCGATCAGCATGGTAAATACTGATGACGAACGACTTAACGCAAGCTGGCATCCAACACCGTCTTCAACCATTCGAGTTACTTCGTCGGTTGCTTGATCGGTCGGATAGGTAGTGATTTCGTAGATCAGATCACCGACTGTGCAGGGGAGTCCTTCGCGCACGGCTCCGCTTGACCTGGTCACGAGTTCACCTGGTGTGCAGGTGATGCCGGCCACCTGCAGATTGCGAGCAACATCAAACGCAGATGAACTTGGATTACTTACGAGTCTTATTGAAAACACAATTGATGCAACAAGCACCACAACAACAGTCCCTAGTTGCCACCAGTGACGTCGGGGTGATTGAGCTTTTGGGTGACTCACACTCTGAAGATCTGCATCTTTGCTCAATGGTTGTTTAGCGCGGGCTCTCACTTCTTCGTTTGGACTGAATCCCTCAAGTGAGCCCTTAATGTATGCATACTTTTCTTCGTGGGTCATGTCCCAGTATGTTTTTTCAACCCGAATTACTTTTTTGTGCTGCTCGGTCATAGATTCTCCTGTCGTGGGGGTGATGAATATCTTGTCGAAGGGGTGTAACGGTTAGGCAGCAAGTGCAAATGCGCTGGCATGAACAAGTGCGCCTTCGAAAGAAAGGCTGTGTCCTACAAGTCGTGTTGAGCGCACGTGTTCTTCGGTGCCAAGTCCAACACCCGGCTTGGTGATGATCTCGGCCTTTGCCAATCGACTCAAAAACTTGAGTGCAGCAGTTGCCGATGGTCGCAGATTGTGATCGCCTGGTGCGTCGAGCACGATTCCGCGCATGAGTGCTTCCCAGTTGGCCAATAATGCCTCATGGGTTGCGAACAACTCTGCGTTCACGATTCGTTGGCCGTGTGCAATTACGACACCTTGCTGACCAGCAAGCGGTCCTCGACGCACCAGATCTTGAATTGCCTGCGCAGATGCATTATCACGTTGGGCAAAATCTTCAATGTCGCGAAAGTTTGCAGACGGACTGTGGATTCCTTTGCGGTTCAATTCGTAGTCAACCGCGTGCCAGACTGCGCCTTGGTCTGAGCGCTTGCTGTCGCTATGGCGAAGGCTTTCACGGACGCCTTCCATTTTTGCGCGGCGCACTCGACGGTTTGCAAAGCGATCCGAGTTAGTAAATGAATTTCCGCCGCCCCAACGGCCAGCTTCTACGCAACTGACAGGAATATCGATGGTGGCACCGGCCGGAACAAGAATGCTCACGTTCACTGTTCGTGTTTGATGTCCACCGTCCAACACCTGGCCTTCGGGAATCAACACGGCATGTCCGTTTGGATTAGTGACTTGCAAAGTTGGCACTTCTGCATTGGCCTTTTCGCCTACAACGATTCCAGACGCTGCGCCAGACACGAAGTGAAAGGGGAGACCCTGCCCTGGTAGGTACACGGGGAAGATCGACGCTCCGAGACGATTGATTGGCCGGCCGATTGCTGCTTGTTCGAGAACTGCTACTGACATGGGGTTTTCCTCCGATTGATGTTGTCCTGACATCACTACGCACATGTTCGGTAGATGTGTGACATTCCTGCACATCACACTGGGCGTTACCCCGTGCGTACTATCACTACGCGATCAATCGTCACGCTTACGAAAGGCAAAACAATATGGGAATTGCGACAGCGCTTGTTGTTATCGGTGGGTCTCATCAAAATGACACCGGCATCGGTCCTCAGGTAATAGCAGAGCTCTGGGAAGGCGATCGTGCCAACTGGTCGGTTCGCAGCATCGGGAGCAAAGACATCGAATTTCGGATCGACCCAAATTCACCTGACGACATCTTTGATGAACTGGTCAATGTACTTCGCAAGGTCTGTGGCATCGCACCAAACGAACCACTTGAGACATCGATTGCAGTCACGATATTTGATGGGTCGTCACTCGGAGGCAGAGCACACCGTTTTGCCGAGCTGGCAACTTGTGATGTCACGCTATTTACAACAGCTTATTCACGCACATTTAGTGCGTGGAAGGAGGAGTGGGTTGTCGAAGGTTCGCTCAAAATCTGAGCCATTGTCTCACAAGCGTCCCACTTCACTAAAGTATCTGTAATTCCTCAAGGAGGTCCATGAGTCTGCAAGTTGAATATGTCAGCCGACTCTCGGATGTGCTTGCCCCCGCACTTGCATATCTTCGTCAGCCTGTTGACATATTTGCGAAGCAACACATTGTTGTACCAACTGCCGGTGTCAAGGCTTGGCTCATGTCTGAGGTTGCGAAACAACTTGGTACGAGTGGTCCAAATTCCGAAGACGGAATTATTGCCAATGTCGAAGTTGATTTCCCTGGTTCGCTCACAAAGTTTCTCAAGCCCCAGGTAATGGGTGAACGAGATCCGTGGCTGATTGAAAACCTCATGTTCCATGTGCTCGATGTCATCTCCGCTGATGCTCAGTACGAACCAATCATTACGCGATCAGGTGGTCCACTCATTGCCGCTAGGGCGATTGCCGATCGTTTTGATCGTTACCACGTTCGCCGACCCGCGATGATTCGTCTGTGGGAGCAGGGGAAAGCAACGGTAAGTCCAACCGCTCATAACCCAAATGCAAAACAACTGAACACCACAGACATGTGGCAGTTCCAATTGTGGAGTGAAGTTCGTAAGAGAATCGGTGAGCCAAGTCCGGCCGCGCGTAAGCCAGAGTTGTCTTCCAAAACACCAAAACAAATATTGGTAGTCGGGTTTCAGTCGCTCAGTCCTGGCCAGATCGATGCGTTATTGCAATTAAAAGACCATGTGGAAGTTCGTGTTGTTTTGGTTCATCCTTCTCGGGCAATCTCACAAAAGTGGGGGGTCACTGCCGATCCTTCGGTTGGCTTGATTCCTGAGCGCAATCCAACTCCATCTATGCCGGATGATATTGACCCATTGATTAATGCTTGGTTACTGGGTTCACAAGAGCTCGAAACATTGCTTGCCTCGCAACAGATTGAAGTCACTCACGTTGCAAATGCTGGTTCCACTTCACAAAATTTGCTCAATCGGATGCAGCAAACCGTTGCACAGCATTTGTCAGCAGTTGAGCAGTTGGTCGAAAGTGAAGATCGTTCTCTCATGATTCATCGCTGCCATGACTTGAGCCGCCAAGTCGAGGTGCTGCATGACGCGTTACTGCATGCATTTACCGACCTACAAGATCTGCAGCCTCATGAGATCGTGGTGCTGTGTCCAAATATTGAGAAGGCGGCTCCGTATTTGGAAGCTACGTTTGCACGGGTCCTGAAAGTCAAAGGACAGAATGTCAAACTTCCACTTATCGTTGCAGATCGCGGTATTCGCCAGGTCAATGATGGTGCGGCATTATTGGTCGGGCTGATTGATCTAGTGCGTTCACGTTGCTCGGTTGATGGAGTGCTTTCTGTAGCCACATCACCATTGGTTCTTAAAAATCTTGGTGTTAACTCTGAGGGAGTCGAACACTGGTATCGCTATGCCAACAAGGCCAATGTGCGTTGGGGGCTCACTGTTGAACACCGCAAACAAAATGGGCTGGATGCACCAAATCTCAGCGCGCATACATGGCTCAACGCATTAGAGCAGATGTTGTTAGGCGCGCTCGTACCCGATGGCACTCAGACATTTGACGCTTTAGGAGTTGACGCTCTAGACGATGTTGATCTGTCTGACGTCGATGAGATCGCTGCATTAATTCGAGTGTTTGATGCGGTGTTAACTCTGTCGGATCTGACGAATAATCACCAAACTGTAAATGATTGGTGTGATGTAATTGAGTCCGCCATGATTGCGCTGTGTGGCGAAAACTGTGACGAACTTGCAATCCCTGTCAAGCAAATTGGATTACTACGGGCATCGTCTATTGGCAGCACGGTAGTTGTTCCCTATAGCGATGTTGCAAGTCAACTGAGCGACATGCTCAACCAGTTGCCTGGTAGGCAGCCATTGCGTACTGGGGCCATCACTGCTACTTCAATGATTCCGTTACGAGGCGTTCCATTTCGAGTTGTCTGTGTCGTCGGTTTTGATGAAGAGTCACTTGCATCGAATGAAGGCGAAGGCGACGACCTCATTGAACGCCAGAGACTTATTGGTGATCAAGATGCACGGCTTGATGTTCGGCGAGCTTTGCTCGACTCGGCACTTGCTGCTCAAGATCGACTGATCATTACATGTACTGGCCAGAGCATTAAAAATAATCAACGGCTACCTCTTGCTACGCCACTCGCCGAGTTTGTTGACTTTGCACGCCGGCTTGGTGTGGGCAATCATCCGACAAATAAGCATCTCAGTGCGATTGAGGTTGAGCATCCGAGACACACCACCAGTGTGCGCAATTTTTTCAAAGATGAAGTTCAGTTGGGGATCATCTGGGCTCATGACGATGTTGCGCGTCAGGCAGCTACAACCCTTGGCGATGCAGTTATTGCGGGTCCACTTTCAACTGTGGCCCATACAAGCCCGATTGTGCTCACACCCGAGTTGTTGGAAACAACATATATTGAGCCACTTGACATCTACGTGCGCCAAACACTTGATATTTTTTCGTATCGGAAGAACGAGAAGGAAATTCCTGCCACAATCCCATTAACGATCGACAAAAAAGTGTCGGCTCGTTTAGCTAAAGAATTACTGTTCTTCACATCAACTCATCCATCTCAAGGCGCAATTGATGATTGGGATGCCGAAGTTCGTCGTTCAGGAGTAATACCTCCAGCACCGTTTAGCGATGAAGCGATTGATGAAGTGCATGAATTGGTGCAAGCCATGCAAGCAAATCTTGCTGCGAAAGCAATTGACGTTGCAGCACTTAAATCGGTCGATGTAGATATTGATATCGCGCCTGGGGTAAAGGTTGTTGGTGCGATTCCAATGTGTACTCAGGGGTCGGAAATGATCGCAACAGCCGTTTATTTCAGGGCTTCAGCCAAAACTTATGAGTACGGTCCGGCTTTGCAAAGATTGGCAATTCGTTTACTAATTGCTCGAGCGGCTGGAATTCCGATCAAGAATGGTTATGTGTTGGCTCGCCACGAAAAGTGGCCAAAAGATGAAACGCATGTTGTACGTGAACGTACCGTTGTGCTTGATCAGTCAATGACACAAGCACAAGCTAAAGAACGGCTCAGCAAACTGAGTGACATGGCTCGCACGGCGCTTGTCTCACCATGCGCCAGTTTTGGCAAAACCGCGACTGCGGCTGATGAAGAGATGGCAAATGAGTTCGATGTATTTGTGTCGAGTGATGATTTTCATACGTCAGATGAATTTTTAGTTTTTGGTAGTAATCCAGATTTTGAAGATGTATTCCATGCAAAGAGCGCTGTTCTTGCATTTTGGAAACAGCATCAAAAGTTGCTCACACTTCCAGATAGAGACACCAAAACGGAGTACCTCGTCAAATGAGCAACATCGAACTCGATCTCGCAAATCAACCGATCCTCAACGGCATGGTCGCTGAGGCCAGTGCTGGCACAGGAAAGACCTATTCGGTTGCTGCATTATTGGTGCGTGAATTAGCCACAGACGAAAACCTGCGTATCGGTGAAGTGATGGTAACTACGTTCACCCGCACTGCTGCGGCCGAACTGCGTGATCGTATTCGTGGCGCTGCGATCAGCACTTGTGATCAATTACGCAGCAGAAAGGCCAATATCGAAGATGTAATGGCAAGTCATCTATTGGCCACTTTCCCGAATGATGTTGATGCAATGATTCGTCGACTTCAACGAGCCTTGGTTGAGTTTGATAGTGCCACCATTTCTACAATTCATAGTGTCTGCACCAAGGTGTTGCACCTTGCTGGCGTAAGCCTGGGCGGTGTCGGAGAAGAGGACATCACGGGTCGTGTCGTAGCAGAGGTTGTAAATGATGCGATTGTTTCACAGGCTGTTGCCGGTGTTGATGTATCTCGCATAATTCCAGATCGTATGGCTGAAGTAGTTGCCAAGTTATTGGCCGACCCATTTACTGAGCCATGGTTAGATCCATCGCAGAATCCGTTCGACGAGACACAACCGTTGTCCGCCGAGGATCAGCATTTTTTGGATGAATACCTCCAAATGATTTCTGAGTGCAAGGATCGTGTTCAAGAGGCGACCCTTAATCATCCAAGTTTTAATGACTTGTTGAAGCGAGCACATGATGTAGTTACAGATTCTTCGCGTGCTGCGCTTATTGAAGACATTCGATCGCGCTTCAAGTTGGCCATTGTCGATGAGGCTCAAGACACTGACAAGTTGCAATGGGCGTTTTTCGATGCACTCTTTCCACGCGACCAAGACGACCGAGCATTAATCGCGGTTGGCGATCCGAAACAGGCAATATATGGATTTCGTGGTGCGGATGTTCACGCATTCGTGCTTCGTATAGATCCCGCGAAGAAGCGAACGCTGACCACCAACCATCGCTCAGATAAGCCAGTCCTCGATCAGTTGAATGCTGCGCTAGAGGGCATGTTCTTTGGAGACCAGATTCCGTATATCAATGTCAATGCCAGCGATAAAAACAATGTGACTCGATTTAGTCCAGGGAACGCAGTTGATTTTGTTGATGTTGGCAAAATAACGAGCCAAAATCGACTTGATAAACCGACCGCACAAGTGGTGCATGAACTTTTGACAGTGGGAAAACTCACTATCGATGGAACACAGCGCAAAATTGAACCCAAAGACATATGTGTACTCGTAAAAGCCAAGGCAACTGGTAGGGCAATTGAGCGCAAACTCAAACAATTTAAGATTCCGGCTGTAAGCAATGGAACAGAGTCAGTGATGGACGGCGCAATGGCCGGCCATGTTCGTTCACTGCTCGAACTCATGGAACGGATTACGGATGTCGGTCGCACCCTTCGGGCTGCTGGATCCCCATTTTTTGGATTGTCATTGCGTAGTGAGCAAGATATTTCCGATCCCGAATTGCAACGAATCCAAAATCGAGTGGGTGAACTGCGTTCTGTGTTGCAGTTTGGAGGCATTGCTTCTCTTGCAGGGGCAATGAGTGCCGACGATCAGATCATGACCCAATTAACGAGAGGGTCTGCAGGAGAACGCAACGTCACCGACTTTGCCCATGTGCTGGATGTTTTGCATGCGGCAACTGAGGGTAAACCGTGTTCACCGAGCCACGCACTTGAAGTATTCATCTCGCTGATTGATGCAGATGAAACGAGTGATTTGGTGAGTAGGAGAGTTGAGAGCGACGTCGATGCTGTGCAGATCATGACGATTCACAGTGCCAAGGGTTTGCAGTTTCCTTGCGTAGTCGTTGCAGACCTCTGGAAACCTTCAACGACACTTCGTGGTGCACCAGTTTTCTACAATCAAAACCAACGTGTTGTTGACATTGTGCACGGGCTCAGTGAGTCAACTGATGCATCAAAAATTGCGGCGCAAAATGCTGTAACGGCAGCACAAAAAGCCGAAATGAGCCGAGTCATGTATGTGGCACTCACGCGCACCATGTATCACTTGACGGTGCTCGTTGTAGATAACGCGCAGAGCATCTTGCCGGCCATGGTCCCGAATATGCCACAAAAAAGAGATATTGCAAGTGTTGCCACACTCAAGGATTATCAGGCCGTGCATGCCAAGCCTGATGCCAGCAAGTTTCGCTGTGCGCAAATATCTGCTTCAACTGTGCAGTCATATCGCCGAACTTCATTTTCGGGAATTATGGATATTCGATCAAAGTCGCAACGTCGCGACTATTTCGAGGCACCTGGGCGCGGAAATGATGAATTTGGAAAAGAAGTTAACGAATTGATGAGTGCAGAAAACATCATGTTGTTGGATCACCTGGAGTCGGTCACTATTCCGGCTCTCCCATCGGGAAAAAATGTTGGAGATCAGATTCACAACATTCTTGAGATCGTTGATACATCGGTACGGCCATTGCGCGATGAAGTGAGAAGGGCCGTAGAACAAATAGCCACATCAAGTCTGTTGCGTGGCTATCACGAGCCGCTTACCACCATGCTCACCCGCGCGCTTGAAACCCCATTCGGTGGGGCGTTTGGTGATGTCTCGTTCGCTGATATCGATCCCAACGATCGACTTGCCGAAATGGATTTCGAAATGTCGGTCGCATTGAGCAATGCAAATATTCAGGTCAGCGACATCGGTCGTGTCTTGTTGTCTGTATTGAGTCCAACCGATGTGCTTCGCGACTATGCCACTGCACTTACTGACGATTCTTTTGACATTCCAATCGCTGGTCTGATTAATGGATCGCTCGATGCATTACTTCGATTGCCTGGTAG
>DFDK01000007.1:1473-4799 GCA_002367695.1 Acidimicrobium sp. UBA3029 | reverse complement strand
TGCTTCGACAAGTTACGCAAGCGATAGCGCTCGCCTGGCTCGAAGATCACGCCAGGTGAACGAACGAGCTGCGATACAACAACACGCTCGGTGCCGTTGATTACGAAGGTTCCCTTTTCGGTCATCTTCGGGAAGTCGCCCATGAACACGGTCTGCTCTTTGATTTCACCAGTCGGCTTGTTGAGGAAACGTGCGCGCACAAAAACTGGCGCGGCATACGTCATGTCGCGTTCGCGACACTCTGCAACAGTGAACTTTGGCTTTGGACAAAGATCTTCATCATTTGGATCAAACTCGAGCTCAAGCTGCAAGTCGTCGCTGAAGCCTTTGATTGGCGAAATATCATCGAAGGCCTCTTTGAGCCCTTCTTTGAGGAACCAGTCAAAACTCTCGCGTTGTACGGCGAGCAAGTCTGGAAGTTCGAGTGTTTCTGGAAGGGTCGCGAACGAATATCGTTCGCGTGCTGTCGCACGTGAGGTCACTAATTTACTCCTGATCGAGAAGCGATGAATACAAATCGACGCATCCCGTGAATGACCCAATTGGGAAACTCACAAGACAACGCACGGCAACCGACTAGGCTACCGCCGCTTTCGCGGTTTACGCCCAGTCTTTTAGCAGATCTGCGCGCTGGGACTGGTGTCCCAGACGCGAAAGACCTACAGGGATGGTGTTATTGCAACTCGACGGTTGCGCCGGCCTCTTCGAGTTTGGCCTTTGCCTTAGCGGCATCTTCCTTGCTGGCCTTCTCGAGAACTGGCATTGGAGCGCCATCGACCAAGTCTTTGGCTTCCTTAAGACCCAGGCTGGTCAACTCGCGTACTGCTTTGATGACCTGAATCTTCTGTGCGCCTGCGTCTTTCAAGACGACTGTGAATTCGTCTTGTTCCGCTGCTGCTGGTGCTGCTGCTCCGCCGCCGGCTACTGCAACTGCCGCTGGGGCTGCTGCTGTCACACCGAACTTCTCTTCGAATGCATCAAGGAGGTCCTTGAGTTCGATGACGGTCAATTCTGCGATTCCATCAAGAATCTGGTCTTTGGTAATTGCCATGATTATTTCTCCTGTTTTCTGTATTGATCTATTTGTTGGATCTGGTTGGTTAATTGGTTAATGAATTACAACGTGTGCTTTATGCGGCTTCTTTGGACTCGATAAGCGACTTGAGGCCGTAGGCAACCTTGCGCATTGGTGCTTGCAGCAAGTTGGCCGTCTTGTTGAGCGGTGCTTGCAACATGCCAGCCAACTGGGCGAGGAGAACTTCGCGTGGTGGCAAATCGGCCAACACTTTGAGTTCTCTTGCATCGACCGTCTTGCCGCCAATGACGCCGCCCTTGAGCAACAACAATGGGTTTTCGATGGCGTGATCGCGCAATGCTTTCGCTACCGCAGATGCGTCACCCTTGACAAATGTGATCGCGGTTGGGCCAATAAGCAAGTCATTCAAACCTTCAAAACCCGCTTCAGTTGCGCCAAAACGAGCAAGTGTGTTTTTGTAAACCTTGTATTCTGCGCCATGCACGCTCAATGAACGACGCAATTTGGCCAACGAACCTACGGACATGCCGCGGTATTCGGTTACCAATGCTGCGTCTGCGGCCGCGAACTTTGCTGCGACTTCCGAGACGACTGCAGCTTTTGCTGCATTTGGAGTTGTTGTCATGCTGATCCTCGTTTATTTGGTTCGTGTAGCGCGAGTGCTCGTTTGACGTGAAACGAACACTTCAAGCGCTGCAACCGACTTGCCGGTCGCGCTCTTCGAAGGATCCGCCTCGTTTGGTAGAACCGAAGTTCTGTTATTCACTCGCTTTCGCTTGTGAACCAAATGTCTGTGGCGAGCAACGCTCATTGTTGGTTTATTGCTGAATGAAATGAGTGCTGTTATGTAGGTTGGTCAGGTTAGCGGGGTGTTGTGGGTATTCACCCCGCCACCAGACCGAATATTTGTTGAGTCTCGTGAGGACTAATAGCTGCTGGTATCGACCTTGATGCCAGGTCCCATTGTTGAGGACACGTTGATCTTCTTGATGTAGCGACCCTTGGCCGAAGATGGGCGGGCGCGCTGCAATTCGTCCAAGACGGCCGAAAAGTTGGCTTCTAGCGCCGACTGCTCAAAACTGGCCTTGCCGATTGGAACTTGTACGTTGCCGTACTTGTCGGTGCGGTACTCGACTTTGCCACCCTTAAATTCGGTGACTGCGCGAGCGACGTCCAAAGTTACGGTGCCGGTCTTTGGGTTTGGCATCAGACCACGTGGTCCGAGTGCACGACCCAATTTTCCGACCATCGGCATCAAGTCTGGGGTTGAGATAGCAATATCGAAGTCCATTTTGCCGGCTTCGATTGCTGCTGCGAGATCGTCGGTGCCAACAATGTCGGCGCCTGCATCACGAGCAGCCTGTGCTGCTTCGCCTGCTGCGAACACTGCAACGCGAACGGTTTTGCCAGTGCCCGAAGGCAAAGCAACGGTGCCACGAACTGCTTGATCGGCTTTGCGTGGGTCGAGGCCCAGGCGCACTGCGAGCTCAATAGTTTCGTCAAACTTGGCTGTGGCCAGTGACTTTGCTTTGGCAATTGCCTCGGACGATGGGTACATCATCTCGATGTCGTAACTGGCAAGTGCTGCTTTGTATTTTTTACCTAGTGGCATAAAGCCTCCCTCATTGTTATGTCGACCTGGCGAGGTAACCCAGATCAGACGTTGTTGTTTATAAAACTAAATCAGCCGACTGTCAAACCCATCGAGCGTGCTGTGCCACGTACTTGTTGCTTGGCGGCTTCCATGTCGTTGGCATTCAAGTCAGGCAGTTTGATCTTGGCTACTTCTTCGATGTCTTTTTCTGAAACCTTGCCAGCAATTTCTTTGCCTGGGTTTTTTGAAGCCTTGTCGAGACCGGCTTTTTGACGCAACAACACTGATGTTGGTGGAGTCTTGAGCACAAAAGTAAATGTGCGGTCTTCATAGATGGTGATGTCGACAGGAATGATCGTGCCGGCTTGTGCTTCGGTCGCAGCGTTGTACTGCTTCACGAAGTCCATGATCTGGATGCCGTGTGGTCCGAGTGCGGTACCTACTGGTGGGGCTGGTGTTGCCTTGCCTGCAGGAATCTGAATCTTGACGACTGCTTTAACGTCTTTTTTGGCCATGAGAGTATTTCTTTCTGTGTTGCGTTCGTATTGAGAATTAGAGCTTGGCTACTTGGCTGAAGTCCATCTCGACCAAGGTCTCGCGACCGAAGATGTTGACGAGTACTTTCAGTTTCATGTGGTCTTGGTTTACTTCGGCGACTTGTCCGGTGAAGTCGGCGAATGGGCCTTCCTTCACGCG
>DFDK01000007.1:1023-1238 GCA_002367695.1 Acidimicrobium sp. UBA3029 | reverse complement strand
ACACCTTCACCAATTTCGTATTCAAACTTCGGCGCCTTGCGCTTCGGTGCATCTTGTCCGTCACCCTTTGCGGTCAAGAAGGTTTCGACTTCTTTGCGCGACAATGGCGTTGGCTTCTGACCCTTTTGGCTTTGACCAACAAAACCAGTTACGCCTGGTGTGTTGCGAATGCAATACCAAGTGTCATCGTCCATCTCACAACGAACGAGTAGGTA
>DFDK01000007.1:0-658 GCA_002367695.1 Acidimicrobium sp. UBA3029 | reverse complement strand
TAAATGCGATCTTCGATGTGCATCGATGCAATGCGCGATTGCATGTTGAGTTGCACTTTCTTTTCGTAACCGCTCTGCGAGTGAACAACAAACCATTGTCCTGGTCGCAACCATGGACGATCGATCTCTTCTTCCTCTGCGTCCTCGCCGTCGGTGAGATCGAAGGCAACGTCGGGCGCGACCGTATCGGTCGTGTCGAGTTGATCGTGGGTAAGAGTTGCGTCATCAGTCATAATTTTTGCCGTTCAGTGCGGGGTCAGTCCTTGTAAAGCCAGCCAGAAAGTATGCCAAATACTGCGTCCAATCCCCCCACAAACGCTGTAATCACCACAACAGTGGCTAAAACAATGATTGAGTAGCGGCGGATTTCGGGCCATTTTGGCCAGGCAACCTTGCGCATTTCATCGCGAACCTCGCGAATGTACTGGGCTGGACTGGTGCGCTCTTTGCCTTGACGTGGCGCGACGGAAGCACGGGCTTGGCGAACTGGTGCGCCCTGCTCGTTGACTTCGCCCATTTTTTGCATGGCGCGCTTCTGTTGACGATTGAGATCCATTGACATAGAGGTGTTTAGGCTATCGGCACACAATGCCTGCTTTTGCAGGGCAGGAGGGATTTGAACCCCCGACCATCGGTTTTGGAGACCGGCGCTCTACCA
>DFDK01000076.1:24402-25780 GCA_002367695.1 Acidimicrobium sp. UBA3029 | reverse complement strand
CCGATCACCCAAGAATGCACGATTTACTTGGGTACCGATTTATCAAATAGTCTCTATTTATAAAACAACATCTTGAATATAACTAATTATAGGAAGTATTGTCAAGCCATGAAGCCACGCCACGCAACCAGCAGTGAATCTCGGTCAGACCCAGTGGCTCGACGTGCGCCCGCAAAGCGAACCACTGCCAATACCGCTGCCATCCTCAAGGCACTCACCCAAGAGGCAACGGCAGTTGGGCTCGACGGCATTGCAGCAAGCTCAATCGCCAAACGCGCAGGTCTCACGACCGGCGCAATTTATAATCGCTTTGAAAACAACGACGAGATGCTCGTCGCTTTGTGGGAGCAAGTCGTCGCCCAAAAGTTTGGTGACCATGTTCGCCAAACAATTCATTACCTCACTGCACAAGAAAAAATCAGTCCCGATCCAGACCTCATCGCACGACTTGAGCGACCATCGGCCACTCTTGCTCTAGCAGCGGAGTTTGTCGTTGTCGCTCAACGCAACGAGGTGGTGGGTGAAGTCGTAATTCCGCAGATCACCCAGTGGCTCTACGACGCAGGACTCAACAAAAACAGTTCACCAATTGAGTGCGCAGGTGTCGCTCTTGGAGCCAGCATGGTACTTGGATCAATATTGCGTTCATTTATCACAACAACGAATTCCAATCTTGGTCTTGTGCTGCGTGGTTTGCGCCAGGCATATCTGACAGCACAGCCAACAACAACGGCACCTCCTGTGCCAAAGCCGCGACCAGTTGAAGCCAACACAGGCAATGCAGTGCGCGATGCGTTAATCAACGCAACAGCCGAAGTGATGGCAAAAACTGGGTTTGCTAGTGCCACCATTTCGCGAATTGCCCGCAAATCCAAACTGACAAGTGGCACGATCTACAACGTCTATGACGACAAAGAAAAACTTATGAACGATGCAGTTGTCGAGCTGCTCAAGGCAACGCAATATCAAAACCTTGTTGCAAAACAAGATGCGTCTCAGGACCACCGGCCCAACTTTGGCCTCACCGATAGTTTTCAGTTTGCTCTGATTCCAGAACGACGAACATGGTTGCAATTTCGTCAAGAATGTATCATTGCCACCCGACACCATCGCAGTACACACCGCCAGATGCGCAAAGTAGTGAACGATCTAGACCAACGGATGATGGCTGCATTTCCAGAAATAAATCCCGACGTCATCACTTTGCTGAGCGCTGGCGAACAGACCATCGGCTACGGCTTTAGTTCAATCTTTGCCTATACCGACCAGCTCCCACGTTGCGATTTCAATGCGATCATGGTGCAGGTCACAAAACAAAATATCAGCTAGGTATTGCGGCTCAACTTGGGCGGTAAACACCAAACACGTCGCGTAGCGC
>DFDK01000076.1:23295-24093 GCA_002367695.1 Acidimicrobium sp. UBA3029 | reverse complement strand
CACGTTGTCCGTTGACTTTGCAGCAGCCCGCAAGTCATCCAAACACGCAGCAACAACAGCCATATCTCGACCCGACTTGTACTGTGTCAGCCTTGCAACCTGTTCTTTTTCGAGCAATGGGTTTGCAGGAGTGATCTTTGGTGCTGGTTCGTTATCGACAGTGAATTTGTTGACTCCAACCAACACGCGTGACTTGTCATCAATCGATTTGGTGTACGAATATGCGGCTTCTTCGATCTCGTCCATCTGGAAGCCGGCTTCAATTGCTTGCACTGCCCCACCCATTTCGTCAATGCGGGCAATGTACTCGTAGGCCAATCGCTCAACTTCATTGGTCAGTGATTCAACAAAGTACGAGCCGGCGAAAGGATCTGGCGTGTCGGTGACACCGCTTTCAAACCCAATGATCTGCTGAGTGCGCAAAGCAATTCGTGCCGCATCTTCAGTTGGCAAACTTAACGCCTCATCAAATCCGTTCGTATGCAAACTCTGAGTGCCACCGAGCACCGCGGCCATACTCTGAATTGCCACACGCACAACGTTGTTGAGTGGTTGTTGTGCGGTCAGTGTCGAACCGCCTGTCTGCGTGTGAAAGCGCATCAATTTGCTTGCTGCCTTCTTTGCACCAAAGCGCTTGGTCATGATGTCATGCCACATGCGTCGACTTGCACGAAACTTGGCGACTTCTTCAAAGAAGTTGTTGTGACCATTCCAAAAGAAACTCAGCCGTGGGCCAATGTCATCCACATCGAGTCCGGCATCGACCGCTGCCTGAACGTAGGCAATCGCATTGCTGAG
>DFDK01000076.1:16977-23081 GCA_002367695.1 Acidimicrobium sp. UBA3029 | reverse complement strand
GAAATTGAAATTGTGTTCCACTTGGGCACGTTGGCTGCGCAATATTCAAAAATATTTGTGATCAATCGCATCGACTGCGCTGGCGGATAGATATATGTGCCGCGCGCAATGTATTCCTTCAAGAGATCATTCTGAATTGTTCCGCTAATGGCAGTTGCTGGCACGCCACGCTCTTGCGCAACCAATTCGTACATCAACAACAAAATTGCTGCTGTCGAGTTGATGGTCATCGACGTAGTGACTTTGTCGAGAGGTAAATCTGCAAGCAATGTGCGCATGTCATCGAGCGAGTCAATCGCCACACCAACCTTGCCCACCTCGCCCGCCGATCGTGGATGATCGCTGTCGTAACCCATCTGCGTAGGCAAATCAAATGCGCAACTTAATCCTGTTTGGCCCGCCTCGAGCAAAAACTTAAACCTTTGGTTGGTGTCGGCTGCGCTACCGAAACCTGCATATTGGCGCATCGTCCACAAACGGTCGCGATGCATGGTGGGGTAAATGCCCCTGGTGTAAGGGGGCTCGCCCGGAATACCGATTTGGGCGGTCGAGCCAGCAATCGACTCTGCCGTATAGAGCGGCTCAATAGTGATCCCAGAGTCTGTCTGGCGAGGGGTGTGAGATTCGGCCACGGTTACAGGCTACGAGATCCATTGCACTGGACAAAGATCCGTGAGACAAATACGGCAGTTCTCACTCTTGGCTAGCCTTGGCTTATGGCAATCACCGAGAGCACAAAGAAGATCGACGGTCGTGAACTTGTTCCCCAGACGCTTGCAACACTTGGACGTCCCACCTACGACAACGTTGAAGACGAGCGTCGCGCCCGCAAGATTGGCTTAGCCGCATCTCTTCGCGTGTTTGGTCGTCTCGGCTACGGCGAGGGTGTGGCAGGCCACATCACTGCACGCGACCCAGAGTTCACCGATCACTTTTGGGTCAACCCGTTTGGCAAAAGTTTCCGCCACATGAAGACAAGCGATCTGATTTTGGTCAACCATGATGGCGATGTGGTGTACGGCAACCAACCTGTCAACAAAGCAGCATTTGTGTTGCACGCAGCAATTCACAAGGCTCGCCCCGAAGTTATCGGTGCTGCGCATGCGCACTCCACTTATGGCAAGGCTTGGTCGTCGCTTGGTCGCAAGCTAGATCCAATCACGCAAGACTCATGCATTTTTTACGAAGACCATACCCTCATCTCCGAGCAAGGTGGTGCAGTGGTATTTGAAGCCACCGCAGCGGAAGAAATCATCTCCAAGTTTCCAACTGGCAAGGCTGCGATTCACCAGAATCACGGTTTGTTTACGGTCGGCACCACAGTTGAAGCAGCTGCGTTTTGGTTCATCACCATGGACCGCAGTTGTCAAGCACAGCTGCTAGCAGAAGCAGCTGGCAAACCAATATTGATCCCCCACGACATGGCGCTGTACACGCAGCAGTTGACGGGATTCGCCGATGCTGGCTGGTTCCAGTTTCAGCCGTTGTTTCAAGAAATTTGCGCTTCAGATCCCGAACTATTCGAGTGAGCAAACAAACACCAGGTTCTGCTTCTGCACGCATTGGCACATTGCCACCCGAATTATTTTTTATTTGCTCCGCATCTGCTCAATACATTGGCGCGGTCATCGCGTTCAACCTATTTGACCGACTTGCGCCAGCAAGCGTGGCATGGCTCCGTGTCATTAGTGCCGCGTTAATCCTGCTCATCTTTTCCGTCCGTCGTCTGCGCACCCAGGGCGCTTGGACTAAAGATGAATGGGTTTCGGCAGCAAGCTTTGGCGTCGCCGTTGCATTTATGAATCTCACGTTTTATCTAGCGATCGACAGACTCGATCTTGGTAAAGGCGTAGCAATCGAATTCATTGGCCCAATCTGCATAGCTGCTTGGCAAACAAAATCTCGACGCAACGCCGGCGCACTCGGGCTCGCCACACTTGGCGTCGTAATTCTTTCGGGATTTGAACTTGGCAACGAACCGCTTGGCCTGCTTTTTATCTTTTTAGCTTCGGCATGTTGGGCTGCATACATCGTGATTGGATCGCGTGTCGCTCAGCTCAATAGAGGAGTCTCAGGACTTGGCGTAGGCCTTGCAATTGGCGCAGTCGCTATTGCACCGTTTGGCGCACCACAAAGTGGTCCAGCGTGGTCATCACCATCAATCCTGGTTCTATGTTTACTCGTCGGCCTGTTTTCAAATGCACTTGGATACGGCATAGAGCAGTCAATTATGCGCAAAATTCCTGTGCGTAGATTTTCTGTACTGCTCGCACTCTTACCGGTTACGGCCGTGGTGTTTGGATTTTTGTTTCTCGATCAGACTCCAACTTTTATTGACATGATTGGAATTTCACTAGTACTTACAGGCGTGGTTGTGCAACAGCGCGAAACACTGACATCTACGAGTGAAATTTCCTAAAGCATTGCGCAATCCCGCCGATCACTCTCGGTAGAATGGTTTTAAAGCGAGCGAGGAAGATCCTTCAGCATGCGCATACCCCCAAAAACGAAAATGATGAGTGCAGTTGGCATTATTGTCATCAGCCTGTTCGCCACGATGTTGCCAGTTGGCCCAGTACGCGCCGATGACGGTTTGTTACCCAATGCAATTGTGATCAATGGTCGCGGTTACGGACACGGGCGCGGTATGAGCCAATACGGTGCATATGGATGGGCCACGACTGGCTCTACGTGGGATCAGATTCTTAATTTCTATTACGGTGGCGCAACCGGCAATACGATCGGCTCGCTGGCCGATCCCGGTCAAGAGATGACCACCCATCTTTCGGCAATGGACGAACAAGTAACATCGGTAGTCGCCGATGCCAGCAACGCAGTATTTGTTCAAGACCCGATCCCTGGCCGACTTTGGACTTCACTTGTCGCAATCGAGATATCACAACGCGTATACCGCGTGTGGGGTTCGATGGAACGGAAATGTGCAGTAACCGCAGACCCTGCCAATGAAGGTTTCACTCTAATTGCCGACGTGCCGACGGTTGCGTCGTTCACCACGACCGTTGGCGCAGACCCTGCTGCCGGTGCAACTGACGTCATCGGCTTGTGCGAGCCGCGCACCAGTAGCAGAAATAAGATTCGTTACTACCGCGGAGAGATCCGCGCAGTCAATAACTCACGTGGTGCTAACAGAACAATCAACGCCACCAATATCGAGAGTTACCTACGAGGTGTCGTGCCCCGCGAGTCTCCAGCCAACTGGGGCAAAGCTGCAGGCGGACTTGGCATGAACGCACTGCGGGCTCAAGCAGTTGCCGCGCGCTCGTATTCGGCAACCGAAAATAGATATGCAGGATTGGCCCGCACATGCGACTCGCAGAATTGCCAGGTGTATGGCGGCAGCGCATTGCGCGAGTCAGTGAACAGTGGAATCATTGCACTCGAGAACCCACTCACCGATCAAGCCATAATCGAAACTGCGGGTGTTGTGATCGTGCAACCAAATGGAAAGCCTGCGCGCACAGAATTTACGTCAAGCAATGGTGGACGCACCGCAGGTGGCACCTTCCCCGCACAAGTCGATCCAGGTGATCTTGCGAGCGAACCAGTCAATAGTTTGTTGGTCTGGACACGCATTATTTCTGCCGAACAGTTAATGACGAAATATCCGCAAATCGGAACACTCACATCAGTCATCACTACGCACGACGGACTTGGCGGAGACTGGAATGGTTATGCGACCTCAGTCGCCATTAACGGCACCGCATCCACTGTCACGATTAAGGGCTACGACTTTAAGTCCATTTTCGATTTACCCGCTCCGTGGTATGAGACATCATCTCTCTACGGTGCAGCATTCGATGCTGGTCCGGTTGGCGCAATGTTGTTTATCGGCGACTCGGTAGGAGCAAGCATTGCCAGCACATTTGCCTCCGTTGTTACTCCCGCATACCCAGCCATGAACTACCAGGCGCTCACTAACCGCTGTCTCGTAGGCCCAAGCTGCGTGGCCGCAGCAGTTGGATCACCGGATGCAGCCACAATCATCAATGCGCTCACACCAGAGCAATACCCCAGTGTGGCAATTATTCAGTTGGGCTACAACGATGATCCAAATACATTTCAGTCTGATGTTGATCAAGTTGTCAATGCGCTTAGCGCTCGTGGCGTGCAGCGAATTGTGTTTATCAATCTTTCAACCCGCCGCACATCCCGCAATTACGCACTCTCCAACGCAGTTCTCGCAAATGCTTCAGTAAGTTATCCAAACGTTTCACTACTCGACTGGAACGCAGCTTCATCTGCGCCTTCGCAAAACCGATGGTTTAGCGACGACGTTCATCTCACAAGCACAGGCCGCAGCGAATTTACGCTATTTATTCGCAACCAATTGGACGCACTGCGGGGGCAAAGCATCATCACTAACGGAGTCGCAACGGTGCTCCCACTTGGTGTGCCGATGGCCAAGGGAGACCGAGGCAACAACGTCAAGGCTCTACAAACTTCACTCAATGCATATTTTAAGCTGAAAAAGAAAAAGCGCATTGCTGTTGATGGCGTGATGGGCAAAGGAACTGTTGCCCTTGTGACCAGGCTCGAGACCAATGCTGCCCTTCCGGTTGACGGCATCGCCGACGAGGTCGTGCTGAGCATGTTGGGTATCAATCCCGCATCAATCGTTCTTTCTAAGGGCACCAAACATGCAACTGTTGCAACAGCACAAACTGCTCTCGCACGCGTACTCAAGGTCAAGGTTCGCGCTGACGGCGTCTATGGTGCAGGTACTACTCGCCTCGTTAAACGTTTTCAGAAGAGTATCGGCATTAAGCAAACAGGAAAAATCAATCGCCTCACGTGGCAGGCGTTGCTGAGCGCTTCAATGCAGAAGTAAAACGCTCTTCCCACGCGGCGTCGCTTACCATCGCCGGATAGGCAGCACGATATTCGCGTTTCAGCCGCTTATACGACGTAGCGATCGCAAAGATTGACTTCACTACTTCGCGCAAGAGTTTAAAAAATCTTTTCATATCGCGTTCGACTGTGTATCCGTCGGCGATACGGTCGTGGCGATACAAGATTCGGTTGCGCAGTGTGGCCACCCCCACGGCGCGAGCATCGATAGGTCCAACACCATATTTCTTGAGTCGCAACGGCTTAGGAATGATGTACCCACCCACAAACACGATGGCAAACAGAAATCCAAAAGCGCGCAATGCTTTATGTCGTGGTTGGCGTGGTCTGATTGCGGCAAGCTCGGCCGACAGTGGCGCTGGCTTTTCTTCAGCACATACCCGCAATTCGTCGTGCAATGCAGCGTGATCGATCTTCATCCATTCGGCTGGACCAGCTAAATATGCATTGAGTCCGCGCAGCATGTACTCGGTCGATGCGTAACGCATCGAAAAGAGGTTGCGAAACCCAAATGACGAAAATCGATAGGCCAGGTTCCACCATCTGTGTTTATCAAACACCAACGTGTCGACAAGTGCCAAGTTGCGCGATTCATAAAAAAGCGATGACGGATTATTTTTTAATCCAAAATCGGCATGCCACACAATCACACCGTTGAGTGTGATCGAGTGCTCTCCAGTGTGCATCAAACCAAAAGCAACGTCGTCTCCGCGCACAAACACAGGCAGTGGATTTTCGTTGGTGATGTTGATTGGAAATGCGGTGTACCACCACGCCGTGTAGTCAAACGGAACTTCGGCTGCGTCTTGCACAGCAACCGATCGTTCACGCATGTCGTCTTCACGACCAAGTGCTTGCAACGGATAGATCGAACGCCACGAATACTGCGACCCAGCCTCAAACTGCAGCCATGGACGCTCTTCGGAAAGCATTGCTCCATGCACACAGAGCCGCGCATCTTTGGCATATGCAAACAATGACATCGTGCGCACAATTGCTTCTGGCTCAAGCGTGATGTCGTCATCCATGAACAGCACGTGAGTTGCCCAACCTGCTTTACGCAGTTCGATCAGACCACGTGCGAAACCACCGGCACCACCCAAATTGCCGTTTGGAATAACTGTCAGCGGAGCATCTGCGGCCGCATCAAACATCACATTTTGCGCGTTATCGACGACGAGCACTTGCACTTTGCCATTAAGGGCATCATTGTTGCGCACCAAATCGAGCACATT
>DFDK01000076.1:14442-16684 GCA_002367695.1 Acidimicrobium sp. UBA3029 | reverse complement strand
ATTGCTGATACCCGAACGTAATATGTACCGTCTGTTGACGTTTGCAAGTTGGGAACTTCGAGCGTCACGCTTGACGGCGACCCTTCGCCGCGTGGCAACTGCACAGTTGATACAACCGATTCCGTCTTGCCGTTTACCACCACAATTTCGGCAACACCCATTCCAGAGGCGCGCACGCTGACACTCAAATCGTTAACGTGACTCACTCTGCGCCAGCGACCAGCGGCAAAAACACCAAACGTTGTATCGAAACTGAGCGTGCCACCTGCTTCGAGTACCGCGCCATTGTCGACCATGCGCACATCGCCGCTCGTGCGCACATACAACAGCGGCTCTGGAGTTGTTGGCGCGGGCAACACAAGTCGTTGCAACAAATTTGCTGATTGCATCAGTGCTTTGTCCCGCCCAGCGGGTCGGTGAAAAACGGTGGGATATCTTGATTTTCGTCGAGCGCTTTCAACATTGCTGCAGCGGCGGCCAATGCCTCGTGAATAGTGACGTCCATGTCGAGATAACGATAGGTGCCAAGGCGACCCAAAAAAGTGACGCCCTTCTGAGCGCGAGCCTGTTGTACATAATTGACTAGTTGATCAGTCTCTTTCACCAATCGAATCGGGTAATACGGAGTGTCGTTATCTCCACAAAGCCGAGAATATTCGGTGTAGGTCACCGTTTGATCATGGTTCTCCCATGGCGCAAAATGTTTGTGTTCGGTAATTCGCGTGTACGGGACTTGCTCGTCGCAGTAATTCAAAACCGGACAACCCTGAAAATCTCCATCAGATACATGTTGCTCAAAGTCGAGCGTTCTATATGCAAGACGCCCATGTTCAAAACCGAAATATGCATCTATCGGGCCAGTCCACACCACATGGTCATAGCTGCTCGATTGCGCGCGCTCGAATCGTGTCGATAAGTGCACGCTGATATTTTCGTGGTCAAGAATCGCCTGCACGATCGGTGTGTATCCGTGCTCAGGGATTCCTTGATGCGGATGATTGAAGTATGAGTCGTCTGCGGTAAATCGAAGCGGCAGGCGTGCGAGGATGCTTGCAGGTAACTCGGTTGGGTCGACACCCCACTGTTTTTTTGTGTAGCCCGCAAAAAATGCGTCATACAATTCGCGTCCAACAAACCGCAAGCCCTGATCTTCAAACGAAACAGGATTGGTAATCGTTGAGTCAGCCTTGGTGGCAATGAATGCCTCTGCTTCTGCTGGCGAAAAGTCGGTGTCAAAGAACTCGTTAATCAAAGTCAAGTTCATTGGCATCTGAAACGCCTTGTCGCCAACCATCGCCCGCACCCTGTGGCGATACGGCATCATCGACCCAAAGCGCGTAATGAACTCCCACACATGTTCGTGCTGCGTATGAAAGATGTGTGGCCCATATGTGTGCACCATGACACCAGATTCATGGCGCTCGGTATGACAGTTACCGGCTACGTGATTACGAGTATCGAAAACGGTTGCGGTATGGCCCGCCTCGGCTATCTGCCTCGCAACTACGGCGCCTGAAAATCCTGCGCCAACGATGGCAAACGATCGTGCTAGCACGCCTTAAATACTACGCAATTAGTGCGAGAGCCAAGGTGCACAGAGGCCATCTAGATCACGCACTTCAATGCGTTCACGGTTGGCATATGTCACTTCATTGCTTGGATCCGAGCGCAATTTGAACGTGCGGAACTCCATTTCTGTCGTATCGATCGCAAGTATCCGACCGACCAACGATTCACCCAGACTGAGCAACAACTTGATCGTCTCAAGAGCCTGAATTGAGCCAACAATTCCTGGCAAAACTCCGAGCACACCTGCTTCCGCACAACTTGGCGCAAGTTCGGCTGGTGGTGGCTCTGGAACCATGTCGCGATATGTCGGACCATTCTTCGGATCAAACACTGTGACCATTCCTTCGAACCTAAAAATCGATCCATGCACGACTGGAATGCCAAGCTTGACGCTTGCGTCATTGAGCACATAGCGACTCGGAAAGTTGTCAGCACCATCCACAATCACGTCATATCCAGCGATGATGTCCATGATGTTGCTCGCATCCAAACGCGTGTCGTAGGTAACCACATCAACATCTGGATTGAGCATGGTCAGTGTCTTTTTTGCAGAGTCAACCTTGCGATCACCGATGCGATCGATGTTGTGCAAGATCTGACGCTGCAGATTGCTGGCATCCACTTCGTCCATGTCTACAATGCCGATTGTGCCAACACCGGCTGCAGCCAGATA
>DFDK01000076.1:7632-14374 GCA_002367695.1 Acidimicrobium sp. UBA3029 | reverse complement strand
CTTTGTGCCAACGCCGGCAGCAGCCAGATAAAGAGCTGCTGGGCTTCCAAGCCCACCCGCACCCAACAACAACACTTTGCTGGCGAGCAGTTTTGCTTGACCTTCCACACCTACTTCTGGCAACAAAATATGTCGCTGATAACGATTGCGCTGCTCTGCGGTCAACGAAGCAGGTGTGCTCCACTGACGACCTTCGTCTTTCCACTTACCAAAACCACCAGCCATTGAAACAACGTTTGTGTAGCCAAGCTCCTGCAATGTCTTGGCGGCGAATGCGCTTCGCACTCCACCTGCGCAATACACCACGATCGGCGCATCCTTATCGGTGATCTTGCTCTCGATCTGAGCTTCTAGATGACCGCGAGGTATATGAATGGACAACGGCAATGTACCCTGCTCAAATTCGTCAGGCTCGCGCACATCAAGAGCCAAAGTTGTACCTGTGGCTAGGCGCGCAGCGGCTTCAACGGTATCTACCTCGACTATTTGTGATTTTGCTTGTGCAAGTAAGTCTCTGAAACCAACCATAAATGTGACGAATCCTCCGCCCAATACCCTACCGTTCTAGTCGGGTTTTGATACTCAGAGCGAACGACACACCATGGGCAGTACTTCAGAGATTCCAGCATTGATCACAACATCGGCTCGATGATCCATCTCGGTCGGCTGACCATTGACGATGATCAATGCCGCTCCTGCAGCCTTTGCCCTCGGCACAGCATTGGCGGCAGGATACACCGATAGCGAAGTACCTACAGCCAGCAATACATCGCACTCTTCGCTCGCAGTCAACGCTCTTTCGATCACAGCAGGTTCGAGCGCCTGCCCAAATAAAATCGTGTCGCTTTTTAAGATGCCACCGCACAACTCACACCTCGGATCCACGTCACCCGCAATCACGCGCGCCAAAGCATCAACCATCGGTTTGCGGTTCTTGCACTTCCAGCAGCATGTGCGATGAATAGTGCCGTGCACTTCTAGAACATTCATCGGATCATGTCCTGCGCGCTGATGCAGCTCGTCAACGTTTTGTGTAATGATGGCGACCAGAACACCGCGGCGCTCAAGTTCAAGTAACGCAAAATGTCCTGCATTCGGTTGAGGATTATTATCGATCCAACGCACTCTGTTGCGCCACGATTTTTGTCGCAGATCATCATCTTCCAAATAATGAGTCAGGGTTGCCGCGCGTTCAGCATCCGGATCCTTTGTCCATAATCCGTTTGGACCTCGAAAGTCTGGAATACCGGAATCTGTCGAAATACCCGCGCCTGTCAACACGGTGATGCGCTTGGACGCCTGCAGAATTACCCGTGCCTGATTTATTTTTTCTTGTAATTCTTCGTTTATCACACTGCCATCTTGCCAAACTCGCGCACACAAATGGGCATGAACGAACTTCGCGTTGATTCAACACTTGTTGTGGTGCCCTGGACAGACCCGATTGTCGATGAAGTCGGGTTTGATGTGTTCTCTCGGTATGCCGAAATGTTTTGGCTTCCCATCATGGGGCCAAGTGCGCTGTGGATCATGCGACGCATAGTGATGGGTTTCGCCGAGTTTCCCGGCGGTTATGAGATGGATACTCAAGAGATTGCACTCGCAGTTGGTCTGTCATTCACTCAAGGCGCCAACTGTCCCTTTACTCGTGCATTACGTCGCTGCCAGTGGTTTGGTGCCGCACAAAGCGTGCAGGGTGGCCTGGCTGTGCGGATCAAACTTCCACCGGTCTCACGTCGCCAGATACAACGCTTCCCTATTTCACTCAAGCAATCACTCGCAGCGTGGCCGGTTGAATCCACCGACCATCAACAACTTGTTGAGCGAGCAAAACTTGTTGCAAGCGCGCTGATCACCACTGGTGACGACTCCGATTTGTTGGAATCCCGACTTACGCGGATCGGAATTCCAGTTGGGATTGCGGCTCGTGTTGCGGGCGATCTAACTGGTTCGATGATTGCCGGCTCAGCCACGGCACGAAGTTCTCCATAAACGCCCAGCTCGTGCGATGTAGTGCCGAAGGCCCATACCCCTGTAGCGCGGTTCGGTGTTTTGGGCACGGGTAACCCTTATTTGTCTCAAAGCTCCACAGCGAATAGTCGTTTGCGTACTCTCGCATCATTCTGTCTCGCGAAACTTTTGCCAGCACCGAAGCGGCCGACACCGACAACACAGATGCGTCAGCTTTTACTTGTGTCACCACCTGTGAAATATGTGGAGACACAAAGTCCCATCGACCATCTATCACAGCAGTTGCTTTACTGACGTCAATTTGTTTCGCCAAACTTTCAATCGCCCGTTTGGTGGCCAATCGTTGGGCTGCATTCATGCCCAACGCATCGCATTCGGCATGAGTCACGTACCCAATCGACCATGCAGCACACGTTGCGGCCACATGATCAAATATTTCTTCGCGCTTTATCTCAGACAGTTGTTTCGAGTCGCGCGCTCCGCCCATCAGTGCTGCTGCATCGTCACTCGCAATCACATCTCGCGACAACACCGCAGCCCCGATCATCAGTGGTCCGGCCCACGCACCTTTTCCTACCTCATCAATACCGATCACAATCGACGAACCCTTGCGCAAAAGCACTCGCTCCACTTGAGTCGTTGGTGTTTCTTTCACTGCAATGAAATCTGCACTACACCGTCAATGAAACTACCTGCACGCCACCAAGCGCCGCTCTGCAGCAAGGCTGCCGCAGTTGGTGCATCTACTGCAGCGAGCAAGCCACCAGAAGTTTGGGGGTCAAAACATAGTGCGGCCGCTGCATCATTACTAGCAATATCTACAAAGTTGCCCTCTACATAGTCACGGTTGCGTGGGTCTCCACCAGTGCGCACACCACGTTGTGCTGCTTCTCTCGCGCCCGGATACGCCTGCAATGTGCTGGCTTCAATAACGAGGGCTACTGCACTGCGTTCTGCCATCTCCCAACCGTGGCCCGCAAGTCCGTATCCCGTCACATCGGTTACCGCGTGCACACCGGTACCAAAACTTTGCAGTTGCTCAGATGCAACACGATTCAATGTGCGCATCCCTGCAATAGCAACAGCTTTGTCGGCATCTGATCCACCTGCAAGGGCCAAACCAGTGCCAAGCGGCTTCGACATCACTGCAATATCACCAACTCGTGCACCACTCTTGCGGAAAATTCGTTGCGGGTTGACAACACCTTGCACGGCCAGACCAAAGATCGGTTCGGGATTACGAATGGTGTGACCACCTGCAATGCTTCCGCCTGCCTCTGCAACCACCAGAGCTGCTGCTGCAAAAATCTGAGCGATAGCGGTTGGAGGAAAGTGCTCAGGAAATGCAGCAATGTTGACGGCCATCACCACGCGGCCACCCATAGCAAATACATCGCTGCATGCATTGGCAGCGGCAATCGCACCAAAATCGCTTGGGTCGTCAACGAGGGGAGGAAAAAAATCGGTTGTGCTCACCAAGGCCACATCGTTCGTTACTTGGTACACAGCCGCATCGTCAAAAGGTGCGAGACCAACCAATAACGCTGGATCAAGTGATGCAGGAAAGTCACTCACCAAGTCGGCAAGCAATGTTGCACCCCATTTGGCCGCACATCCTCCACAAGACGTCCATTCGGTGAGGCGCAGCGGTGAGAGGCTCGGAGAGTTGCTCATTAGACAAAGCCTAGAAGGAGTGTCTCACCTGTCGATTCAATAGAGCTCCAGGTTGGATCACAGAGTCCAGCACTGAGTTTGACTCCAGCAGGTCCGGCAACTTCCCATAGCAGTGCAGGCTTTTCGCCATGCCACCGAATACCAAAACTGACGGTATGAAGCGGGCCTGCAGAGACTCGATGACATTCCAAGTTGGCCCCAAGCCACAGTCGCGGAATACCACGTCCAAAAATTTGCACCGACCCATCGCGCTGCACTGCAACCATTTTTTCTTCAACCCATGCAATTGCACGAATATCCGTTGGCATTACGTTTGGCGGTTCGGCGGCACCACTCAAGCGCAACTGAGCAGCTGCCACATCATCGGCCGCGCGATTCTCGCCCATGCGCGCAAACACAAATTGGGCCGCAAATAAAGCGCGCTCTACGTCCCACGGCAGTATTGACGCTTTCTTATTATCTTTCAGCAGGGTTTCCACACATTGTGCAAGGCGCGCGGCGTGATCAACACGTATATGAGTTAATTCGCCAATGAGTTTCTCGCCCATGCGCAACAATTCCTGCAGCGTCAAGATGTATGCAACCGGATCATTGGCGCAATCCCCGCCCGCACCGATACCCCAATCTTCAATTTCGTATCCACTTAAAATCAACGCGTCGCTGCGCAAGCGCGCAACAAGCGGGGCAACTGCGCCTTCAGGCACGATCACATACCCGGCTTGCTCAACAGCCTTGAGCCATCCCTTTTGCAGCTGTTCATACGACGGCAAACGTTCTACATCGATATTCGCAACAAGATTTTTTGGAGCGTGCATCGCAACCCGCAGCGTGCTCCCATGCGCAACAGGAAACACCACACTGCCAGCTGGCAACTCGATGCCTTGTGCGCCACGCGGGCTTGGAGTTCGAGAAGAAACCACATCTGGCCGAGTGAACGCCACTGCGATAGGCAATGTCGATTCGTTTGTGATCTCGATAACAACAAGACCACCCGCATCTGCAACGGCGTACACGCGCTGAATCGCATCGCCGCCAGGTATACGTAGACGAGTTTCAACAACAGGCACGCCAGCACGGCGTATTTGTCGCACGCTCGGCTCGGTCGATGGATCGTGCCAGCGGTCATCAGCGGCAATGTGCCAGTCAAGGACTGGCGATCCATCATTCAATCGAACAGACCCCCGCTCATTGACAATTGCATTCCATCCGCCACCCCTTACACCCAAAACATGGGCCGCAGGTCGCACACGTGCGCTTAGCGAAATTGACGAGACAACACCTGGAGTATTGGACATTATTCAGACCTGCTTGATCGCGACATTAAATCCCGCAATGATTCTTCCGCGCTTTTTGCACCCTCGCATACAAGTGCAACCTGCTCGGCAATCGGCATTTCTACTCCATGATGTCGTGCAAGTTTGACAACGGCAGATGAGCTTTTTACTCCCTCAGCAACCATGTTCATCGTGCCCATGATCTCTGCAATCGATTCACCTTTTCCCAACCGCACGCCCACCTGGGTGTTGCGGCTCTGCATCGAAGCACACGTAGCCATGATGTCGCCCATGCCCGCTAGGCCCGAAAAAGTGACTGGTTGTGCGCCAAGCGCAACGCCAAGCCGCGACATTTCTGCCAAACCACGAGTAACCAGAGTTGCCTTTGCGTTGTCACCAAAGCCAAAACCCTGCGAAATTCCTGCTGCGATCGCAATGACATTTTTTACTACTCCGCCAACTTCACAGCCGACCACATCACGATTGGTATACAACCGAAACGTTGGACGCGAAAACAGTTCTTGCAACATCAACGCAACCGCATCATCGACACAAGCAATAACGCTCGCAGCTGGTTGACCTTGCAGTATTTCGTGAGCAAGATTTGGTCCACTCAACACCGCGCGCGGATTGTTTGGCATCTCACTAGCCAGCACTTCACTCATCCGCAACAATGTCTCGCTCTCTAAACCTTTAGACAAACTCATAATCGGCACATCAGCCGCCACATGCTTTGCCACCTGCCGTGCAACATGACGAAAACCTTGTGCAGGCACTGCCATCGCAATTACATCTGCGTGTTTTACCAACTGTTCAAGATTTATCGACGCCTTAATCCCAACGGGCAATACATAGTCACCGAGATACGCGCTGTTTGTGTGTTGGTTGTTGATCTCTTCAGCCAGTTCCAAGCGTCTCGTCCATAGTGAAGTCATGGCGTTCTCGGACACAAGTGTGGCGATTGTGGTGCCCCAAGATCCTGCTCCCACCACACAAACTCGAGTCGTCACAGACGCCAAGGTTAGGCCAGCATGGCCGATTCAGCACAGTGCATCAAGATCTTCATGTGTCACCAATAGGCTACGAAAATGGTCGATTCACCCAAATCGTTCGCGCAGTCCGTATCTTCCATCGCAGTCGTCATCCCGATTAAGGCTTTCGAGCAGGCTAAAGATCGACTCTCAAGTGTGCTCAGTACGGATCAGCGAAAACTCCTCGCTCGCACCACTGCCCTGGGCGTGATCGAGTCCGTACGGCCGGCATCACTCTTTGTTGTTTGTGACAACCTCGAAGTTTCCCAGTGGGCAACATCGCATGGCGCCACCGTGGTGCATCAGTCCAAACCAGGATTGAATTCAGCCGTGCAGGCGGGCATTTCTGCGACTCAGAGTTTCGAGAGGGTCATGATTGTGCATAGCGATTTGCCCTTGCCCCGCAGACTTCGCGATTTATTCGACACAACCGTTACAAACAACACGGTCTCGATTGTGCCCGATCGACATCACGACGGAACCAATGTATTGATCATCCCCTCAGGTGCACAATTCGAGTGCCACTACGGTGCGAAAAGTTTTACCGCCCACGTGGCCGAAGCAACCAAACTTGGACTACCACTGCAGATCATTGAGGATGATGAGCTCGCACTCGACATCGATACACCGGATGACTTAGCAGTTCTGCCTGCTCAGTGGCTTCAGCAACACAACATCACTCTTTACTGACATAAAAAAAGATCGAGGGGCTAAAAGCCCCTCGATCTCACAGTTCTCCGAACCGATTTGTTTTTTGGCTAAGGCCTTATTTCTTTTTTGCTGCCTTTTTTG
>DFDK01000076.1:0-7372 GCA_002367695.1 Acidimicrobium sp. UBA3029 | reverse complement strand
CTTTGCTGGTGCCTTCTTGGCTACTTTTTTTGCTGCCTTTTTACGCTTTGCTGCCATGATTTTCTCCTTGGTTAGGTATTACTTTTTACGGTTTGGATTCAATTCACTCTTCAGCGTTGAGCTTGAAGTGAACTTCATTGCTGTACTGGCTGGAACTTGAACCGGTGCACCCGTTTGTGGGTTACGGCCAACTCTTGCCTTACGGTTCGAAGTGCTGAACGAGCCAAAGCCCGGCCATGCAACTTTCTCACCCTTAATCGCTGAGGCTACGACCAGTTCAAAAAAAGCACCGATTGTCTTCTCGGCTTCCGCCTTGGAGACTCCTGCTTTTTCTGACACTGCATCTATGAGCTCTGCTTTTGTCATTGCTTACCTTGCTTTCTCGGTTTCGGAATACCGCTTCGTCATATATTTGACTAGGTCTACAGACAAATTGCAAGCATCTAACGCTTTTGCATCCAGTTTTTGAAAACGAACTCCAAAGATCTTCTGTGCCGAAAAATTTGTCTGCATCGCAAAAATTTGTCAACATTTGGATCCAAATTTCTCATTCACGAGTCGCCACGGGCCGCCCTAGCAACGCTGAGCGCACTGATGACGTATTTCCCACAAACATGGGATAGCCCTTATGGGTATTGGGTTTGCGGACCACCAAAATTGATGAATTTCCGTTTTCATAGGCATTATTTCATCTTCAACACCTTGTCACAATGTTCTTGTTACCAGCACAGGCATTCAGGGGAACTCAACTCCAAGAAAGCTTTGCATCCTCCAAAATTTCTTAAAATTTCCGACCAAAAAAATATTTTGGAAAAATTTCTTAAAATTTCCGAAAATTGGCTGAGATTTCTTGAAATTGCGAAAAAGTTGCCGGAAGTCCTCTCGGAAGAAAACTTGCAAGTTTAATTTTTGATGACAATTTTGAACCCCGCATCTACAACGGATTACAACTAGATCCGAGAAGCGAGCATCCACCATCCTCTCGAGTTGACACAGCACAATAAGCAATGTTGCTTACACACGACTCACGCTCTGATCAGAATCTTGCACTCGGCGAAACCGATCGCCTTCTGCCTCAATCTGATTACCTAACATCTCGAGCCACTCGAGTTGTACTAGATACTTCTGTTTTAGTTGCTGATCCAATGAGCATGCTCAACTTTGTTGGTTGCGATGTTGTGATTCCGCTCACTGTGGTTGAAGAGTTAGACGGACTCAAAACTCGCATGGACGATGTCGGTCGATCTGCGCGTACCGCACTTCGCACAATCGAGGAGTTGCGCAAAAAGGCTGGTGGTTCGCTGGCTGAGCCAATGCGGGTCCATGACGAACCCGACTATGGAACCGTGCAGATCGAGGTCAATGGCATCCAGCGCCATCTCCTCATTGAGCATGGTTTAGACCCTGAAATCCCTGATAACCGCATCATCGGTGCTGCCCTTGGCCAGGCCAGGGTTGCGCCTACACGCATCATCTCCAACGATGCCGCCCTTCGTATTAAGGCTGCTCATTTGGGACTTCAAGCCGAGGAGCACCAGCCGGTCGGTGCCGGTCAATCAACTAGGCCTATGGGCTGGGTCACTATCGACACCAGCGTCGAAAACATCGACTCGCTCTATAGCAGTGGCGGTATCGAGGTTTCATCGCTCAACACCCCTAGCTCGGTTGTCGAAAACAATTTTGCAGTGGTTCGCAGCGGATCGCAATCTGCACTCACTCGTTGCGTCAATAATGAGCTCAAAGTTCTCGCCCACAATGCACCAGAGGCATGGGGACTTCGGGCTCGCAGTAAAGAACAGCGCTTCTCACTCGAATTGTTGCTTGACCCAGAAATCACAGTGATTGCGCTCGACGGCCGAGCAGGCACAGGCAAGACCGTCATGGCAATTGCGGCAGGTCTTGAACAAGTTGTCGAGTCACGTCGCTACGAGCGACTCGCGGTGTATCGCCCACTCGTACCTGTTGGTCGTGCCGATGTTGGTTTTCTGCCAGGCGATCTCAATGAAAAACTCGATCCATGGATGGCAGCAATTCATGATGCGATCGTTGCACTCACCGATCAACGCTCAAGTCGCGATGCCGTCGGACTCATTGACGACCTCACCGATCGGGGGCAACTTACCCTTGAGTCGGTCACCTTCCTGCGCGGTAGATCGCTCCAACAACAATTCGTAGTAGTTGACGAAGCACAAAACCTCGAGCCAACGACCCTCAAAACAATTCTTACCCGAATCGGCGAGGGCACCAAAGTGGTCTTCACGGGCGACACCAGTCAGATCGATGCCCCGTATATGGGCGAAACCAATAACGCGCTAGCCGTTTTGATACATGCCTTTGCTGGTCAGCGATGCTTTGGGCACGTGACCCTGGCTGCCTGCGAGCGCAGCGAGGTGGCCAGCCTGGCCGCTGAGCTGCTCTAGCCAAGCCAATTTGCGCTGATTCAAATTCTTTTCTAAAAATATTGATCTCAACTAGACATTATTGGTATATGACCACTTAGTGTAAAATAACCAGATGCAAAGCAATGGAGGTTTCCATGAGCGACGTGTACCAAGATGACGATAATTTCAGTGCTTACGACACCGAATCCGAGTCGTCAATCGTTCAAGGAACATTGGACGGGTGGGCGCATCTCGCCAATTGCAAGGGTTATGCAAAGCTCTTTTTTGGCAAACCTGCCGAACGCCCGCAAGCCAGAGCACGCCGAGAAGTCAAAGCCCATTCACTTTGTATCTCATGTGCTGTGAAGCACAACTGTCGCTCGTTTGCACGCAATAATCACGAATACGGGTTCTGGGGAGACGAAAACGAAGAGTCACGACACGAAGCCGGCTTCACTCTTTCGTCACCGATTGGTGTGCACATCACACCAATCGTTGTGTAGCAACAGCCGCCTCATCAACGACTACTGCTATGTCGGTTTGAACATGACAAGCCTGCCAAACTAGAAACATGCCTGTTCATTCCATTGCAACAAAAGACATCACCAACCCTGGCGACTACGTCACTCGCTTTATCGAAAACATTGAGCAAAGTCATTTCACTGCAGCAATGGACATGGTGTCGGATGACTGTGAATACGACAATGTTCCAATAACCAAGGTATTTGGCAAAGAGGCAATGATCCAGATCTTGTCCGACTTTTTGGCCGCTGCAACCAAGGTGGAATGGCTCATCCACCATCAGGTCAGCAATGGCGACATGGAACACGGTGTGGTCATGAATGAACGCACCGACCGCTTCGAGATGGATGACCGCTGGATCGAACTTGACATCGCCGGACTCTTTGTAGTGAGCAATGGCAAAATTGCTTTGTGGCGCGACTATTTTGATCGCGAATCGTTTGCCAAGGCACTCTCCACTAAATAGGGCCCCAAGTCGCTAAGCAGAAACTAGGCGCGGTTATATATAGCGCTTCAGCATTCGGGCAGCCGTTCGCTTACCCAAGTCTTGCATCGCAACAGGATCCTGAACCTGCACGCCATCACCCGCTCGCAATAGCAACCTCGCCAGCCAGTGCTCGCTGCCAACCGCCATCGTCACAAGCGTGCTGCCATCTGCATTGACTTGGCGTGACATATACGGGTAAGACTCAACAACCCATCTTGCTGAAGGATCAACTCTCAGAGTCACATGCAGATCCGCGTTATCAAACCACAAAGAACCGTCGGCCACTCTCTTGGTCGTTGCATCCGGCGCGGTGAAGTCGCCTGTCACCGACAGTTTTTCGATTCGATCAATCCGAAACTCACGTAGCTCGCCTGACTTGTCGTCATCCGCCGACACATACCAGTGCCCACCGCGCTCAAACACACTACGAGGAATAATTGTGCGCTCAGATCGAGCAGCTGAAGCTGGCGTAAAATATGTGATCAGTAGATGCGCGCCGGGCGTAACCGCATTACGCAATTCTTCAAGGTATGCAACTGGCTTCAGGTCAACTACAACCACTCCGTCGTCGGATGGCAATAATGGGCGCAATTTTTTCAACGCTGTTGCAAGTGGACCATTTTTATCGGCACCTGGCAAGCGCAGTGCCGCTTTGCCCATCACTGTCAAAGCAAATACTTCAGCCGAGTTCAGCTGCAATGGTCGAGAAAACATCAACGGCACTTCAGCTACCACCTCGTCTTCATCCACAAACACATCGATCAGCGCGTCGGGCGAATACGGCGGCACGCCGCACACCGAAGCCATCATGATGTCATCAACCAGTTCTGCTTCAGACAACTTGAACTGTTTTGCCATGTCTGACAATTTGACGCGTTTGCGCTCGACAAGCCATGGCAGCATGACCATCAACCCAGCCACACGCTCGGCGGCTCCCCGTGGGCCTCGGCGAGATCGACGAAGCGCCATTAGTTGCTCAACGCGATCTTCTGCAGGTGACTCACAATATGTTCTCTGACGCGCGGTGGTTCCAATACTTCAGCACGATCCACCATCGCAAACAACCAGATCCGAAATGCACTCAAGTTTGCACACGGGATCGCAAACTCGATCGAACCATCACTTCGTTCGCGCAATACAGCACCGTCACCAAATTCTGCTTTCACACGTTGTGCCAGCGCGGCATCTACCAACACTTTGGCAACTGCGTCATCACCATCACCCTCGGCCAATAGATCCAGTTCAGTTGGCACTGCTTTTGCGAGATCAAAACCCTCTGGTCGGCTAAATGATTGCGCGTCTCCATTGGTGATTTCGCCGTCAATCCGATCAACCCGAAACACCCGTTGGGCGTTACGTAAGTGATCAAAGCCAACGATGTACCAGAAGCCACCGCGCGATAACAACCCGTACGGGTCTACTTGGCGTTCCTGGCCTTTATATAAAAACTTGAGAGTTCGATGCTCGACCACACCAGCGGCAAGCGCTGGCATTTGCTTGTCGTCCATCTGAATATTGACGCTCGTAGAAGGCCGATCGAGTGCGCGCTCTCCGCCCAGCTTCCACAGCGCCTCGTCGCCATGGCTCGCACCAATACGAACTGTGGCAATTGCCATCTGTAAAGCCGAGCGCTCGGCTTCGTTGAGACCTAGATCACCAATTTCAAATTGCCGACGATCAACGGTGTACGCACCTTCACCAGCCTTGTCACCACCCAACGTGACCATATCCATTGGGATTCCAAGTGCGCGCAATTCGGCTTTGTCGCGCTCAAATGCTGCACGCGCAGCCGAGTCACCATCCGGATATTGGTTGACAAGCTCCTGACGAATTTGTTTCAGCGTGAGAGGTTGAGCGCGCTGAACGAGCAGGGCCAACAAGTTAATCATGCGCTCGGGTTGCGGTGTCTTTGCAGCCATGCCTGCAACATTAGATGTTTTATTGGTGTTTGAGATACCACTGTAATAATTGCGAAGTCGAGGCATCTTGATCGCTGCTTGGCGCGCCTTGTGCAATTTGTTGGGATATGTTTTGTGTCAATTTTTTGCCCAATTCAACACCCCATTGATCAAAACTATTAATACCCCACACGCAACCCTGCACAAACACGCTGTGCTCGTAGAGCGCAATAAGCGCGCCCAGAGTTTGTGCCGACAACTCGTTTGCCATCAGTACAGTCGACGCACGATTACCAGGCATGGCCCGCTGAGGTTCGGTTGATTCTGCACCAAACGCCAACGCTTGTGCCTGAGCAAACATATTGGCCATTAACGAGTCATGCGCATCTCCGTGAGTAGCTTGTGTTTTTGCAAAACCAATCAAATCCACTGGCACTACAGAGGTTCCTTGGTGCAACATCTGCATAAATGCATGCTGCGAATTGGTGCCAATGCTGCCCCATACGACGGGCGATGTTTGAGTTGCAACGGCAACATTGTCACTGCTTATTTGCTTGCCGTTGCTCTCCATGATCAGCTGCTGCAAATACGGAGCAAACAAGCGCAACGCTGTTGAATACGGCACTACGGCCTGAGTTTCACGACCCAAAATCGATCGATTCCACACACCGATGAGACCCATCATCACGGGAATATTTTTGGCTAACGGTGTTTCGACAAAGTGTTCATCGACGGCGCACATTCCACTCAAAAAATCATCAAACACGTTAGAGCCAAAAGCGACGATGTTTGCCAAGTTGACAGCAGATGCAACCGAATACCTGCCGCCAACCCATGGCCAAATGTTGAATGAGTGAGCAAATGCAATGCCAGCCGCCGTGGCTCGCTGCGGATCTACTGACACGACTGCGCAGTGTTGCGCTACTCCCGCCTCGCCTACTGACGCGGCCAGCCATTGCTGAATAATTCGACCATTCGAGAGCGTCTCGGCGGTTGAAAAAGTTTTTGAGCACAGTACGACCAGCGTGTGTTGTGCATCGTGCTGCTCGAGCACTTTTTCTACATCGACCGGATCAATGTTTGAAACAAATGAACAGTGCAACGATGGCGTGAGGATTTGCGAAAGTGCATCCCACACCAGTGCTGGACCAAGATCGCTTCCTCCGATACCCACATTGATGATGTGTGTGAATTGCTTTCCGGTTGCTCCAACAATCTTTCCGTTACGCACGCCAGTGGCAAAGTCTGCCATCAAGTGCCGCACACGTTGCACCTCTTTCACCACATCTATTCCATCGACAACAATTTTGTGTGTGCTCGGTGCGCGCAACGCAATATGCAATGCGGGCTGACCTTCCGACGTATTAATTGGCGCTCCTGCAAACATCGCGTCTCTGTGGCTCGACACAGATGCTTCATTAGCCAACTCAAGCAATGCGTCCACAACTTCAGGGGTGATGTTTTGCTTGGAAAAATCAGCGATTATCGATCCGTTGCCGAGGTTGAGATAAAGAGTATTACGCGCGGCGCGTTGGGCATCGCTCAGAAACAACCCGCTCAGGGTTGAATGCGGTGCCTCTTTGCCTAGAGCAACAAGCTTCTTCCACGAAGATGTGGTGGTGATCACTGTGTACAGGTTATCTCGCTCTCACGAGTAGCGTCTTGCACCGTGATTACGTTATGACACCAAACGCCGCGGCAACGCAACATGATGCGTCGCGGCGCTTGCCCCAATCGGGTGTAACCCTCGGCTTTAGCGCATACATCATCTGGGGTCTTGTCACCATTTTTTGGAAGCACCTCAAGGACTTCGATTCGTTTGAGCTCATCGGTTGGCGCATCACCACATCGACAATCTTGCTCGTTGCGTATATGACAGCAACCAAGCGAATGAAGCCGCTACTAACAACGATGCGCGACCCGCAAACATTAGTGCGACTCATCGTGGCCAGTATTTTGCTCACCATCAACTGGACAACCTACGTGTGGGCGGTTGTCAACGGCCACGTCATTGAAACTGCACTTGGATATTTCATTGCACCGTTGTGCACGATGGTGCTTGGCGTATTTGTTTTGCACGAAAA
>DFDK01000041.1:27534-28657 GCA_002367695.1 Acidimicrobium sp. UBA3029 | reverse complement strand
GACAACACATCGGGAAGTTTTCGCGAACCAACAACGACAAAACCAAGCATTTTGAATGCGTATGCCCCAACCGAAAGCCAGATCACAAGTGCCCATGACATGTTCATTGCACTGCCTCATTAGTTGATGCAGAGTCAGATGCAGCAGCGGGTCGCAAGCCAACAAAGATCGCGAGTCCGGCAGCCAAAATTGGCAAACCAATTGGCACGAATGGCGCAAGCACCACGCTGATCAGCGCGCCACCGGCAGCGGCGAAACGACCGTTGACTGTTTTGAGGTGTGGAAACAACATCGCTACGTAGGCAGCGGTAAATCCAACATCGAGTCCAAACGTATGCGGGTCAATCGCGCTCCCCAGCACAGCGCCAAGCAGCGTGCCTAGGTTCCACAATGAAAAAAGCGCTATCGCTGTAGTCCAAAATGCAATCTTTTGTAAACGCGGATTAGTTTGTGCCGTCATCATCGCTGTTGTCTCGTCGATGACGAAGTGCGCGGCGATCAAACGCTTGCCTAGTGACTCATTGAAATATGGCGAGAGTGCAAGGCCATAAACACCGTTGCGACCTGCGAGCAACAACGCACCGCCGAGTGCGCCACCCACCGAACCACCTGTGCCGATAACAGTCATCGCCGACATTTGTGATGCACCAGTAAATGTGAAAAAGCTCAGCGCGCATGCTTGCCACACGTTTGCGCCCGCCCCAACAGCAAGCACTCCAAATGCCAAAGCAAATACGCCTACTGCCCCACTTAATGCCAAAGCCGATGTAACGACAGGACGAACTTCTGGTTCAAGACGAAACTTCATTGACTATTAGGCCTTAATGCCTTTCAGCATGTCATCAGCTGCAGTCCATGGATCGAGTTGGTTCTCAAGCACTTTGGTTTGCAGAGCGTCCCACTCGCTACCTGAGCAGATTTCGCGTGCTCGGTTTTCAAGCCGGCGCTCCACAATCTCGCGCAATTCTTCACGCAAGCGAAATGACCTACGACGCTGCAACAAACCGGTAGCCATGCTGTGCTCACGATGTTGCGTAACCACATTCCACAGTTCTTCTACTCCATCACCCGATGTCGCAGTGGTTTGCAAAATTGGTGGTCGCCATGCGTCATGCGCAAGGTC
>DFDK01000041.1:26796-27251 GCA_002367695.1 Acidimicrobium sp. UBA3029 | reverse complement strand
CCAAGATGTCCGCGTGTTGCCATGCTGCGAATAAATACCCCAGTATCGGTTGCATGGTCTTGCATGCGCACTCTGTCACCAAGAATTGCCCCGCCAGTGAACGGTGATGATGGATCGATTGCAAGCACTGCAACTTGCACATCTTGTGCGCGTAAGTGCCCGATCACTGCACTCGTGAGCGTGCTCTTGCCAGCACCCGGCGCACCAGTAATTCCTACGGTGTACGCATTGCCGCTTTTCGGATACGTGAGTCGGCCAATTGTGCGTGCGTCATCGCCGCCGCGTTCAATCAACGACAACAAACGTGCAAGCGATCCACGATCACCGTTCACCGCGCTCGCAAACAGCGCAGTTGGGTCAGTGACGCGGGATACCACGAGCTATACCGCCACGACCTCGGTGACGCCGTCAACACGGTCACGCATAATTCGCTCGATGCCCGCTTTAAGAGTTTG
>DFDK01000041.1:25826-26596 GCA_002367695.1 Acidimicrobium sp. UBA3029 | reverse complement strand
CCGCCGTCGGCCTGGAGAGCTGGCCGAATAACTTCGATTGTTTCCTCTACCTGCGTTCGCATTGTCACTGAAGTTCTCCCAATCGTTTGCTCGCCTCTACGATACGGGGGTGCTTGCTCATCAGGGTGGTTGGGACGAAATCTTGCTGGTTGCGGGGCCGATCGCCGTCATTGTGTTGGTGCTGTGGCAGGCAACACGTCGAGCCGATCGTCACGTGCGCAAGCGCGAAAGCCTTGTGGATCCAGCGCCTACGGACGGCGAGTAATAAGGGCACCAAGAGACACGAGTTTGCCGACCAAGTCGTCATAGCCACGATCAATGTGATGAATATCGTTGATTACTGTTTCGCCACTCGCAACCAGGCCGGCTACAACTAGCGCAGCACCTGCGCGAATATCGGGCGCATTGACCGAAGCACCCACCAACTGTTCGACCCCTCGAATGACTGCATGATGCCCGTTGATACGAATATCGGCGCCAAGTTTTTGCAACTCATCGACATAGCGAAAACGCCCTGGGTACAAATTTTCAGTTCCTATACCTGTTCCGCTCGCAATACTGAGCATGCCAACCAGCAGTGGCTTGTAGTCGGTAGCTATTCCTGGGTATGGCAGCGTTGCAAAATCAATCGATCGCAGGCGATCAGTCACCACTACACGTAATCCATCTGCATGAGGGGTGATGCTGACACCCATTTCTGCATATCTATTGAGCAGCATCTCCATATGTTTGGCGCGTGCTCCGCGTACAAATACATCACCGCCTACAAC
>DFDK01000041.1:23243-25561 GCA_002367695.1 Acidimicrobium sp. UBA3029 | reverse complement strand
CCCACAATATTTGCACCCATTTTATTGAGCATGTCGCATAGATCACCAATCTCTGGTTCGCGAGCAGCATTTTCAATTGTTGTCACTCCGTCGGCAAGCGTGGCTGCCATCAAAATATTTTCTGTTGCGCCGACGCTCTGAAACTTCAATGTAATTTCTGCGCCATGCAAGTGTGTCGCCGTAGCTTTCACACCAGCGCGATCAAGATCAAATACTGCACCCATCGCTTCAAGACCCGCAACATGCAAGTCAATCGGGCGTGAACCAAAATTGTCGCCACCAGGCATCGCGATATCAACGTGGCCGTATTTGCCGAGCAGCGGACCAAGCAGGTTTATTGATGCACGAATTCGGTCAACTAATTCAAATGGAGCAATCGGCGTGATGTTGCCGGTATTAATGAGTAGTAACTCGTGGGCATTAAGTCGTTGCGTTGACATGCCAAGTGCTTCAAGTAGCTCGCACATGGTCGAGACATCGGCAATGTCGGGCACGTTTGTGAGGCGAAACTCGCCTTCTGCTAGCAACGTTGCGGCCATCAGTTTGAGCACCGAGTTTTTTGCACCTGGCACTTGCACCTCGCCGTGAAGCATGGATGAGCGCTGGACAACGATTTGCATAACGCATTCAGTATGCTCGCGCGGTGGACCTTCGCGACTCAATAACTCGCAAAATACCCCTATTACGCCGTTTTATGGCATCAGAGCCACTCACCCTGCGTCAACGAAATGTGCTCTGGCTGCTGTGGCTCGCGTGCTTGCCAGCTTCTTTTGTCAATACCGTTTTTACCCAGACTGCCACTTACGCTGCAGCCGAATTTGATGTGAGCGAACAAGGCCAGGGTTTTGCCGCGGCCATCGTGCGATGGGGTGTCGTTATCGCATTGCCGTTTGCATTTTCTGCCGACCGTTTTGGTCGACGCAAGATGATTGTTGCAATGAGTTGGCTCGCGCCGATCGTCACTTCGCTTGGCGCTCTCTCTCCATCGTTCGGATTTCTTGTTGCAACACAAACGGTCGGTCGTCCACTGGGCATCTCGCTCAGCATTTTTATTGTTGTGTTCGCTACAGAAGAGATGGGCACTAACACCCGGGCCTGGGCACTCAGCGTGCTCGCTGTTGGTAGTGGTGTCGGCGCAGGCTCGGCTGTTGGCGCATTACCTCTTGCCGGCATCTCAGATTCTGCATGGAGATACGTTTACATAGTTGGATTGCTGTGGCTTGTCGTCGCGGCTGTGCTTACACGTTCGCTCCCCGAGACTGAGCGCTTCCTTGCACTGCAACATCAACAGCAAGAAGAAAGCCCCACTCATCATTCGGCTGCTGTCTCCGCCCATATTCACCGAGATCGATTGTGGTTACAGATTGCCGTTGCTGTTTTATCCAACATCTTTATTGCCACAGCATCGGTTTTTCAGATTCGGTATCTCAAAGATGTGCGCGATTACTCAGCAACCCTTGTTGCCATTTTCACAACAGTCACTGCCATTCCTGCATCCATTGGGTTGATTGTCGGAGGTCGTATTGCTGACCGACAAGGTCGCAAAAAATTGGCAGTCATCACGATTCCGCTCGGCGCAGTTTTGATTGCAGCCTCATATGGGTTTGACAGTTTCATAATGTGGCTAACGGCCATTTTGGGTGGCATCTGTTTGGGTCTTGCTTATCCCGCTATGGCCGTGTTTCGTAGTGAGCTCTTCCCTACCGCCAAGCGCAATGTTGCATCTGCAATCATTACTACCGCATCGCTTATTGGCGGCAGTTTTGGGTTAATAGGTGCAGGTCTCTTGCTTGATCACGATGTCAGTTACGGTGCCGTCATGATGGGTCTGGCAATTGGTCCGGTGCTCGTTAGTTTTCTGGTGTTTTTTAAATATCCCGAAACCGCACACCGAAAACTCGAAGAGCTCAACCCCGAAGATTCACTGTTACAGATTTTGTAGCCACTGCGTGACAAGTAATGCAACCTGAACATCGGCATCACGCAATTCGTGTCGACCTTTTTCAATCATGTGTACGGTCGGCTGATTTGGTAGCAATTTCCACGCCAATGCCAATTCCTCTGGTGTTCCAAATTCGTCTCGCGCTCCACTAATAAACAGCAATGGGTTGTGCAAGTTGCCAAAATGTGCAGTGCGCAACTGATCAGGTTTCTTTGGTGGATGCAATGGATACCCGATGCATGCGACGCCCAAAACCTTGAGTGGATCGATCTCATCACTCGCTGCCATCGTGCACATACGCCCACCCATCGACCGACCACCGATCACGAGTTGCTCGGTTTCGCACTGCAGTTGTTTGGCAAATTCGCGCACAGCC
>DFDK01000041.1:11951-22933 GCA_002367695.1 Acidimicrobium sp. UBA3029 | reverse complement strand
TAAGGAAAATCGACTCGCAATGTCGGCAGTGGTGCAACCGCCTGCTCAATTGCAATTAATGCAGAATGTTGTGCATTGCTGCCAGCGCCAGGGAAAAGTACAAGGCCGCGTGCGTTCATTAACTTAAGAGAACTCTGCGTGCTTCGCCCAAGTCGATGATTGATCTGCCAGCAGACCCTTCGTCTCCGCCATGATCTGGGTGCACATCGCGCAAACTGTCGCGAAAACGAGCTTGCACTTCTTTCTTTGAAGGCTTGATCGTGCCCGCAGGAAACCCCAAGATTTCAAGAGCCCATGCTCGCGGATCGGTAAGCGCAGAAATTGTTGATGATCCGCTACCTGTGAGATACGAAACAAATAACTGATTGAGTGGCCCACGCCATGTCATTGCCTTGAGCAATAGCGGTGCGAGTTGCTTACGCACTGCACCGTCTAGACGCTCAAGCACATAAATAGCGCCAAGCACATGTTGTAACGGCGCACCGGTTTCCGAAAACTGAAACTGCACTTCGTTGTCAACATTGACCAAACGGTGCACACTGCGTCCGAGTCCGTGTCGATCGGTTTGATAACGGTGTCGCAATCGTGGTTGCACTATGCGCTCACCTCTCTCAACTTGACCAATTAATCGATGCACATCAGGAATCATGTCTTCATTAACGTCACCAACGAATTGGGCCATAATTCCGCCGAGCAATATTCCACCAAGGCCTGGCGCCGGATCAACGGGCAACATGATGTGCCCCAGCGAGAGACGACGTGTTGGTGTAATAGGCCGCGAATGCCAAAACTCAACTTCGGCGAGTACTTCTACTACTGCTTCGCTCAACTACTTACCTTCGGTGAACTCAACACCCCTGCTATCAATCGAGTCAAGACACGAGTCAACAACAGCTTCAACACCAATTGGCACCAACAACACGGTGCCATCCCATCGATATCCGATATCTAGATTGTCGAGCATCTCGCAGAGTTGCTTGCGCTCGCCCTCAGTCCATTCATCAAGTTCGTATTCCGTAATGTTGTCGTCGGCAGTCTCTTCATCGTCGTTCGCATCCATCTGCTCTTCAAGTTCATCCAAGATGTCTTCAACAACTTCTTCTTGTTCTTGTGGCACCACCAATTCGTCGCCGTCCCACGCATGTGCCACCTCGGCTTGGGCAAGTGCGGCCACTACGTTGGCTCGCTCATCGACCGACCAATCCGTCAAGTCGTAGCGCGTGCTTGCCACATCGGTGTCTTTTGGGTTCCATTCGCTCACAAGACAAACGCTACATGTTTTGAGTCCAGATACGCATTGCGACTAATATGAATGCTCATGCCAGCTAAGGAACGTCCAGACCGCAACCTCGCGATGGAGCTGGTTCGAGTAACCGAATCTGCAGCGCTCGCCGCAGCCAGTTGGGTCGGTCGCGGCGACAAAAAAGGTGCCGATGGCGCAGCAGTTGACGCAATGCGAAATGTGCTCGACACCGTCAGCATGGATGGCATCGTTGTTATTGGTGAAGGCGAAAAAGACGAAGCCCCAATGCTCTACAACGGTGAGCGTGTTGGCAATGGTTCAAAACCACTTGCCGACGTTGCGGTCGATCCGATCGATGGCACAACGCTCACTGCAATGGGTCGCGGCAATGCAATTTCGGTAATCGCGGTTGCCGAACGCGGCGCCATGTTTAATCCCGGCCCGTGTGTGTACATGGAAAAGATCGCGGTTGGCCCAGAAGCCGCAAATGCAATCGACCTCAATGTCTCGCCAACAAAAAACCTCAAAGAAGTTGCCAAAGCGATGAAAAAATCGCTGAGTGAACTGACTGTGATGATCTTGGAGCGTGATCGCCACGATGATTTGATTGCCGAAGTTCGCTCGACTGGCGCTCGCATTCGCCTCATCACCGATGGCGATATTTTTGCAGCGATTGCTGCGGCTTCAAGCGAAGTTGGAGTCGACATTCTTATGGGCATCGGTGGCACGCCAGAAGGTGTCGTTGCCGCAGCAGCCCTTAAGGCCATGGGTGGCCAAATTCTTGGTCGTTTGCATCCGCGCAATGACGAAGAAAAGAATGCTGCTATTGCGCTTGGCTACGACCTCACAAAAGTTCTCACTATTAACGATTTGGTGAGTGGCGATGATGCATTCTTTGCAGCAACCGGCCTCACTGATGGAGAGTTGCTTCGCGGCGTTCGATACGACGCGTATGGTGCACGTAGTCACAGCCTCGTTATGCGCAGCCGTTCTGGCACTATTCGTTATATAGAGACGCATCACAGGCACGACCGCCTGACCGCGTACTCCTCCGACAACGCCAATTAAGGCTAACCAGCACCTTTTGGGTGCTTAAAACTCGCCCAAACCCTGCCGACCATAACCATTCTGGCTAATCTGAGTATGTAATTACTACTAACCGAAAGGCACTGAAATTATGAAGCAAGTGTTAGAAGATGCACAAATGAACCAACTCGTCTACAACGCCCTGTCCTTCGGAACAGCAGTGATGCTCGGCGCTTTCGTTTACTTCCTTACCCAAATGAACAGCGTTGCTAAGCAGTACCGAAATGGTGTTGCAGTTTCCGCTGTTGTCGTTGGAATCGCTGGATACCACTACTTCCGCATGTGGAGTGGTTGGGCAGAAGGCATGGTCAACGAGGGCTACCGATACGCCGACTGGCTGATCACTGTTCCATTGCTCGTCATTGAGTTGCTCATCGTCCTCGGTGTAACCGCCGATCGCCGCAAGAAGCTCATGACAACATTGGTTCCAGCAACTGTCTTAATGATTGGCCTCGGATACCCAGGTGAAGTTTCAACAAACGATTCCACCAAGTGGGTCTACTGGGTACTTGCAATGATTCCGTTTGCCTACATCTTGTTCACTCTCAGCGGAGAGCTCAAGGCTGCTAAGGCACGCGAAACTGGCGCCGTTTCTCAATCGATCACGAATGCGACGAGAATTCTTCTCGTCACCTGGTTGGTCTATCCAATTGCATACTTGATCCCAGTTGTCTTCACGGTAAGTGATGGCGCTGAAGCAGGTCGTCAATTGGCTTACACAATTGCTGACATCACAGCCAAGGCTCTTTACGGCTTGATGATTCTCAACATCGCCAAGGCACGCTCGGGCGACAGCGTCAACGCATAAACAGTTAAAAAATCAGTTTTACTCAATGGTGTCTGGGTCGCAACTCGCGGCTCAGGCACCATTTTTTATTCCAGCATCATTTTCTTTAGAGAACCCTACTGAGGGTGAAAAGTCTGGTTAACTAAGACTATGAAATCTCTTCAGCGATTTATCGCACCAATTGTTGTTGTCGGAGCGACGCTCGCAGTTTTTATTGCAAGCGTCGCTCGACTGTAATTCAACTACGACTACTTGTCGTCTGACAAATTGTCAATTCCATTTCCAATTGACATAAATGTTGGTGCCCAAAGGCCAATGAAGATTCCGAAACGCTCACCGGAAGCGCCTGCTTCTCCACCGTCTGTTCCACCTTGGGTGAACCAGATTGCGATACTTGCAATTACTGACAAGAATCCCAGTGCGTACGAAAGATTCGCACTGTATCCCAATGATTTCAGTTTCCTGAGCATGTTGATTGCCTTTCAATGTTGGTTGGTGTTACACAGTTAATTACTGCTAAATCACAGTAACACTTATGCTTTACAAGCATGAACACCGTTTGGGTTTTTGGCGATCAGCTCAATCGCAGCATCGGTGCTCTGCAAGCAGCACAGCCCAGCACGCATCGCGTCCTCATCATTGAGTCGTCAGGCAAAATCGCATCACGTCCCTGGCATATTCAGCGTGCCCACTTCCTCGTCACTTCAATGCGCCGATTTGCTCTCGCACTCGAACAAGAGGGCTTCCAAGTGGACTACCGCAAAAGCGCCACGATGCGCCAAGGTGTTACCGACCACATCGCAGAGTTCTCACCCACTCATATAGATGTCACCGAGCCAAACAGTTACAGTGCTCGCCAGTTGGTGGCGTCACTGGGCATAAAAGCCACCCAATCAAACCAGTTCTTGTGTCACCCCACCGACTTTGCCACGTTTGCCGAAGGCAAGAAGTCGATGAAGATGGAAGATTTCTATCGCTGGCAACGCAAGCGATACGAATACCTCATGGAAGGTGACAAAAGCGATCAACCCGTTGGTGGCCAATGGAATTTCGATGAAGACAACCGCCTCCCTCCACCAAAAACTGGGCACGATCGTTGGCCTACGCCTCAAGTGCACGCACTCGACGACATTGATCATCAAGTGCTCAACGATCTTCCTAAGACCGTGTGGGGTGCAAGGCCCACCGGCTTGTGGGCCACCACTCGCGAAGATGCACTCGCTCGCTTGCACTACTTCGTCAACGAAATCTTGCCAACATTCGGCGAGCACGAAGACGCGATGCTCGAATCCAATTGGCATCTTGCCCACTCGCTTCTCTCGCCCTACCTCAACAACGGCTTATTACTGCCCAATGAAGTGCTCGATGCGGCTGCCCAAGCGTTTTCTGATGGCAAAGTTCCAATCAATAGTGCCGAAGGTTTTATTCGTCAGATTCTTGGTTGGCGCGAATACATCTGGAATTGTTATTGGCGTTGGATGCCCGATTACGCGCAACGCAACCATCTGCAAGCGCACCGACCATTGCCGCCACTATTCACGAACCCAAAAAAGACGAAGATGAAATGTGTCGGCACTGTGCTCAATGGCGTCAACGAGCATTCATATGCACATCACATCGAAAGACTCATGGTGCTCGGCAACTTTGCCCTCATCACCGGTACCAACCCCCAACAATTCACCGAGTGGATGTGGAATAGTTTCATCGACGCAGCCGAGTGGGTCATGGTGCCCAACGTGATTGGTATGTCGCTTTATGCAGACGGTGGAATGTTAGCCACCAAGCCCTATGCCAGCGGTGGCGCGTATATCGATCGCATGAGCAACCATTGCAAAGGATGTGCATACGACCGCAAAAAGCGCACGGGTGACGATGCCTGCCCATTCACGGTGTTGTATTGGGATTTCATGATGCGCCACCAAGAAACCTTTGTAAAGAACCCGCGCATCGCTCGCCAGGTGCGCGCTGCTCAACAACTCTCCGACATAGACGCAGTGCAACAAACAGCGCAATCAATCTTGCAACGCCTCGACGCTGGCCAGGTCTAGTTACTCGGCCTTCACAACATCAGTTTGCACGTTGCTCATTGCATATTCGCTGAAATAATTGCCATGCGTTCTTGCCAACATTGCCTCTGATTGCGAGGTGAGTCTCACTACCTCAACATCTTGTGGCTCGGTATTTTGCCGATCTAATTCTGCCAAACGATCTAATGACGGCCAAAAATCTTCATCACAAAAACGGTCAATACCGATCAGCTTTCCTGTTGAACGACGAAATTGAACAATCACAATCATGATTTCACCTTACCTTTTTCTCAATTTCGATTACCAGGGATTTAATGGTGATGAGTCCCTGAAACAATTCCGCTGTGTCATTCAAAACTCCAACTTCACTCATTTCAATCCTCCGTCCAAGTTCGACAAGGTTTCTATACGAGTTCAGCAGCAGGTTATGCACAACAGGGCTATACGTGTCAACTACTGGCCCTCCGCCGTATCGCACATCTCGACCGACTAAGCGTGCAAGAGATTCCATCGATCTCGCCCATTCATGCTGCAAAGGAGTCCGAATCTGAATCTCACCTAAATAGAGACCCTGGCGAACCTCTACGTGAACAGCGCGATATCCGAAACTTGGAAATTCTCTTCGGTCAATAATCTTCACCGCATAATCTTCAAATAGCGCCACAGAGCGCAAAACTGAGTCGTTTTGCAGACTCAATCCCTCATTGATGACAATTCGAGCACCAACGACATCCCTCAAACTGCTCAGTCGAAGCGTCGTACGCAAGAGTTTTGCTCTGATGGTTTCAAGATTCTTCAACCTCAAACTCACGCCGAATTCATCATTGCCAAATTCAAGGATCAACTTCTTGGATATTTCATTACCCAATTCGGCCCACTGAGAACGGAGATAGTTAAATACCGACTGATCCACATCATTGAGTTCGCCAGACTTAATTGCCTCACCAAGGCGGTCGATCCGGGCTCGGGATAATTCCATGCACGGATGTGTGCATGACCTGCACCCTTAGTGCAGAAATATTTCTATGCCCTTTAGACGCTTGACACCCCGAGCACGACCTATGTAACGCTGCGCCTCATGCAGCCAGACAACTCCAATTAGTTGTATTGCTGTTTAGACAACCTTGGTCATATGTCGCTGCATTACAGTTCCGGCTGTCGAAAACTTGCCACCTTCAAGGAACTTGGCCAGCCACTCGCCGCTTGCTGAAACTTTTGCTCGTTGCGTGTCGATCGCTTCAGCATTTGGGTAGCCACTGATCATTGCCATGCCACCAAGCACACCAAAGAGTGAGTGCGCGATGTTGACATCAACACCAGTCAATTTGGTGTGCATTTCAGCAAACTCATTGGCCCACTTCAACGTTGCCATCCAGTCAGCACCTTGAGCTAACTGAAACTGATTTGTCTGAACAATTGTTCCTGCCGGAATTGCATTGCCCAATGAACCACCGCGTATGTAGCTCAAAATGGTGTCAGGCTCAGCCGAAGTCATGTGTTCGCGCATCTTGCGATTGACTTCCCACCAACCTTCAGCCGCCATCAGTCTTGTTGTTGCTGCTGCGCGAGCTGCTAGTGACTCGTAGCCCACACTAAACACCACTGTTCCAATTACGAATCCGTTTCCACCAACCCACACATTCATCGGTACATCATTTTTCTTGCAGATGCCCGAAATTTCTTGCAGTAATGGCATGAGCGCTGGTAGGTCACCACTTGTCTGAACCGTCCTATTAAATAACAACATCATTTACCTCCATTTGGTCGTTTTATGGTACTTCTGTATCTAGAGCGAACAATAGTGCAATCTCCGCACAACAAAATCGGCACGATTGACTGCATTGATCACTAAATTTTATGTCTTCCTATTTCTTGTGTGCGAACAAGTTGGTTTGTGCAAACTCGTACATGACTACGGTTTGGTTGCCGTTAACCCATGCATCATGACCAGGTGTCGCGTGAAGCACATCGCCAGCGTTGCAAATAGTTTCAACGCCATCTTGCAAAATGGTCAAGCTTCCTTCAATTACAACCCCAAAGTGCGGTGCTTGGCAAAGTTCGCCTCCAATCATTGGCTTAATGTGAGTGCTCCACTTCCAACCAGGTTGCAAAATTCCCTTAGTCACAGAACCCGATGGCATGTCCACAGTGAATTGGGTTGCAAAGGGTACATCTTTTTTCTCACCAGCTATCTCTGGATTCTTACTCATCGCACCTGACATGTTTTCTCCTTTTGTTTGTGTCTACAGTGGTACAACTTTTCATTAACGCATTTTCGTCATAGCTTCCATCTTCGAAGAAAATTGGTTGATCGCTGTGTTGCTGCACGAAATATTTCGATACAAATCTGCTCTTTGCCCAATTCTCCATATGCAAACTGTGACAAGCGAGCCTTGCATTTACCTTGCAGAAATTGCCTTCTTAATGCGCCATATCCTGAACATCTTCGGCAGAAAGCACCATGTCATGGTTTGACTGAGCATGCTCCTGTACGACCTTGGTCAGCACAGCCATTTCCGATTCCGACATAACAGCACCACAAGGGCATTCAACGGTGAATACTTCGCTAGACATGCGTTTACCTCCAGTTCAGAATAATAAGTAGTCGACCTTGCAATTACCTTGTCGCGCCCTTTCACGATTTCCTATTCTGGTGTAATTTGACATCATGTCCGTTGCTGTCCACTTACTTGGGCGAATTTCGATCCAACACGACGGCGAGTGGATGCCCCCAAGCGAAATGGGAGGGGTGCTCGGTCGAATGATCCTGGTACGTCTCTCTGTCTCCCCGTATCCAATTTCACGAATCACGTTGATCGAAGATCTATGGTCAGATAAGACCCCACCTTCAACAGATTCAATCCTCAATTCCACCTTTAGCCGACTCCGCAAAAGCCTTAACGCGCTTGGGCTTGACTCTAAACACATCTTGCTCTCGAGCGGTGGTTCAGCAGAAATTCGATGGCCTTCTGAAACCAGAATCGATGTGCGCACCGCAACAAGAGCGATTGACGATGCAGAGGCCGCATTTCGTAAACATGATTTACAGCTAGCGCTTCGTTGCGCGACGGTTGCATATTCGATCACGAGAAACCCTTTGCTCCCAGGCATCGAGCGAATTTGGCTCGACAACGAGCGAGAACGCCTTCGGGTTGTAACAACACGATCTCTTGCGCTCTTATGCGATATTTGGGCTGCGAGAAACGATCATGAAAGTGGCTTATTGATGGCGCAATCACTTATTGCCATTGACCAATATTCGCAGCAGGCCATTCAAAAACTCGTCAAAGCCCACATCAACCGGGGTGATTTACCTTCCGCTTATTTGGCCCTGACAAAGTATGAAGAGCTCATCGGTAGAGACCTCGGAATTAAGGACACCACGGCATTACGAGATTGGTATAACGAAGAAACAGCCAAAGATTCATCCAGATTTCCGCTACAACCAAAAATCGAAAAATTCGGTCTTGTTACCCACAAGCGATCAGATGAATACGTCTTCCCTCCTGGCTGGAAATGGTCTGTACACATCAGAACCCCTGAGACGAGCGACTTATGCGACATGCACCACGTTGGCAATGTGCTTGCTGGGGCAGTCACCGTGGCCTGGCGAAATGGCAAAACTCACACCTACAAGCCTGGCGACTCGTTTGACATTGCCCCCGATCACGACATGTGGGTCGAAGGCGATACAGAGTTTCGTGTTGACGGTTGGTAGAAATTCACCAACAACAGTTTTTGAAAACTATTTGTTACCGTTCTGAATTGGTTCGGTCTCTGGCATCATCTTGTTCAGAATGAAATACACAGGGCAAAAGCGAGTCAGTGGGTTGACGATCTGCAGTGCCACTACAGCACCAGCAATCCACAGCCACTGTGTATTTGAGTTTGCACCAAGAGTCCTTCATTTAATTAACTCAGCGAGTTGTCACGGTTTGGCTCGGTGTGGGCCTGGGTGACTCTTTCGGCGAATACATCGAACACCCGCACGTGGCATTGCTGCACCGCAGCGCTCATGTTGTCGCCCAGAAATAATGCGTGAGACTGCTGTTGGGTCAACACTGCCACGTGCGCGTTCCAATGCTGCACGTAAAGCCTTCACAGGGTCTGCACCTCGAGTGCCCCATCCGTGCTGCATCGCAGCGAGTACTTCATCTTTCGACAACACCGCAGCTGTGTCGGTATCAAGCAGTCCGCTCCGCACCGCAGTTCTGCGTAGTCCCAAGTTGGCGGGCTCGGGGCGGTAATCCCATCCATCAAGACCAACGTGCTCAACAACTACGTCCAACAACGCCAAGGCAATCCACATCTGAATCGCTTCTTCATCAGTGAGACGTCCGGTCGTAGCAATTGCATCGGCCATGTCATACACCTCTTGGTTTCGCCGAGGTCCAAGACACAACACCTCGACCAGACCCACTCCGCGCACAAGAGATCCCTTATAAACAACACGACGTTCACTGCCAAGCACCGCAAGCGTGTTCCAACCAGCGAGTGGTGCCCGAAGCGGATGTTTACCACCCGGGTTGTCGCACAGTGCAATCACCGCGTTCAATACATCGAGCTGCTCGTCTTTGCTCAAGACTTCAATTTGTTCTACAAAGATGTCGCCAAAAACAACTTCGGCTTGGTTGTTGGGAAAGCGCTCTGCTCGCCTCACGCGTCTTGAAGTTGCTGTGCCCGGGCATGCACATCGGCAATTGATATTCCGAGTCGGGTGCACACTTCTTCAAGATTCAATGTTGTCGATCGACCCTTGGCGGTCTCGGCCATCGATTCCACAACAAGACGCGCAGCTTCGCGAACCTTGCGCAGATCTTCATCAATACGCTCAGCGGTATCGACCACGGCAACCGCACGACCAAGGCTTGTCAGCACAACCCGATAACCAGCAACCTCATGAGTAAGAGCCGACACACCTTTACGAGAGGCAATAGATACAGGCATTCTCACAGATTCGGTCATGTCTGCAATACTACACACTGATATGTATTGTTGCAACAAACGTTTTTGGCTCGGTTTGTGAGACCCCGGCTGCTGCGAGCCATACTTGAGCATGAGTCGCAACATCGTTGGCGTTCTTGGCACCGCCATCATCGCCATCTACATCTTCGGTTCTGGTCGCTTGGTCACCACAGATCAACAGTGGTATCGCTTGCTCTCAAAACCTGCGTGGCAACCACCGAGCTATGTGGTCGGTCTCATTTGGCCCTACAACTTTGCACTGCTCATTGCTGCAACCTGGGTCGTTGCCAGCCGCCTCTCGAACACCCACCAACTGGTCTGGTTGATTTCTCTCGCACTGAGTGTGGCGGCAGCTCTCGTGTGGGCTTGGTTGTTTTTTAAGCTGCACGCACTCCCCACATCAGCTGTTGCTCTCGTGTTTGCCTCCCTGTTCACCATCCCGCTTTTGGTGATCTCGTTTCGCGCATCCCCCGCACTTGGCATCGCGTTCGTGCCATATCAAATCTGGTTGGCTATCGCCACGTCTCTCGCTTTCAGTTACTCAGCGCAATAATTAGATCTGCCAAGATCTTTCTACCCGGGACTTTTCAGTCATAATTGATCTCATGTCAGATGATTCTCAATATCTTGAATACATCGGTGTCTATAACGCTGATGCTTCAGTCTGGGGAGAAGTCTCCTACTGGTTCGGAGCCCGCATCGGTGTCAGACACTGTTCGCTTTGTGATGTAACGCACGGCATGTTTCGCAAGCGCGCCGACTGGGTTCAATGCGCTGAATCACTCGGCGTTGCATTCACTACGTACCACCGTGACGATGCTCCACACGATGTACTCATTGCCGCAAACGGCAACTACCCCATCGTTCTCGGTCG
>DFDK01000041.1:7389-11665 GCA_002367695.1 Acidimicrobium sp. UBA3029 | reverse complement strand
TGGTTCACCCGAAAGCCTGATCGCCGCACTGCAATCTCCCAAATGACAACAAGATGAAAAAAATTCTCCTTATTGCTCTAGTTCTGTTCGGTTTACTTCCCGCATCAATCGCTGCAGCACATGATCCGATTATCCTTACTTCAGAACAGCAAACACCAGCAGACGGGCCATTACTTGTTGACGGAACAGTTTCGTTTGCGCTTTACGGTTCGCTTGAGGCCGCCGATGACACTCGTGGTTTTCGCGTCAACTTCAACACCGGCGATCCGCTCTATATCTCCATTCTGATTCCTGATCTCGCGCCAGAAAACATGCTTGACGATATGTCACTGCCATTTGTAAATGTGGAGGACCCAAACGGCGCGACAGTAAAGCTGGCGATCACTCAAAAGGTCTCGTTTCCCGAGCCATATACAGGAACCAACTATGTTCGCCTCACCGAATTTCGGGGCACTGCCATAGGTGGCACGTATTTAATCACCGTCACGGGCACGTCTGCAGCGCGGTTCACTGCGTCAGTTGGAGAAAAAGAAATGTTTGGCAGTCCTGTCGAAAATATTCCAAACCGTGACCTTGGTGTTGCCGGAGTAATGGAGTGGTATGCAGGAGATCCAGTTGCAGTTGCGATTGAAGAAACAGTTGAGTCTGTCGTTGCAACTCCATCAAGTGAGACAACTTCAAGCAATCAATCAAGTCTGTTGATCGTGATGATCACAGTGATCATTGTGATTATCGTCATTGTCGGTCTGGGATTCGTACGAGCAAACAAGACTCGTCAACGCAAAACTATTCAATAGTTTTTTCAATCCTTACTCTGTCGCAATTTCGCCGTAGCGTTGAGTGCACCCATGAATACCATGAACAACACCTTTGATTTCGCCCAAAAAGTTGTCCTCATCGCGGGTGGCGCTGGCGGCCTCGGCCGCGCTCTCACCACCGAATTGCGCAGTCGGGGCTGCATCGTTGCCACTGTTTCGCGTACTGCCAGCACCGACCCCACTCATCTTGTAGCCGATCTTCGTTCACCAGAGTCGGCAACCACGGTCATTGACAAAGTCGTTGCCAAACATGGCGCACTTAACATTGTGATCAACGCAATGGGTGTCGTTGCCTTCGGAGAAATTGGTGCAACATCTGTCGACACCATCGAAGAAGTGTTTCTCACCAACACATTTGGACATATCTTTTTCATGCAAGCAGCCCTGCGCCACGTTCAAAAAGGTTCTGTACTTGTTGGCATTTCAGGCGTAATCGCCGAGCAAAATCTTTCTGGCATGTCGGTGTATGGCGCTTCCAAAGCTGCGGTTCGCTCATTTGATGAAGCACTCGCGCGCGAAGCACGCAAAGCCGGGGTGCGAGTAATCGATGCTCGACCTCCGCATACCGAAACTGGTTTGGCTTCGCGTGCCATTGCGGGCACCGCTCCAAAGTTTCCTATTGGGCTCGACCCAACTGTCGTAGCTCTGCGCATCGTGCAGGCCATTGCCGACGGCGAAACCGACCTTCCCTCCACCTCGTTTACAAACTAACTATTTACGCGCAAAAAAATAGGGTGGTTGAGCCGAAGCCCAACCACCCATATTTAATTGTTTTATTAAAAACTACTGAATTGATTTACAGCGCTGCGAGATCAACTGTTGGTGGAACCAACACTTTGTCGATCACATGGATTACGCCGTTGCTTGCCTCTACGTCGGCTTGAATCACGGTTGCATCATTGACCATCACGCCCATGTCGGTTGTAAGTGCGAGGGTTGAACCTTCTACCGTTGGTGCGTCTCCAGCAACTACGTCAGTTGACATTACATTTCCAGATACGACATGGTAGGTAAGGATTGAAGTCAGAACAGCAATGTTTTCTGGCAAGAGCAGCTTCTCAAGTAGGCCTTCTGGCAATGCAGCAAATGCAGCATCGTTTGGCGCGAATACGGTGAATGGACCTTCGCCCTGGAGTGTTTCTACCAAGCCTGCTGCGGTCAGTGCTGCAACAAGTGTGCTGAAACCTTCTGTGCTACTTGCTACGGCGACGATGTCGGTCGCGTCAGAATACCCTGTCTCAACAACAGACCCTTCGGTCATTGCCTCTTCGGTGTTTGCCGAATCGCTTCCACATGCTGCAAACGAAACGCTTGCAACAAGTGCGAGTGCTACTAATTTAACTTTTCTCATCGGGGGGATCTCCTTGTTTTTGTGAATGAAACGTAACTTGCTAGAAAAATTTACTTCAGAAAGGTGTATCTATGGGGCTAATTACTACTAATTTCAATAAACCAAGCGTGATATCCGTCAATGACCAAAATCACATCCACCAAATCAGTGAACAAAACCCGCTCAATTACTGATGGTTTACAACCAGTTCATTTATTGTTCACCATTCCTATTAACCAGTGCTTGCTCATCTTTTTCGGTAATGGACAAATCTTCACGACGTGCATTTCTTTCTGCAACTGCTGCTTCTTTAGCTTGGATGTTCACCGGCGGCCAAGCCTCAGGTGCTGCACCCGCCATCCGTGCTGGGGCACCATGCAAAATGAAGGGGCGCAAGCGCACCGTCGATGGTGTCACATTTGTCTGTCGTACCGTAAAAGGAAAACTGATTTGGCGTCGCACACCAGTAACGGCACAAGTGCAGGTGTTTACTGTCCGCGTGCTTGAAAGTGCTGCACTCGAACTCGGCGGCAGCAAAGTTGTCGACGTTCCAGTTCCATCGGGCGGCACCACTGGCGTTGTTGTCACCCGCACCGACACGGGCATCACCGCACTTCGTGTCAATTGCACGCACGCAGGCTTCCCTGTGGCCCGCGTTGGCAATGTTCTGGAGTGTGAACTCCATGGCTCCCGATTTGAGCCCACAACTGGGGCTGTGCTCAACGGCCCTGCTGTGAGCCCACTCTTTCGTTACGAAGCCACCGAATCAAACGGCGGCATCTATGTCACTGTCAGCAATAACTAGCGCGTAAAGCGCAACAAAAACTCCAACTGTCCGCGGTCTTCAACTGTGATCCCCGGAAGACTCGGATCGGGTATCGACCACTCGGCAAACACCAGCTCAATTGAGCCGTTCACCTCAATCACATCTCCTATCAACCGCGCAATCAGCGTCACCTCAATATCTTTTGTTACTCCCCTCAAGGTGAGTGTGCCCGCCACGGTTGCTGTGAAGTCGCTTCCTGCCAATGCCTCGGCCGTCAAGTCAATTGGTTCATTCATCACAAACGTTGCAGTCGGATACGTTGCCGTATCAAGGATTCGTGTATTCACCTGACGATCTCGCCTACTGCTGTCACTTTTCAGTGTCGTCATGTCCACCGTAAATTCGGCACCCGTCACTTGCTCATCTGCAATGGTCAACACACCTGTTACTGCCGATGTGCGCCCTACGCCTTCGGTCTTTTGCGCCACGATCACTTCTTTTGCCCGGTATCCCACTACCGAATCAGCTGCAACAACCCACTGACCATTAACAGAACTCACCTCAACTACTGCCTCAATTACGGTCTCAGCTTCTGTCTCAACTACTGCCTCAGCAACAGTTGTAATTACTGCTGGCTCCAACGTCAAAGCCTCGGGCGCGTCTTGCTTCACCAAGTTGATATAGATCCACGGCCCAGCCACGGCCCCCACCGCCACGACTATCGCACCGGCAAGCACATTACGAATCACAGGTTTCATGGCTAAAAGTATTGCACGGTGCTTGACACCCAGAGCACGTCTTGTGTAACACTTCGCCCCATGCCACTAACCGACTCCCCACCAAATTTCTTCAGACCCGTGCCACTTGATGGCCCTGCCCCGCACACATCGGGTCAACCCATCAACCCGAAAGGTTTTATCTATGAATGCCACAAACAATCTCGCTCTCGCTCAGAGAGGTACGGTCGTGGTTAACCACGACAATCAGGGCATGAACGAACCAGCTACCAAGCAGGATCTGCGCAACCAAGGAATTCAGATTGACTCAGAATTTGTCAAAGTCGACAGCCGATTCGCCAACGTCGATAACCAAATCACCAACCTCAGAACCGACATGAACGCCGGATTTGACAAGGTCTACAGCCGATTCGAAATCGTCGACAGCCAATTCGCCAACCTTCGCACCGACATGGATGCCAAATTCGACAAGGCACAAGTTGCACTCAATAAGACACTCTTAAAATTTGGATCACTATATTTCACAATGATGTTTGCAGTACTCAGCGTCGAACGCTGGTGGCGCTAACACCCCTTCGGTTTATGAGTGCTTGACACCCAGAGCACGTCCTGTGTAACACTTCGC
>DFDK01000041.1:0-7197 GCA_002367695.1 Acidimicrobium sp. UBA3029 | reverse complement strand
TGCCCCGCACACATCGGGTCAATCCACCAACCCGAAAGGTTTTATCTGTGAATGCCGCCAACAATCTCGCTCTCGTGCACATCGGTCCTGCTGTGGCTGATCACGACAGTCAAGCCATGAACGAACTAGCAACGAAGCAAGACCTCTACAACATGGGAGTCCACATCGACTCCAACTTTGGCAAAGTCATCAGCCAATTCGAACTCGTAAATAAACAATTTGAAATCGTCGACAGCCAATTCACCAACCTTAGAACCGACATGAATGCCGGATTCGACAGGGTCGATAGCCAAATCAGCAACCTTCGCACCGATATGGACTCACAATTCATAAAATTTCGTGCCGAAATGTCCGAGCAATTTAGCAAGGTCTACACAATGTTTGACACAAAACAAGTCGAACTGAACAAGACACTCTTCAAATTTGGATCACTCTATTTCACAATGATGTTTGCAGTACTCAGCATCGAACGCTGGTGGCGCTAGACACAATCTCCAACCTCTCCGTCATATATATACGTGTACCCTCGGCTTATGTTCGCGCGACAGCCCACGGGCCGAGGCAGAAACAGCATTGGTCCTGGCCTTTCAGTTGATGCAGAAATATGACTTGGACGAGTACGGTGACCAAAAGAGCCGCGCCTTCAAAGCCAGGAACTGGATTGTTCAGACTGCTTCGATTGCCCTTTGCAGAAAAGGCCTTATGCGGCATCTCGGGCTGAGTGGTACTGTGCCATTTGTCCAACTAAAGGGGGAAAGTTCATGAAGAAAAGTCGTATTGGAAAAGCCATTGCTGTAATTGCACTGGCAGGATTCACACTTGCCGCATGTGGTGGAAACACTGGCAGCGACGATGCAACAACAGATAATGCTGCAGCGGAGGGCAAAGAGGTAATAAGTGTCATTGCTGCATATTCATCGGCAATTGAAGAGCCGTGGGACGGCGTGATTCACGAAGCGCTGCAGGAAATGGCAGATGCCGGTGAAATTACCTATAAGTACATTGACAAGATTGGTTATGCATCAGGCGCTTTTGAGCGTACGTTGCGACAAATTGCAGAGGAAGATAAGCCCGCAATCATCATGGGTGACTCGTTCGGCAACGAAGAATCTGCGCGTAAGGTTGCACTTGATTACCCAAATATTGCATTCGTCATGGGTTCTGGTGGTGGTCCAGCCGAACCAAACTTCTCGGTATTTGACAACTGGATTCACGAGCCTGCATACGTTTCGGGCATTTTGGCTGGCAGTCTCACCAAGACAAATATCATCGGTATTGTCGGCGGTATTCCTGTGCCAGAGGTAAACCGAATTGTGAACGCATTTATTGCCGGAGCACAGTCGGTAAACCCAAACGTGCAAGCAAAGATCAACTTCATCAACTCATGGTTTGACCCAGCTGCGGCAAAAGAAGCTGCACTGTCTCAGATTTCTGCTGGAGCCGACATCTTGTTTGCCGAGCGCGCAGGCGTTATTGAGGCAGCCGCAGAAAAGGGATTGCTCTCGTTTGGCAACCAAATGGATCAGAAGGCAACTGCACCTGAATCCGTTGTTACATCAAACGTTTGGAACATGCGTCCAACTGTTAGGTACATCCTCGACCAAGTCAAGGCTGGTTCATATACGTCGCAAGACTTGAAGGACTTCAGCATGGTTGCGAAGGGTGGAGCAACGTTGGCCGAAATCAACACAGCAGTCACTGGCGGAATTCCAGCCGATGTAGTTGCAAAAGCAACTGCGGCGATGGAAGCCATTAAGTCTGGTGCGCTTCGTGTTGACATCAACGAGGCTATTCCTGCGGGTTCGGTGACCAAGTAGGTAACCGAAAGCACATACGAGTTCAATGATGAATTCACAAGAGGGGGCAGGTGTCGTGATTCACGGCACCGCCCCCTCTATTTTTTTGCGTAATATTTCTAAGGCGTTCGGCGAGACCATTGCCCTCTCGGATGTCTCGCTCGATTTACGAGTAGGTGAAGTTCATGCCCTGCTGGGAGAAAACGGGGCTGGTAAAACCACGTTGATGAAAATTCTGTACGGCTTGACTCAGCCGGATACTGGATTAATCGAGGCAGGCGGCGTCGCACTCACTATTAACTCTCCTCGTGATGCGCGTGCCGCTGGAATCGGAATGGTAACTCAGCACTTCTCACTCGTAAAGAACATGACCGTCGTAGAGAATATCGCTCTTGCTAGTGCAAACACTTTTTCACTTGATCTTGCATCCGTACGAAAAGAAATAAATGCAGCATCTGCAAAGTTCGGTCTTGAAGTTTCACCAGATGCTGTTATTTCATCATTGCCCGTTGCGCTTCAGCAGCGCGTAGAAATTCTCAAGGCCCTCATGTCTGGATGTAGGTACCTCATTCTTGACGAGCCGACTGCGGTATTGGGCCCACAAGATATTGATTCACTTCTTGAAGTGATCAAGAAACTTCGTTCCGAGTCAGGTATTGGAATTGTGCTCATCAGTCACAAAATGGCAGAAATCGAGCAGGTTGCCGATCGTGTTTCGGTCCTGCGCAGGGGCAAAGTGGTGTCCAACTCCAAAGTCAGTGGAATGAGTTCACAGGAACTCATCGGTTTGATGATGGGAAACGATGAAGTTGCTGTTGCTCAACGCCGCCCCACCCAGCAACTCTTTGGTGATCCAATTCTCGCCCTCAAGGGCATTAGCGTGACCACTGAATCGGGCGAGCTCAATGAAGTTTCATTTGATGTTCGCTCGGGCGAAATTGTTGGAGTTGCGGGTGTGTCGGGCAATGGTCAAGCCGAATTAGTTCGGGTGCTCAGTGGAACACTTGCACTTGATAAAGGCAGCGTTGTTATTGAGGGGAACACCCTTGGTCAGACCACTCCCCAATCACTCATGCGTGCGGGCGTGGGCATGTTGGGCGAGGATCGACACGCATCTGCTGTGCACGCCTTACAGGTGATGGAAAATCTTGTTCTTGACTGCATTGACAACTTTGCAACCAAGTTTCAACTGAAACAAAAAGAGATACTTGAACACTGCGAATCAGCTATTACTCAATTTGAAATAAAAACAACACCCAAACAACCGCTAGGAACACTTTCTGGCGGAAACATGCAGAAGGTGTTGCTTGCACGGTTGTTTAGTCGCAAACCAAAGGTTGCAATTATTTCTCAACCAACTCGTGGGCTCGACGTAATGGCAACACGTTATGTCCGTTCGTTGATCATGCAGGCTTCTACAGAGGGAACTGCAGTATTGCTCGTCAGCGAAGACCTCGACGAAGTGCTTGAGTTGGCGGACAGGGTTGCTGTTATGTACCGGGGTGCAATCATTGGCATCGTTGATGGATCGACGGCTACTCGCGAAACGCTCGGCCAATTAATGGCAGGAATTAAACAATGAAGCCCCGTTTTGCACTGCGCTCATCAATGCCTTGGTGGCGAGGGCCAGCACTTATCGCAGCAGCAGCGTTTGTATCGTTTTTGCTTTCTGCAATTGTTGTCCGCTGGGCTGGGGGCGCCCCGATCTCGGCCTTCCACTACATGTTTATATCACCACTGCAAACACGGTTCGGAATTACCGAGTCCATTCTGTCTGCAACTCCACTCATCTTCACTGGTGCTGCAGTAGCAATTGCTTTTCGTGCTGGGTATTGGAATATCGGTGCTGAGGGGCAACTACTTGCGGGAACAATTGGTGCAACATGGGTTGGCATTCATGCAGAGCCGCTTCCATCCATTGTCGGTGTGCCACTGATTTTGCTTGCTGGCATGTTGTTTGGCGCACTCTGGGCACTTGTCCCTGCACTCCTGCGCACCCGACTTGGTATTGATGAAGTGGTCACCACTCTCCTTTTAAATCCCGTCGCATTGCTCATTATTTCTGGATTGCTCAATGGCCCTTGGCGAAACAGTGAAACCGGATTTCCAGATTCCGACGTCATCGCGAAGTCAACTCAGTTGCCAATCATCTGGCCGGGTACGCGTGTTCACCTAGGCTTGGCGCTCGGCGTCATCATCATTGTTCTGTGTTGGTGGTACGTAGGCAAGATGGCTGGCGGACTGAAGTTGAGGGCTGTTGGCATGGCTCCCGGTGCTGCACGTATCGCGGGCCTTCCAGTCGAGCGAACGCTGCTGGTTGCCGCTTTGGTAAGCGGTGGGATCGCTGGCCTAGGTGGCTCTAGCGAAGTTGCTGGAGTTGCACACCAACTCACCACTGGTATCAGTTCTGGTTTCGGATATACGGGTGTCATTGTGGCAACCCTTGCTGCTTTAAGTTTTATCGGTTCACTTTGCGTGGCATTGTTATTCGGTCTCATCACTGTTGGATCATTTTCGGCAAGTCGTGCCCTTGAAATTCCATCAACTATTGGCGAGTTCGTACAATCTGTTCTTCTGCTCACTGTGATTGCGGCATTGGTCATTCAGAAATATCGGGTGGTCTGGACAAGGGGTAAGAAATGATTGATATCACCCAAGAAATCATTGGCTCAAGTCTGCGCATTGCTACGCCACTCGCGCTCGCAGCACTTGGCGAACTCGTGACAGAGAAATCTGGAGTGCTCAACCTTGGAGTTGAGGGAATTATGTATGGCAGCGCCTTTGTTGGGATAGCAACCGCTGCCCACACGGGCAGTCTGACCACTGGCCTCATCGCTGCCCTTGTAACTGGAGCTGCCGCAGGACTGATCTTTGCATTCCTGACGGTGACACTCGGAGTAAACCAACATGTGGCTGGTCTCGGGCTCACGCTCTTCATGATCAGTTTTTCAAACTCGGCGAATCGCATCATGTTTACTTCAGATGGTGGCCAAGTGAGGGTTGATCCATGGCGACCTATTGATTTTGGGGGTCCAATTTTTAGCCAGTACTGGATCACCTATGCCACATTCTTATTCATTGTCCCGCTCACATGGTGGCTCATGCGGCGCTCTGGGTTGGGTCTCAAGATTCGCGCGGTTGGTGAGAACCCCGAGGCGGCAGACGTAGCGGGTATAGATGTAACCAAAACTCGTTACACAGCAATCTTGATTGGTTCGATCTATATGGCCGCGGGAGGAGCGTTTATCACGCTCGCGTTCGTTGGTTCGTTTACTATCAACATCATCAATGGACGTGGCTGGGTTGCGCTTGCGCTCGTAATTTTTGGGCGATGGAAAATTGGTCGACTACTCGCTGGAGCTGCCCTGTTTTCGTTGATCAATGCAGGGCAATTGCAACTACGACTACTTCCCTCTTTTTCAAATGTTCCCTTTGAGATTCTGCTTGCGCTTCCATACCTCGCCGTCATCATTGGTCTTGCCGTATCAGGACGCAATATCCCCTACCCGGGCGCTTATCTCAAACCATACAAACGACATTAAGGACAATGAATGACCGACAAAGAGAACTACCAATATGCACTCAACGAAGCAAAAAAAGGCCGAGCGGCTGGAGGAATTCCAATCGGTGGAGCCTTAGTTGTGGATGGAAAAGTGCTTGCTGTCGGGCATAACCAGCGTGTCCAACATGGCAGCGCAATTCATCACGCAGAAATGAACTGCTTGGAAAATGCAGGACGGCTTCCAGCAAGCGTTTATCAAAAGGCAACGATGTACACCACGCTCAGCCCGTGCGACATGTGCACTGGTGCCATGCTGCTCTACAAAATTCCACGTGTTGTCATCGGAGAAAATCGTACTTTTCTTGGAGGCGAGGAATTGCTGAAATCACGCGGTGTTGAAGTGATCGTGCTCGACGACGAAGAAAGCTTTCAACTGATGCAGGACTTTATAGCCGCTGAACCAACGCTATGGAATGAAGATATTGGCGAAGAGGACTAACGCTTTGTAATTTTAATCGTTGTCGCCAGCACTGTAGTAGCAACGATCAATAACTGTCCGAGCGCTACGGGAAACCCAACCCCATCGGGGAAGAGCAATACAGCGGCATTTATTGCAATTACTTTCAACCAGTGTGAAATAGCGGATGACTTTCGAATGATCTTCCCGGTCTTAGCTACTTTGCCAAAGTCGACAGCCAATTCACCAAAGTGATCAGCGATACAAAGTCGTTGCTCTCCAAATCAACTGCAGCAAATACCCTCCTCATGATCGCGCTACTCAGTATCGACCGCTGGTGGCGCTAACACCCCTTCGGTTAATGAGTGCTTGACACCCAGAGCACGTCCTGTGTAACACTTCGCCCCATGCAGCCAGACGACTCCCCGCCAAATTTCCTCAGACCCTCGTCGCTCGACGGCTCTCCTCTGCATCTTGAGGACCACTACGCCAGATTCGAAGCGTCAATGAACGAACATCATCGGTCAATGTGCAGAATACAAATTGCGATGTTATTGAGAACATTTCTCGTATTCGTTATCTTCCGCTGGTGGCTCTAGATACCCTCGGCATATGTCCCAGAGCACCAAGGTCTTTGTCCACGGCGTGCCCGAAACCAGTGCCATCTGGTCTCCCCTTGTCACCGAGCTCTCCACACGCGGCATCACCAACATCGTCTTGCTCTCTCCTCCCGGCTTTGGCTCACCGTCGCCCGCAGGCTGGGGTGCAACCATGTACGACTATCGCGATTGGCTGCTCAACGAACTCAACAACATCGACGGCCCCATCGATCTCGTTGCCCACGACTGGGGTGCTGGTCATCTCTACAACGCATTAGCCACACAACCACACATCGTGCGTTCGTGGGCATCCGATGTCATCGGTATGTTGCACCCCGACTACATCTGGCATGACGGCGCTCTCCGTTGGCAAACACCCGACATTGGTGAGCAATGGGTTGCCGGCATGGTTGCTCTGTCCGATCAAGACTTCGTCGATCTCTTTGCCGCTCAAGGCGTCACACCCTCCGTTGCAGCCCTCGTCAAATCACACGTCAACGAAGACATGGCCCGCTGCATCCTCGCCCTCTATCGCAGCGCCGCCCAACCTGCTTTAGCCACTGTCGGCAAACTCTTCACAACAGCAGCACCACCCAATGGCCTCGCCATCATCGCCCCCAACGATCACTTCGCAGGCACCGTAGAAGACATGCATCACGTTGCAACAACCGTCAATGCCACCACAGCCACGATTCATGATGCAGGCCACTGGTGGATGTGCTCACACCCCGAGCAGGCTGCCTCGATACTGATTGAGCACTGGGAGCAAACACCCGAGTGATTCCGTCGCATTTGATAATCAAATCACAGGAAACACCAACTATTTACACCACATGTGTTGCT